>NZ_JBVAYU010000014.1:0-80635 GCF_055412745.1 Pseudarthrobacter woesei
CCACAGCGCCGATGGTACTGCACCCGGGAGGGTGTGGGAGAGTAGGTCACCGCCGGACACTATTTACAAAATAGTGGTCGAGAGCCTCCAGACACAGTCTGGAGGCTCTCCCGCATTTAACCCCCCACCCAAAAGCGGAACACAAGCCGGCCCGGCGTCGTTGTACCAGTGCCACCCTCCTCCCTTCGAAGGACTTTTTATGACCCAGCGGACCATCGTTATCACCGGCGCCAGCGACGGGATCGGCGCGTCCGCCGCGCGGACCCTGAGCAAACAAGGGGACCGCGTGGTGGTCGTCGGGCGGTCAGCGGAGAAGACCGAGAAAGTTGCGAAGGAGATCGGCGCGGACTATTTCGTCGCGGACTTTGCGGAGCTGGCCCAGGTGCGCCAGCTTGCGGCGCAGCTGAAGGAGAAGTACCCGCGGATCGACGTCCTGGCCAACAATGCCGGCGGGATCCTGGGCAAGCGCGAGCTCACCGTGGACGGCCACGAGAAGACCTTCCAGATCAACCACCTGGCACCGTTCCTGCTCACCACCGAGCTGATGGACGTGCTCACCGCCAGCAACGCCACGGTCATCAATACCGCCAGCGCCGCCAACGGCTTCGGCAAACTGGACGTGGAGGACCTCAACGCGGCCACGGGCTACTCCACCAACCGCGCCTACGGCACCGCCAAGCTCGCCAACATCCTCTTCACCAGCGAACTGAACAACCGCTACGCGGCGGAGGGTATCACCACGGCGGCGTTCCACCCCGGCGTCGTGGCCACCAATTTCGCGGCCGATTCCACGAGCCCCATGCGGCACGCCTACAAGACGATTCTGAACCGTTTCCTGCTGAGCCCCGAACAGGGCGCCGACACGCTGCTCTGGCTCGCCACGGCGACGCCCGGGCAGGACTGGATCTCCGGGGCCTACTACGCCAAGCGGGCCCTCGCGAAGGCCAACAAGCAGGCGTACGACGCGGAGCTCGCGCGGGAGCTGTGGGAGCGCAGCGAGGCGCTGGTGGCCCTGGATCTCGACAAGCTCGATCAGCGGGGGTAGCCGGGGGTAACCGGAGTCAGCGCGCGGCGTCGACCCTGTCGATCGCAGTCAGGGCGCTTTCCATCGTCCCGGCAAGCTCACTGGCCGGGGCCGGCTTCGCGAACAGGTAACCCTGCAGCGAGTCGCAGCCGCGGTCCATCAGGTACCTGGCCTGGGCCGGCGTCTCGATGCCCTCGGCAGTGACCTTCAGACCGAGGTGGTGCGCTGCGTTGATCATGGTGGCAAAGAACGGCAGCTGTTCCTGGCCGGTCTTGATCATCGCCACAAAGGAACGGTCGATCTTGACCATGTCCAGGGGCAGCTCCTTGAGCCGCCCCAGCGAGGAATAGCCCGTCCCGAAGTCGTCCATCGCGATCCGCACCCCGGCTTCCCGCAGCTGGCGCAGCTGGCGCAGGATGTCGGACCCGGCGTCGAAGAACACACTTTCGGTCAGTTCCAGCGTGAGCTGGCGCGGGTTCACCCCGGTGGCGGCCACGATTGCGAGCACGTCCGTGCCGAAGTCGCGGTTCTGGAACTGCAGGCCCGAGACGTTCACCGCGACGCTGTGCGCGGCGTCGCCGGCGAGCCAGGGGCGGATCTCGGCGCACGCGCGGCGCATGACCTCGTCGCCGATTTCGCGGATGAGCCCGCTCTGCTCCGCGACGGGAAGGAACTGATTGGGCGGGACCAGCCGGCCGTGCCGTTCCCAGCGCGCGAACGCCTCGAACTGCACCACCGAACCGAGGCCGGGCGACACCACGGGCTGGTAGTGGACCGAGATCTGGCCCAGCTCGACGGCGTGGCGGAGCCCGGTCTCGCCGTCGGCCTTGTGCGCCGCCGTGTTCAGCATCGCCGGCCGGAACCGCAACCAGGTGTTCTTGCCCCCGGACTTGGCCGCAGTCATGGCCGCGTCCGCCTGCCGGAGCAGCTCGGCGCCGTCCAAAGTGTTCGCCGTCTTCGAGGCCAGGCCCATGCTCACGCCGGGCCGCACCACGGAGCCGCCGGCGCGCAGCGGCTCGTACAGGGACTCGGCGATCCGCGTGGCCACCGCGTCCGCGTTGAGGCATTCGGTCAGCAGCACCACAAACTCGTCGCCGCCGAGCCGGGCCACGGTGTCGTGCGGGCGGACGCAGTTGCGCAGCCGGCTTGCGACCTCCACCAGCAGTTCATCCGCGGACGAGCGTCCCAGCATGTCGTTGAGGCTCTTGAAATCGTCCAGGTTCAGCAGCAGCACATCCACCGGGTCCGGCCGGCGCAGGGCCGCGGCGAGGCGTTCATTGAACAGGGTCCCGTTGGGCAGTGCGGTGAGCGGATCACGCAGCACGCCGGCCTTGAGCTCGTCGTCGTGCTCGGCAAACGCCGCGGGAACGGCGGGGAAAGCAGCAGCAGTGCGACGGCGGGGCGCCCCGGCGTCTGCCGCGGCGGCGGCGGCGTAGCCCGGGCGGCCGTCCGATGACGGAACCGGACGGTTCACCGTGCCGCGGACCGACAGCGCGACGGACGGGGGACCGGAGCCCGTGGCCGCCTGGGCTGGAATCAGCGAGCACATGATTTCGACCGGCAACTCGGAGCCGTCGGCGCGGCGGCCGGAACCGGTGAAGGCCTGGGAGAGGTGCGCCGCGGTGGCGCCCACACCGGTCAGGACAGCATGGAAGTCCTCACGCGAAGCCTCGGCCAGCAGCAGGCTGTGGTCGGCGCCGATGAGCTGGGTGCGGGAGTAGCCGAAGAGCCGCTCCGCGGCTGTGTTCAGGAAGGAAATGGACCCGTCCGGGTCGAGGACCAGCAGTGCATCCGGGCTGTGTTCCAGCAGTAGTTGTGCGAACCCTGAGTCCATGATGTTTTGCCTGCCCCCACGCGACGGATACGGATTGCCGGCACCTTGCGAAGAACATGGTGGGCTGCGCTTCACAAATCATATGCCGTGCGGCCCGCTGCGGCGTGATGCGCATCATGCCGCGGCAGAATGTTTCAGCACGGTTATCCCGCCAGCGGGATGCCCTCGAGCGCCGCGATGGCCGCCACCGAGTTGCGGATGGCGAGTTCGCGCCGGGATTCGGGCTCCGGGCGGGAGAACATAAAGCCCTGCAGGGCATCGCAGCCGTGGTCCATCAGGTAGCGGGCCTGGGCCGGCGTCTCGATGCCCTCGGCGGTGACTTTCAGGCCCAGGCTCCGGGCCATGTGGATCATCGAGGTCAGGATGGGCAGCTTCTCAGCGCCGGTACGCAACATGGAGACGAAGGACTTGTCGATCTTGACGATGTCCACCGGGAGCTCCTGCAGCCGGCCCAGCGAGGAATAGCCCGTCCCGAAGTCGTCCAGGGCCACCCGGATCCCGGCGCTGCGCAGGCCCTCCAACTGCTGGATGACGTGGGAGTGGGCATCGAAGAACACACTTTCCGTCACCTCCAGGATCAGCTGGTGCGGATCGACGGAGCTCCAGGCCGCGATGTCCAGCACCCGCTCCGCGAAGTCGCGGTGCTGCAACTGCACGCCGGAGACGTTCACGGCCAGGGTCCGGCAGGGATCCCCCGAGAGCCACGGTGACAGCTCGGTGCAGCTTCGCCGGAGCACCTCGGCCCCGATGTCGCGGATCAGGCCGCTGCGCTCGGCGGCCTGGATGAAATCGTCCGGGGCCATCAGCTGCCCGTCCCGCTCCCAGCGGGCCAGAGCCTCGAACTGCACCACCTCGAGCTGCTCGGTGGAGACCACCGGCTGGTAGTGGACCATGATCTGGCCGAGCTCGACGGCGCGGCGCAGCCCCGCGGTGAGCTGGGTGCGTTCCAGCAGCGCGGCGAGCATTTCCGGCCGGAAGTGCACGTAGCAGTTTTTGCCGGCTTCCTTGGCCGCATACATGGCCAGGTCAGCCCGCCGCAGCAGCTCCGAGGACGTCATGGTCCCCACCTCCCGTGAGGCCACCCCCAGGCTCAGGCCCGGGCGCATCAGGGTGCCCTCGATCGAGACCGGGGCATTCAGGGTGGCGACGATCCGCTGCGCGACGGTGTCGGCGTCCCGGCAGTCGACCAGCAGGACCACAAACTCATCCCCGCCCAGCCGCGCGACGGTGCCGTGGGGACCCACGCACTGCTGCAGCCGCCGGGAAATTTCCACCAGCATCTCGTCCCCGGCGTGGTGGCCGAGGACGTCGTTGACCTCTTTGAAGTCGTCCAGGTCCAGCAGCAGCATGTGGACGGGCCCGGGCGTGAGCAGCGCGGCGGCGGCGCGTTCGTTGAAGAGCATCCGGTTGGCCAGGCCCGTCAGCGGGTCCTGGAAGGCCAGTTCCTTGAGCTTGTCGGCCTGTTCGGCGAGTTCCTCCATCGCCTGGCGGGCCTGGTCCTGGGCGTTGCGGCGCGAGGTGATGTCGCGGAAATTCCAGATCCGCCCCACGATTTTGTCCGCCACCTTCTGCGGGCGTGAGAAGAGTTCCACGGTGCGGCCGTCCTTGAACTCCAGCACGTCATGGCTCTGCATCACCCGGTCCGCGTGCAGGGCGGTGACCTTCGCCAGGAAGTACGCCGGATCCACCAGCTGCTCGGTGATGAAGCTGACAAGGGCCATCGGGTCCTCGGCCGCGATGATCTCCGGCCGCATGCCCCAGAGGTTCAGGTACTGGTCGTTGATGCCGGTGATCAGCCCCTCGCTGGAGACCACAACAATGGCGTCGGCGGTAGTTTCCAACGTGGCGTCCAGCAGGGAGACAGCCAGACGGCGGCCGGAATCGGTGTCTTCCCGGTGGCTGCCGTCGCGGACGGCGACCGCCACGGCAGTGCCGCCGTCGAACGTTACAAGCGAGCAGGTGATCTCCAGGGCCATTTCGGTGCCGTCACTGCGCCGGCCTGCCGCCGCGAACGGGCGCTTGCCGGCCAGGCTGCCCCGGCCAAGCCGGCCGAGGACGCGGAGGAACCCGCCGCGTTCGTCCTCGGAGAGCAGGATGTTGTGCTGGACGCCCAGGAGCTGATCGCGCCGGTAGCCGAAGAGGCACTCCGCCGCCGAATTCACGAACGCGATGGTTCCGGCCGCGGTCAGCAGCAAAAAAGCATCGGGACTCTGCTCCAGCAGGCTCTCTTCATTCCCAGATCCCATGGCGATACCGGCCCCCCAAAGCAACGGATGTCAACAAACCCGGCGGCGACGCCGCGGGCAATGCGTTTCACTGAATCATAGGGTGCCCGGGCCCCGTGTCCAGCACCTCGGCATCCAGTACTTTGATGCGCGCTTCCGGGTCACCGGTTTCCGGAGACCCGGCCGCCCCGCAGCCCGGCGAAGGCCTGGGCCGATCGGGCGATAGCGGGCCCCAAAGCGGACCCGGGTTCGGGGCCGGAGAACAGGAAGCCCTGCAGGGAATCGCAGCCCAGGTTCATCAGGTATTCGGCCTGTGCCGCCGTCTCCACACCCTCCGCGGTGACGTTCAGCCCGAGCCCGTGGGCCATACCGATCATGGCGCTCAGGATCGGCAGCTTCTCCGTACCCGTGTGGATCATGGAGACGAAAGACTGATCGATCTTCAGGGTATCCACGGGCAAATCCTGGAGCCGGCCCAGCGAGGAGTAGCCGGTGCCGAAATCATCCAGCGCCACCCGCGCCCCGGCGTTGCGGAGAGTGGTGAGCTGCTGGATCACGTGGCAGTCGTCGTCGAAAAACACACTCTCGGTGACTTCCAGCACCAGCTGCCGCGGATCAACCCCGCAGGACGCCGTCACCGCCAGCACCAGCTCGGCAAAGTCGCCGTGCTGCAGTTGCACGCCGGAGACGTTCACGGCAAGGGAACGGGTGGCGTCTTCGGCGAGCCAGGGCTTCAGGTCGGTGCAGCCCTTGAGCAACACCTCGGTGCCGATCTCGACTATCAGGCCGCTGCGCTCGGCGGCCGGAATGAATTGCTGCGGCGGGACGATCTCGCCGTCGCGCTTCCAGCGGGCCAGCGCCTCGACCTTCACTACGACGCCCAGCCTGATGGAGACGATCGGCTGGTAGTACACCTCGATCTGGCCGCTGTCCACGGCCAGCCGCAGCCCGGACACCATCTCCGTGCGCTGCACGAGGGACTTCATCATCTCGGGACGGAACCGCAGGTACCGGTTCTTGCCGGCGGCTTTAGCGGCATACATCGCGACGTCGGCGCGGCGCAGCAGTTCGGAGGCGCCGGTGTCCTCGCCGATCGACGCCAGGCCGAGGCTCAGGCTGGGCCGCAGCATGGTCCCGTCGATCCAGAGCGGCGTCCGCAGGGTCGCGACGATCCGCTCGGCGACGGCCTCGGGATCCGGTGAGCCGACCAGGAGCACCACGAATTCGTCACCGCCCAGGCGTGCTACAACGTCGTGCGGGCGGACGCAGGTGCGCAAGCGCCGTCCCACCTCGATCAGCATCTGGTCACCGGCGTGGTGGCCGAGAATGTCGTTGACTTCCTTGAAGTCGTCAAGGTCCAGGAGCAGGACGTCGACGGCGGTGCCGCACGGCCCGCGCAGGGCGGCCGCGAGGTGGTCGTTGAAGAGCTGGCGGTTGGACAGGCCGGTCAGGGGGTCCTGGAAGGCAAGGGCTTTGAGCTGGGCCGCCTGCTCGGCAAGATCGGCCATGGCCTTGGTGATCTGGTCCTGCGCGATCCGGGTAGGGGTGACGTCGCGGAAGCTCCAGACGCGGCCGACCACTTGGTTCGCGACCAGCTGCGGGCGGGAGTAGCGTTCAAAGGTCCGGCCGTCGAGGAAATCCAGGACATCATGGCTTTCCGCCACGGGATCGGCGTAGAGCGCGGTGACCCTTTCGATGAACTGGGCGGGGTCCTTGAGCTGGTCCAGGACGAAGCCCAGCACGGCGTCGTCGTCCTGGGTGGCCAGCAGTTCCCGGGGGATGCCCCACATCGAGACGAACTGGTTGTTGACGCCCGCGATCTGGCCCTCGGCGCTGACCACGAGGATGCCGTCGGCAGTGGATTCCAGCGTGGCGCTCAGCAGGGACATGGCCTCGCGGAGACCCGCGTCCACTTCCGTCCGGTGGGAGGTGTCCCGGACGGTGACGGCCATGCAGATGGGTTCGGCGGGGGTGGCGGGGTTGGCGTTCCGGTCCGGGCGCAGGCCTACGCCCTGGCGCGTGGTGAGCAGGGCGTAGGTCAGTTCGCCCTGGAACTCGGTGCCGTCGCGGCGCAGTCCGTAGGCTTCCACCGGCGGGAGGCCGGCGGGGTCAGTACCGGCGTCGAGCTCTTTGCGGAGGGCGAAGAACAGGCGCTGGAAACCGCTGCGGAAGCCCTCGGCCAGGAGCATACGGTGATCCTGGCCCACCAGCTCGGCCCGGGTGTAGCCGAACATACGTTCCGTTGCGGCGTTGACCAGGAGGATGGTGCCGTCTTCGGCGACCACCAGGAGGGCGTCCGGGCTGGATTCCAGCACTGCCTCGGGGCTTGGTGCCGGGCGCGGGGAAGCCGTCACGCGGCTGCCGCCCTACGAATGTGAGACCACAGATGTTCCATTGAGACAGTCCTCCCCTCAGGAAATCATAGGGGTCTCAAGGGGACACGGAGACCAAGCCGGGGCCCGGGCGTTTCAGCGGGGTGGCCGCGCAGGCCAAAACGCGCGGGGCGGTCAGCGGTGGTTGAGTGCGGCGCCACGGCGACTGTGGCCGGCGGTGCTCGCCGAAACCACCTCACGGTAGTGCAGGACCAGCTCATCGCCCAGCGCCGACCAGGTTCGGCCCTGGACCGAAGCGTGGGCCGCCGCGGCGAACGCACGGCGCTTGGCGTCGTCGCCCATCAGGTCCATCACCCGGGCCCGCAGTGCGGCGAGGTCGCCCGGCTCGTAGAGCCAGCCGGTGCGGGAGTTCTCGACGAGGTCCAGCGGCCCGCCGCGGCCCGTGGCCACCACCGGCACGCCCGAAGCCATGGCCTCCTGGATGGTCTGGCAGAAGGTCTCGAACTCGCCGGGGTGGACAAAGAGGTCGAAGGAGGCGATGGCACGGGCCAGCTCCTCGCCGCCGAGGAAACCGGTGAACACCGCGTCCGGCAGGGCCGACTCGAGGGCCCGCCGTTGCGGTCCGTCGCCCACGATCACCAGCCGGGTGCCGGGCACATCGGCCAGCACCGCGAGGTCCTGCACCTGCTTTTCGACGGCGAGCCGGCCCACGTAGCCGATGATGCGCTCGCCGCCGGGAGCAGCGGAAGCCCGCCAGCCGTCGTCGCGCTTGGCCGGGCAGAACCGTTGTGTGTCCACGCCGCGCCGCCACATTTCAACCCGTGGAATGCCGCGGCCACGGAGCTGGTTGAGCGCGAAACTGGAGGGCACCAGGGTGCGGGAGGCCAGCAGGTGGATGTTCTCCACCCGGTTCCAGGCCCAGTTCTCCAGGAACGGGACCCCGTAGCGGCCGGCATAGCCGGGGACCTCGGTCTGATAGATGGCTATGGTGGGGATCCCCAGCTGGTGCGCGGCCTGGGCCGCCCGCCAGCCGAGCACGAACGGTGACGCGAGGTGGACCACGTCCGGTGCGTATTCGGCAAGGATTCGCTTGACCCGATAGACACCGCCCATCGCCACGCGTACGTTCGTGTAGCCGGCCAGCGGAACCGAGGGAAGCCGTTGGACGTACGCGCCGTAGACCTCGTCCGGGGCCTCGTTGTCCTGGGTGGACGGCGCGATGACCAGCACCTCGTCCCCGCGCTCCTGGAGATGCTCCAGGACGCGCAGGATTGAGTGCGTTACCCCGTTCATCAGCGGCAGGAATGATTCGGCCACAATTGCGATCCTCACCCCTCCACGGTGCGGGGGCCGGCTGTCGGTGTGGGGTCAGGCGTGTGGCGGGGGAGGGAAGAGTGGGTTAACAGGGCGGGATCTGGGGTTGGCCACTGGGCGTGTCCTCCTGTGGTGCTGGGTGGCCGCCCCGCCCGCTGGGCATGCCCTCCGGCCGGGCGAAGGGCTGGACATAGTCCCTGTATGCCCTTTCGTTGCAGCGAAGAATGGGCATGTCCACCTCTGCCGCTGCTGCGAGGCCGCCCCGCCCGCTGGGCATGCCCTCCGGCCGCGCCAATGGCTGGACATAGTCCCTATGTGCCCTGTCGTTGCAGCGAAGAATGGGCATGTCCATCCTGGCCACCGCGTCGGCGCCCGCACCCCGACCGCGGCCCCTGATGCTCCGGGGCGCGGCCGTCGATTCGCCAGAGATGGCCGCTAAACCACCCCGCGAAGCGGCCAAGTACGGCAAATGGGTGCAGGCATCACCCGGTGCGGATCAACAAATCGGCCGTAAAATTGGAGCCAGGGGTGTTCCAGAAATGTCCGGATCGATCGTCGTCTTCCTGATCCTCGTGGCCGCCGTCGTGCTGCTGGGTGTGGTCCGCACGGTGGTGGTGGTCCTGCGCGACGGACGCGGCCGGAACCCGCGGGAGCCCTCTGAGCCGCCCTGGATGGCGGGCAATTTGCCGAGCGTGCCGTACTCCGTGTGGCGCCTTTAACCGCGGGTGTCTTTCCTCAGGACATCCGGGAGCTCATCAACGTAGACGGTCTGCGGCGGCTCGTAGTAGATGACCAGGACCTCCTCGCCGACCGCGAAGACGCTGGTCTTGTCGAACGGGTGGGCGTGGAACGCGCTGGTTCCTCCACGGAACGGCATCATGACTTCGCCGATGGTGCCCGGCCCGATGCGGCCGGTGACCCGTCCGATCCTGCCGGTGAGGCTCCGGTCAACGTCCCTATGCATCATGCATCCGGCGCTTTCGGGGGCCGCTTTGGATCCTCCCGGACGTTCCTGAGGGACGATCTGAGTGCCGGAAGGTAATCGCCGACCTGTGCCAGGATTCCGCCGATCATCTTGTTGATGCCCTCGCCTCCGTTGAGGACGGTCAGCTGCCCGACATGGGCAAACGGTTCGGCTGCTGCCGCGATGATGGCCGGCATGTTTTCCGCCAGCTGCTGGGAAATGACGGCCTCCTGATTGGTTCCCAGGGCTTCGGCGCGTGCCTTGATGCCGTCCGCCTCGGCCAATGCCTTGGCTTTGATGGCGGAGGCGGCTGCATCACCGCGGGCCTTCGTGGCCGCCGCCTCCGCTTCGCCGGTCACCCGGGTGGCTCCGGCCGCGGCCGCCGCCGCCGTGGCATTGGCCTGGGCCTGCAGCTCCGTCCGCCTGGCGTTGACCTGTGCTTCGAGTTCCGTGCGCCGGGCCAGCGCTTCGGCTGCGCTGATGTCTGCGGCCTTCTGACCTTCGGCGTCGGTGCGCTTGGCATAGGCTTTGGCATCCGCCGGCTTCCGGACGCTGGTCTGCAGTTTCTGTTCCTCACGGTCCGCCTCGAGCTTGGCCACTTCAGTCTCCTGGACCACCACCTGCTGGCGGGCTGTCGCGTCGGCGAGGGGCCCGGCCTGGGCTGCTTGTGCCTTGGCCCGTTCCGCGTTGGCCTGTGCCACGGATTGCCGGATGGCAGAGATACTCTGGGCATCAGCAATCAGCGCCTCCGCTTCCGCTTCCTTTTCCGCCGCCTCACGGTTCCTGGTGGCCTCGGCGATCCGCGCCTCCATTTTGACCTGGGCGATATGCGGTTTGGCGATGTTCTCGATATACCCGGTGGGATCCTGCAGGTCCTTGATCTGCAGGGAATCGACCACCAGGCCGAGCTTTTCCATTTCAACGCCACTGGCGCTGCGGACTTGTGAACCGAGCTTGTCGCGCTCGCGGATGATTTCCTCCATGGTCATGGAGCCGATGATTGAGCGCAAGTGCCCTTCGAACACGTTGTAGACCTGGCTTTCCATTTTCGGCTGCTGCCCGAGGAACCGCCGCGCGGCGTTGGCGATGAAAGGCGGAGCGTCCCCGATCTTGTAGATGACAACACCTTCGACAATCACCTGGATGCCCTGCGACGTCACGCAGGAGACTTTCAGTTCGGTTTCATTGAGGGTCAGGGACAGGGTCCTGACTGTCTGCAGCCCGGGAAACACGAGTGCCCCCTTGCCTGTGACGATTTTGAAGTCCATGCCTTCCCGGGTGTTCAGCGTCCCCCGCGTCAGGCCGGAGATAATGAGGGCCTCATTGGGCTCGGCTACCTTCCACATCAGCTTGGTGGCCAGCCACAGGACGCCGACGACGATTGCCGCCCCGATGAGCGTGGCCAAAAGCGGGAAGAAGGCTGACAAATCCGGCATAACCAGGTCCTTTCACGATGCTGGAAAAGGTGTTGCAGCAACGCCCCCAACGATGCAGCTGATAGAACCCGGCCGGACGAGAACATGGAAGTGCGGGGCCGCCAATCCAGCTGTTGTAGACAGTCTGATGTGCTCCCCGCCGCAAAGTCCAGCGATTGGATGATGCGGGCACCCCGGGGGCAATGGCAGGAGCGGGGCTACTGCGGCTCCAGCATCCGCCGGGCCGCCCGTTCCGCTTCCAGCTCCCCGGGAGACACCGTGGATCCGCGCAGGAAGCCGGCCCCGGCGATGATCCGCCTCAGCTCGGCGACCGTCCGCGGTGTCCCCACGCCCTGGTGGGCCATGGCATGGCAGTTGGCGCAGAGCGGCACAAGGTCCGTGATGGGATCCAACTCGTAGCCGCTGCCGAGCTGGGAGGCGGGCACGAGGTGGTGGATGTGGATGAAGTCCTTGCCGATACCGCCATAGCTGATCTCGAAGGAGAACCCGCAGGCGGCGCAGGTGGTGCCGTGGTGCGCGATGCAGGCCCGCCGCGCTTCCGGACTGCGCTCGTACCGGTTGACCTGGACCCGGGCGACGGCGCCTTCCGGGTAGGTGCCCGGTACTGGTTGCGTGGGGTCGGGACCGGGACGAGGCCCGAAGCTACCCCACAGGGCGCGGATGTTTGCCTCTTCGGCGGGATCGACGGCCTGGCCGGAGCCGTAAACGCTGCCCCACAGGACTGCCGGCGCAGCCTCCTTGAGGACGTCGACGGCGATCTGCTCGCCGAGGGGGAGGAGGGCGTCGAAGGCCACCTGCACGTACAGGCTTGTCTCCCCGGGCTCCGGGCGCTCCGAGACCACGGCGCCGTGGCCGATCAGGCCAAGCCCGTGCCTGCCCTGCAGCAGCAGCCAGGCGTCCGCACCGGCGGGGATGCTCCGGTGGCGGCCCACACTCCACGGCTCCACGAACAGTCCGGTCTCGGCGACGTGCCCGACGATGGCGGGGTAGTTCCATGCGTTCCAGCGGTCCGGGTTCCAGCCCAGGATTATGGCGGTCATGGGGCCATTCTCGCAGGACGGCTGCCGCCGGCGCGGGCTATTGGACGGGAACGGCCGCTAAGCGGGGGTGCTTAGCGGCCGCGATTCGCCACAGATGGCCGCTATGAGGGGATCATGGCGGCCATCTGTGGCGAACGGGCGGGTCCAATCGCCGGGGTAAGCCCAATCAGCTGCCCGCGACGGCTCCCGCGACGGCCCCGGCGGTCAGGCGGCACAGCCGGCCGTAGCGGTCCGCCAGTTCCTCGGGCGTGAGAGCGCCGTCGATCCGGTACCACTGGGCCACGCCGGTGCACATGGTGGTGATGGCGCGGCTGGTCTCGCGGGGGTGGGGTGCGTCGAGGATCCCGGCGGCCACACCGTCGTCGATGATCCCGCTCAGCAGGGCCTGCTGGCGGTCGCGGGCCGCGATGTGGTCCGCCCTGGCCGATCCCTCGAGGCTGCGGATCTCGCTGAGGGCGATGAAGGCGAGTTCTCCCCGGTGTGCGTGGAACAGCGTGAGACAGCGGACCAGCCGGTCAAACCGGTCCAGCACGGACTGCGGACCGTCGGCCAGGGCCGCCGTGCTCCGGGTCCACAGCTCCAGCATGGCTTCGGCGTCGAGCGCCACAAGCAGCGCCTGTTTGGACGCGAAGTGATGGTAAAGGCCGGGGACCGAAAGGCCCGCCCGGGTGGCGATCTGGCGGATGGTGGTCCCGTGGTAGCCGTTTTCCATGAAGCAGGCCAAAGCGGCGGCCAGGACCGGGCGGAGCGCAGGCGGAGAGAAATCCTGCCACCCTCCGGCGGTGCCCGCCGTCCCGGTGCCCGCAGTCACCGTGCCCGCTGTAACGGTTGCCGCCTCCGACGCCGTTGAATGTGTGACACCTTGTCCGCCCATGTCCCCATGACCCCTTGCCGTAGTTGTGTATCTACACTATATTCGATGAAACCGAGCGAGCGCTCGGTAAAGTAGAAATCTAAGTCACAAAGAGATTCACTGACCTCTGTTCAACGAAGAAGAGACTCATCGCCGTGAACCAAAACGTAGACCGACCCTGGACCGCCCTGTATCCCGAGAGCGTCAAACCCCGCACCGAGCCGGCCGCGCGGACCATCAACGAGGCCTGGGCCCGGCGGGTCAGCTCTGCACCGGACGCAGTCGCGGTCACCTACTTCGACCAGTCGCTGTCGGCATCCGACGTCGATTCGCTCGCCGATGCCCTCGGCGTCGAACTTCAGGAGCGGGGCGTTGGCCCCGGAAGCGCCGTCGGCATCTATCTGCAGAACATCCCCCAGTTCGCGCTGTGCATGCTGGCGATCTGGAAGGCCGGCGGGACGGCGCTGTTGCTGAACCCGATGTACAAGGAAAAAGAGCTCCGCACCATCATCGACGACTCGGGCGCCGTCGGGATCGTGTGCGTGGACAGCGAGCTTGAAAGCGTTGCGGAAACATTGCGCAACAGCAGCGTCGGCTGGGCGGTCACCAC
This sequence comes from Pseudarthrobacter woesei, assembly GCF_055412745.1. Taxonomy (NCBI): domain Bacteria; kingdom Bacillati; phylum Actinomycetota; class Actinomycetes; order Micrococcales; family Micrococcaceae; genus Pseudarthrobacter; species Pseudarthrobacter woesei. The sequence continues at coordinate 13,634 of NZ_JBVAYU010000014.1, forward strand.
TTCAGACCTGGACTTCCAGAGCGAAAATGATCCGCGCGTCTTCCGTTCGACGGAACGGCTTCAGCGCCAGGACCAGGACCTGCGCACCATCCTCGGCCGGCGTTCCGGCCAGGTCCCCGTCCCGGCAGCGGTCAGCGGAGACAGCGTGGCCCTGTTGACGTACACCTCGGGAACCACCGGGCCCGCGAAAGGTGCCCTGGGTACCCACCGGAACGTGTTGAGCGTGGCAACGGGCTATGCGCAGTGGCAGGACCTGGCGGCCGGGGATGTCATCCTCGCGCTGGCGCCCCTGTTCCACATCACGGGTGCCGTGGCCACCGCGGTGACGGCCCTGATCCATCCTGTGAACCTGGTCTTCATCAACCGGGTCCGGCCCGAAGTCATCCTGGAATCCTTCAGCAGGCACGGCGTCACCCACGTCATTGGGTCCATCACCGCATTCAACGCGCTCCTGGACCTGCCCCACGCGACGTCGGCGGAGTTCGCCACGCTGAAGTACATCTACTCAGGCGGGGCTCCGATCCCGCCGGCCACCGTGGCGGCCTTCCGGGCACGGTTCGGCCGGTACATCCACAATGTGTACGGCATGACCGAGACGGCCTCGGCCGTGATCGCGGTGCCGCCCGGCTCGGTGGCGCCGGTGGACCCCGGCAGCGGCACGCTCGCCATCGGCGTACCGCTGCCGGATCTCATGGCCCGCGTCATCGGCCCGGACGGCGAACCGGTTCCGGACGGCGAGCCGGGGGAGCTGGAGCTCAGCGGGCCGCAGGTGACGCCGGGCTACCTGGACAAACCGGAAGAGACCGCAGCCGCCATTCCCGGCGGCCGGCTGCGCACCGGGGACGTCGCCATCATGGACGCGGCCGGCTGGATCTACCTCGTGGACCGGATGAAGGACCAGATCAACGTGTCCGGCTACAAGGTATGGCCCCGGGAAGTCGAGGACGCCCTCTACGAACACCCCGCCGTCCTCGAAGCCGCGGTGGTGGGCCAGCCGGACAGCTACAGCGGCGAAGCCGTGGTTGCCTATGTCTCACTTAAGGCCGGCGAACATGCCACGGATGCCGAGCTGATTTCCTTCGCCAAGGCGCGGATGGCGGCCTACAAGTACCCGCGCCGGCTCTACATCCTGAACGATTTGCCCAAAACGCACACCGGCAAGATCCAGCGGCGGGAACTCCGCGGCCTGAACCTGAAGGACTGAACGTGACCGGACTGAACCAGACCCAGAGCAACATCCCGCACCGGCTCGACGGCAAGACCGCCCTCGTGACCGGCTCCAGCCGCGGCATTGGCCTGGCCATCGCCCGACGGCTCGCGGCGGAAGGCGCGCGGGTCATCCTGACGGCCAGGACCCAGGAAACCCTCGACGAAGCCGTTGCTTCCTTCCCCGCCGGCACCGCGTTCGGCATCGCCGGCAAAGCGGACAACGCCGAACACCAGCAGGCCGTCTTTGACATAATTGCCCGCGAAACCGGCGGCCTGGACATCCTGGTCAACAACGCCGGCATCAACCCGGTCTACGGCCCGCTGGCCGAACTGGACCTCGACGCCGCGCGCAAGGTCTTCAATGTGAACGTCTTCGGGACCCTCGCCTGGGTGCAGGGCGCACTGTCCCATCCCGGGCTGGGCTTCCGGGACCGCGGCGGCTGCGTGGTGAACATTTCCTCCGTCACCGCAGACACTCCCTCCGAGGGGATCGGGCTCTACGGCATCAGCAAATCGGCGGTGTCCCACCTGACCCGCACCCTCGCCGTCGAACTCGGGCCCGGGATCCGGGTCAACGCCGTCGCCCCCGCCGTGGTCAAGACCCAGTTCGCGAAGGCACTCTACGAGGGCAAGGAAGCGGAAGTCGCCGGGCAATACCCGCTCAAGCGGCTCGGCGTTCCCGAGGACGTGGCCGCCGCCGTCGTGTTCCTCGCCTCCCCGGATGCGGCCTGGATCACCGGCCAGATCCTCACGGTCGACGGCGGTCTGCTGACCGCCGGCGGCACCGCCTAGCCCCACGACTTCAGCGCTTCAGCCGTTCAGCCACCGGCCCGAAAGGACCTCACATGAACCAGACTTCCCTGCCCCCCGCCGTCGAAGACCTCCGGCTCCGCACCCGCGACTTCATCCGCACCGTGGTGATGCCCGCGGAGCCGCGGCCGGGCGAGCGCCTGGACGACGGGCTCCGCCGCGAACTTGGCGAGGCCGCCAAAGCCGCCGGCGTGTTCGCCCCGCACGTCCCCGCAGCCTTTGGCGGACAGGGCCTGCCGGTGGACCAGTGGTCCCCGATCTTCCAGGAAGCCGGCTATTCCCCGATCGGGCCGGCCGTGCTGAACTGCATGGCCCCCGATGAGGGCAACATGCACATGCTGAACATCATCGGCACCGAGGAACAGAAGAAGCGGTACCTGGCGCCGCTCGCGGCCGGCGACACCTTCTCCTGCTTCGGCATGACCGAGCCCCACCCGGGCGCGGGATCGGATCCCGCCGGGCTGCTGACCACCGCCACCCGCGACGGTGACTCCTGGATCATCTCGGGCCACAAGCGCTTCACCAGCGGAGCCGAGCACGCCGGATTCGCGATCGTCATGGCACGGACGCCGGATGCCGGGCCGGAGCCGGACAGCGCCACCATGTTCCTGGTGGACATGGACGCACGCGGTGTCCGGCTCGGCAATCCGATCCACACCATTGACCGGACTATTGCCGGCGGCCACCCGAACCTGCACTTCGACGGAGTGGTTGTGGGACCCGAGGCGGTGCTGGGTGAAGTCGGCCTCGGCTTCAAGTACGCCCAGGTCCGGCTGGGACCGGCCCGGCTCACGCACTGCATGCGCTGGCTCGGCCTGGCCCGGCGCTCGCTGGACATCGCACTGGACCGGACCGACACGCGCGAAATTTTCGGCTCACCCATCGCGCAGCTGGGCATCGCCCAGGAGATGATCGCCCAGTCCGTGATCGACATCGAAACCTCGGACGCGATCATCACCAAGACCGCCGCGCTCCTGGTCTCGGACCCCAGAGCCGGCTCCGCGATGTCCTCGATCGCCAAGGTGCACTGCTCCGAGGCCGTTTTCCGGGTGATCGACCGCGCCATCCAGCTCTGCGGAGGCGACGGCGTGTCCGACGGGCTCCCGCTGGCACAGTACGCCGCCGAAGTCCGCCCGTTCAGGATTTACGACGGCGCCAACGAGACCCACAAATGGGCCATCTCGCGGCGCGCCTCGTCGCACCGGCGCCGGGCCGTTGCCGGCGGCGAACCGTTCCTGGGCGCCGCCCGGTTCCCGGAAGGAGCCGGATCATGAGGCCCGCGGCTGTGACGGGCGCACCGGCCCAGCCGGAGGTGGTCGACACGCCGGAGCAGGCCGCTGCACTATCCCAGCCGCCGCTGCTCATCCTGGACAACGTCCGCGGATACATGGACCGGGCAGGACTGGGATCCGGCGGGCTCGAGTGGGAGCGGATCGGGGACGGACAATCAAACGTGACCTTCCGGCTGCGCCGGGACGGGGCCGACGTCGTCCTGCGCCGCGGCCCCCGGCCGCCATTGCCCAGGTCCACCCACGACATGGTGCGGGAAGCCCGGATTCAGCTGGCGCTGTCACCGCTGGGCATGCCCGTTCCACGCATCCTTGCCGTATGCGAGGACGACTCGGTCCTCGGTGTTCCGTTCTATGTCATGGAATTCCTCAACGGGACAGTCCTCACCGACACGGTCCCCCCGCACCTCGATGCGCTGGAATCGCGCCGGGCCACGAGCGAGGCGGTGGTGGACACCCTGGCGGATCTGCATTCCCTGGATGTCTCCACCGGAGAGATCGCCCGCATCGGCCGGCCCCAGGGCTACCTCGAACGCCAGGTGGCCCGGTTCGCGTCGTTGTGGGACGTCAACACCACACGGGACCTGCCCGCCGTCGGACGGCTGGCGTCCTGGCTCGAGCAAAACCGCCCGGAAAGCCAGTGCGATGCGGTGATCCACGGCGATTACCGCACCGGCAATTTGATGTTCGCCCCCGACGGGCCGCCCCGGGTGACGGCGCTGCTCGACTGGGAAATGGCCACGCTGGGGGATCCGCTGGCCGATCTCGGCTACCTGACCGCGACCTACGCCGACGCCGACGAACCGTTCACCACCATGGAACTGACGCCGGTCACCCGGCTTCCCGGCTACCTCCGGCGGCAGGACCTGATCGACCGGTACCAGGAGCGGATGTCCCTGGACCTCACCCCCCTGCCCTGGTACCAGGCCCTGGCCCTGTGGAAAGCGGCGATCTTCAGTGAGGCGATATACACCCGCTGGCTGCGCGGCGAACGTCCGGGCGACACCGGATTCGGCGCCGCCCTGGAGCACGGCGTGCCGCAACTGCTGGACGTCGCCGAACGGCTCGCGTCCCGCCTGAAGTAAGCCCCCGAGCCCGCCGCCGGCGCGCGGCCAAATCCGCCGCCGGCGGGCGCAAGCGGCGCCACGGTCTCCACCGTCATGCCACCGCTGCCTCCGTCATGCCTTAAAGGCCCTATTCCTCATACAGCGCAGTAAGGGAAGGAACCACCATGGAAAGCACCATCCGACTTGAGGCTGCCCCGCCTCGTACCGGGCAACACTCCAAACGGCGTTCGATGTTTGCCAGCACGATCGGCAACGTCCTGGAATGGTACGAGTGGAGCGCCTACGCCGTCTTCGCGCCGTTCATCGCCGCGGCGATGTTCGATTCCAAGGACCCGGTCTCGGCCCTGCTCTCCACCCTGGCGGTCTTCGCCGTGGGCTTCCTGATGCGCCCGCTGGGCGGCATCGTGTTCGGCCGGATCGCGGACAAGCGCGGCCGCAAGTTTGTCCTGATCACCACCATGCTGATCATGGCTGGCGGCTCGCTCCTGATCGGGCTGATGCCGACCTACGGCCAGGTGGGCATCTGGGCCTCCGTGCTCCTGCTGCTGGCCCGGGTGGCCCAGGGCTTCGCCCACGGCGGCGAATCCGCCACGGCCAACACCTACATCGCCGAGATCGCGCCGCCGGCCAAACGCGGGCAGTGGGGCAGCATCGTCTTTGTCGCCATCTTCGGCGGCTCGGTGCTGGCCTACGTCGTGGGCGGCGGGGTGACCAGCGTGCTGGGTGCGGCCGGTGTGGCCCAGTGGGGGTGGCGCATTCCCTTCCTGCTCGGGGCCGTGCTGGCACTGGCCGCGCTCTACCTCCGCAAGGGCATGGAAGAGAGCGAAGTTTTCGAGGCCAAAGCGGCTGCAGCCGACGTTGCGCCGGTCCCGCGCAAGACCATCATCCGTGCAGTCCTTCTCATGATCGCCATGACCTCCGGAATCACGGCGGCGCACTACACCTGGACGTCCTACGCCTCGACCTTTGCCATCACGCAGCGGGGGATGGACCCCCAGACGGCGTATTGGGCCTCCGTCATCGCACAGTCGATTGCCCTGCTCACCCTGCCGTTCTGGGGCCGGCTCTCCGACCGGATGGGGCGCCGGCCGTTGCTGATCGGCTTCTCGGTGGCCATGGTCGCCACCCAGTTCCCGCTGATGGGCATGATCACGGGCGATGGCTGGACGCTGGCCGTCGCCGCCACCCTGGCCCTGTGCATCGTGGCCATCCCGGGGGCGTTGCTCGCTGCCGTGCTCTCAGAGAACTTCCCGACCAGGATCCGCACCCAGGGCATCGGATTTGCCTACTCCTTGTCCGTGGCGATCTTCGGCGGCACGGCGCCGTACCTGAACGCACTTTTCAACAGCTGGAGCCTGGGCTGGCTCTCCAGCGCCTACATCGTCGTTCTGTGCATTGCCACGGCGCTCGCCGTCTTCAAGCTCCCGGAGACCAAAGGCATCGACCTCAACGACGCGTAAGTCCCGCCGTCGTCAGCCTGCCCAGGCCGGTGAATTGTGGACGGTGGAGTGCCTGGCCGCGATTCACGGGCGCGATTTGCGGGCGCGATTTGCCGGAGATGGCCGCTATGCGGGGTGCATGGCGGCCATCTGTGGCGAAGGGGCGGCGCCCACGACGCACCGCGCCACCCCCAGGTTCCAGACACAAGAAAGCTGGTGCAGCCGCTGCGTTTCCGCGAGGCGACTGCACCAGCAGGTAGTACGAATTTTCAGATTGCTATGAAACGTTACTCATTCGCGGCTCCCTTTGTCCCGGTGATCGATTACCGGGTTATTTTGCGTCGTCAGCCAAATGCCTCGACATCAGCCAACCGGCGCCAACCATTGCTACGCCCAGCACCATAAAGGTCCAGTTGTCCATGGTGTTCAGCGACAGGAAATTGGCCGCCGACCCCACGCCGACGATGAGCCCGTAGACACTAAGGACGATGTACAGCAGGCCGAAGCCCATGAGGAAATTCCGGGCACCCATAGCGTTCCGGGACATGGTCCAGCCTGCGGCTCCAATGGCGACCTGAACGATGTTCAGCAGCATCGACACCTGGAACAGGCCCAGGAACAGAGCTGTGGAACTAGGTCCGAAGAACGCCAATGAGCTGTATTGCGTCGTGATGCCCGGGATGAACCCCAGGATGCCCACGACTACAAGGACGATACCTACACCCATGCCGACATTCTGAACATCTGTTCGTCCGAAGTGAATGCCATGTGCATGCGGAGATGCGGTAGTCATTTTTTCTGCCTCCAACCACTGATTGCGGACACTCCCATTTTACGGCGGGCCTCCGGAAAAAGCTCCGGTGCGGAGGGGCCCTGAATTCCGGCCTGGGAGTGCCGGAAAAGGACGGGATGCCGGCAAAATCCGCTGTTCGAGCCTGTCGGAACGGGCAGGAACCGCCGCACATGGCACCATGGAACACGATGAAACTGCGCGCTGATCAGACCGGAGAACGTGGACTTCCGATGCCCCTGTGGATGCAGGGAGCCCTCGAATCCGCGCAGGCAGCCGTCATCTCCGCCCTTATCGTGGCCGCCCCGATCATCGCGGTGTGGGCCACGGCCGGCTTCCAGAACGGCGGCGCCGATTTCCTCGCCCGCCGCGCCGGCCAGGCCTGGCTGCTGATCCACGGCGTTCCGCTGCTGCTGGACACCGCCGTCGCCGGCTCCGTGGCCCAGCCGGAACCGGGCACACTCTCGTTGATTCCGCTTGGCCTGAGCCTCATCCCGTTCCTCCTCGCCTGGCGCGCCGGCCGCCGCCTGGCCCGTGCGTCCTACACGGACCAGCTCTGGCAGGCGCTGCTCGGCTCCTGGCTCGTGTACGCCGGCTTCGGCCTGGCCACGGGCTTCATCTGCCGCACGGCCGACGTCGGCATCGACCTCTGGTCCGCCGCGCTCATCCCGCTGGTGCCCTTCGCTCTCGGCATGGTGATCGGCGCCCGACGCGAGGCAGCTTCCTGGAGCCGGCTGATCGGCGTCGACGCCGTGGACTGGCTCGCACGCACCAGCCAGCACTCGCGCTGGGCCGGTTCCTACCTCGGCTCCGCGGTCAAGGCAGGTTTTGTGGCGCTGATGGCGAGCCTGGCGATGTCCGCCGTGCTGCTCGCCGCCACCCTCTTGATGCACTGGAACCTGATCATCGCCGTCTATGAAGCGCTCGACGCCGGAGCGGCGGGAGGTGCCGTGCTCACGATCGCGCAACTCGGCTTCCTGCCCAACCTCGCGGTGTTCGCGCTCGCCTGGACCTCCGGTGCGGGCTTCGCCCTCGGCATTGGCTCGCAGGCCGGGGCACTCGGAACCGCCGTCGGGCCGCTGCCGTCGATTCCGGTGTTCGCGGCCGTGCCGGCCGGCCCGCTGGACTACGGTCTCGCGGCACTGGTGGTGCCGGTGCTCGCGGGCACCCTGGCCGGCTGGTGGTTCCTGCGCGAAGGCGAAAACCACTTCGACGAATGGCTCTCGATCAAGGTCCGTGCGCGCTGGTTCACCGCCACGGTCTCCACCCTCGTCCTGGGCGTTATGGTCGGCGCTGTCGCCGGGCTGCTCGCCGCCGGGCTGGCCTGGCTCGCCCGCGGCTCCGCCGGCATCGGACGGCTCACGGACATCGGACCGGACCCGCTCCGGACGGCACTGTTCGTCGCCGCCGAGGTGGGGATCGGCGTCGTGATCGGTTACACGGCTGGACCCTGGCTGGAACGCCAGCAGAAACTGCGTGAAGCGGACCTGGAACCGGCCGCCAACTGACGCGGCGCGCTGCTTAGCGGAACTGTGCGTTTAGCGGAACTGCGGCAAGGACTGTTCCAGCTGGGTCTGGCACCTGGAGGCGGCCTGCTGCGTGAGGGCCTGGCGGCTGCACTCCTGGTAGTCCCGGACCTGGTTGAAGAACAGCGCCGAGGTGAGGAGCAGCAGTACCTGGATGGCTACCACCACCAGCCCGGAAATCGTGCCGAACAGCACCAGCTTGGATTCCTTGAACCTGGCGAACCGGACCAGCACAATGACGCCCAGCACAATGGCGATCACTGTCAGGAGCGCACTCAGCCAGAGGTAGTTGAGGTCCAACTGGTAGACGAAGAACGATCCCAGCACCGCCACGATGAAGCTGCGGAACAGAATATGGGTTTTCGCCTGCGAGGCCTTGGCCGCGTCGCTGAGCGGGTGCTGGCTTTGCGGCTGACTGCGCTGGTCGCCGCCGCCGTCGTTCGGGGGATTCATGTTTTCCAGCCTACGCGAGCGGCCCCATAAGCTAGGACAATGCGCATCGTAGTCCTCGTCTCCGGCACCGGCTCCAACCTCCAAGCCGTCATCGACGCCGTGCAGGAGGGCAGGCTCGACGTCGAAATCGCCGCCGTCGGCGCGGACCGGCCCGGAACCTACGGGGTGGAGCGTTCCGCCGCCGCCGGAATCCCCACCTTCGTGGCGGACTTCAGGGCCCACCCGGACCGGACGGCGTGGAACGCGGCACTGACCGAGGCCGTGGCCGCGTACGCCCCGGATGTGGTGGTGTCGTCCGGGTTCATGCGGATCGTCAGCGCAGACTTCATCGAGGCCTTTGGCGGCAAATACCTCAACACCCACCCGGCGCTGCTGCCGGCCTTCCCGGGCGCCCACGGGGTCCGCGATGCCCTGGCCTACGGCGTGAAGGTCACCGGCTGCACGGTGCACTGGGCCGACGCCGGGGTGGACACGGGGCCCATCATCGCGCAGGAAGCAGTCGCGATTGCCGAGGGCGAGTCCGAGGAGTCCCTGCACGAACGGATCAAGGTGGTGGAGCGCCGGCTCCTGGTTGCCACGCTGGCGTCCCTCGCCGCGGAAGCCGTGTCCCAGTCCTGGGGCCCAAGTAGGGGCTTTTAAAAGACAGGTGCTCCTGACAAAAGACGGGTAGCGGTAGTGCTCAGGATCGCTGGGTATCGTGTGACTTAGGCCATAGTCTGACGCCGTCTAAACCAATCTTGTCTTAACCAGGGGGATTTCATGTCTTCATTCAGTATGGTCAAAAACGCTCCGAAAGTGATTTGTCTCACAGCGGCGCTCGTCCTCGGGACGGGCGCCGTTGTCTATGCCTCGGGGTCAACGCCGACCACCAGCCGCGAGATCAAGGGCTGCTACAACAAGGGCGACAACGGCGATCTCCGTGTCCTCTCCGGCGGCGAACGCTGTAGCCGGAAGGAGACTCCGATCTCCTGGAACATCCAGGGGGTTCCGGGACTGCAGGGTCTCACCGGTGCCAAGGGTGCCAAGGGTGCGACCGGCGCCGCCGGGGCTATTGGTGCCATGGGGCCGGCCGGTGCGGATGGTACTGCCGGTACTGCCGGTGCAACCGGTGCAACCGGTGCCCAGGGTGACAAGGGTGATGTTGGCGCGACAGGCGCAGCGGGTGCTCAGGGTGAGGCTGGCGCAATGGGCGCGACCGGTGCCCAGGGTGCTCAGGGTGACAAGGGCGAAACCGGCGAAACTGGCGCAACTGGTGCCGCCGGTGCCAAGGGTGACGTCGGCGAGACCGGCTTGACCGGTATCACCGGTGCGGATGGTACCGCGGGCGCCAAAGGTGACAGGGGCGATGTAGGCCAAACCGGCGCAGCCGGTGCCGATGGTGCCGCCGGCGGGACTGGTTTGACCGGTGTGACCGGTGCGGATGGTACCGCGGGCGCCAAGGGTGACAAGGGTGATGTAGGCCAAACCGGTGCCAAGGGCGACAAGGGTGACGCCGGCGAGACCGGCGCCATGGGTCCGGTGGGACCGCAGGGACTGATGGGGCTCATCGGCCTCACCGGTGAAAATGGCGCAGCAGGCGCCCAGGGTTCCCAGGGCTTGATGGGACTCCTTGGTCTCACGGGTGCTACCGGTGAAGCCGGTGCAATGGGCCCGATGGGCCCGATGGGCCCGATGGGTCCGGTTGGGATGCAGGGCGACAAGGGTGACACCGGTGCACAGGGCGCACAGGGTGCAACCGGAGCAGTCGGTCCGGCTGGCGCAACGGGCGCTGTTGGTGCGACGGGAGCCGCAGGCACGGCGGGCGCCCCAGGGGCGGCAGCTTCCACGGGCGTGACGGTGGTTACTGTCGCTGGCAGCGGAGCCAGCAACACGGCCACGGCAAGTTGCCCGGTCGGCCGTGTCGCGGTGGCGGGAGGCTTCACGGTCACCGATAACAGCTCCAACAGCGTGTTGACCTCCAGCAAGCCCGTACCAACCACCGGGGTTGCGCCCACCGGCTGGACTGTGACCCAGACCAAGACCGCGAGCCAGTCGGCCTTCTCGGTCTACGTGATCTGCATCCAGTAGTTCTCAACGCAGCCCAAGCGCGACGGCGCCCCTCAGCAACGAAGCTGAGGGGCGCCGTCGTACGTTCGACCGATCCGCCCATCTGACTCGCAAATGTTGGGGGAAGGGGCCGGCCCCTTTACTCGAGCCGGCGCTGCTTGGTTTCGGGGGAGAAGAACGCCATCCACAGCACGGAGAGCAGCACCAGCACACCCGCGATGGCAAAGGAGGTTGCCAGCCCCAGTTCGGGCCAGAGGAACGCGGCAAAGATGAGCGGGCCGAAGCCCGCGCCGAGCCGGGAGAACGTTGAGGCCCAGCCGAAGCCCGAGCCGCGCAGTTCCGTCGGGTACAGCTCGGAGACATAGGCGTAGAGCACCGGGATGGCCACCTGCACCACAAAGCCGAAGACGAGCAGCCAGAACACGGCCGCCGTCGGGATGTCCACGACGATGGCCACGATCACCAGGGTCAGCGCGGACAGCGGGCCCGTGACGGCCAGGATCCACTTCCGGCCCACCCGCTCCACCAGCAGCGCGGCCACCACCACGCCTAGGAGCCCGACGGCGGCCATCGAGGCGGTAGTGAGGAACGCCTTGTACTCCTCGAAGCCGGCGCCGATCAGGATCCGCGGCATCCAGGTCAGGGACAGGTAATAAACCAGCAGGATGCTGAAGAAGAGGGACCAGGCCGCCGTCGTGATCTTCCAGTTGAACTGCCACACGGCGCGCAACTGGGTCCAGGCACTGCCGGCGGAAAGCCGGGGTGCGTCCTGCGGTGCGGGCAGGCTGTAGGCCCGTGGTTCGGCGCCGGTGGCCTCGACGAGGCCGTCGATCACCCTGGCCGCCTCCTCGCGGCGGCCCTTGCGGATCAGGAACAGCGGGGATTCGGGGACGCTGCGGCGGACCCAGAAAACCAGCAGCGCGGGGAGCACCATCACCAGCATGGTCAGGCGCCAGTCCCCGTACAGCGCGATGAGCCCGGCGGAGACGAAGCCGCATAGCGCGGCCCCGATCGGCCACCAGCCGTCCATCGCGGTCAGGACCTTGCCGCGCTGCTTGCGGGGCGTGAACTCGCCCACCAGCGCATAGTCCACGGGGATGCACCCGCCCAGGCCGAAGCCAGCCATGAACCGGAAGGCGCAGAACCAGAGGAAGTCGGGGGAGAAGGCGCCCAGGACGGTGAAGACGGAGAAGATCAGCAGGGTCGCAGTGAAGGCCTTTTTGCGTCCGATCGTGTCCGCGATGGTGCCCCAGACGAAGGCGCCCAGGGCCATGCCGATCAGGTTCGAGGCGCCGATCCAGGCGGCGTCGGCCGGTGTGAGGGACCAGTGCCTGGACAGCAGCGGAATGAGGACGCCGTTGAGGGTCACATCCCAGGCGTCGAACATGAAACCCAGGCCGCCGATCAGGAAAATCCTGCCCTGCACCTTCCAGCGCCACGGCAGTTCCTGGACCACCTGTTCGCCGCTGGGCACAGTGGTGTACGTATTCATCTCAGCCTCCTGGGAAAACTCTACGTGGCCGGGCCCGCCGCCGGGGCGCGCTTCACACTCCGGCGCGCGGGGAGGCCCGGCGCCGTGACGCGATAAACTGGCCCCATCCCCACCACCCGCGGCCACGCCGCGATATAAGACGGAGACTTTTGTGAGCTTCACGCCGCTTGACCGTGTATCCATCGACCGTGTGCCCATCCGCCGGGCACTGATTTCGGTCTACGACAAGACCGGTCTGGAGGAGCTCGCGAGGGGCCTGCACAGCGCCGGCGTCAAGATCGTCTCCACCGGCTCCACCGCCAAGAAGATCGCCGCCGCCGGCATCCCGGTGCAGGAAGTCGAAGAAGTCACCGGCTCCCCGGAAATGCTGGACGGCCGCGTCAAGACCCTCCACCCGCGCGTCCACGGCGGCATCCTCGCCGACCGGCGCGTCCCGGCCCACATGGACACGCTCGCGTCGTTGGACATCGAGCCGTTCGACCTCGTCGTCGTCAACCTCTACCCGTTCGTCGAAACGGTGAAGTCCGGTGCCGCGCAGGACGACGTCGTCGAGCAGATCGACATCGGCGGCCCCGCGATGGTGCGCTCGGCCGCGAAGAACCACGCCGCCGTCGCCATTGTGGTGGACCCGTCCTCCTACCACGACGTCGTTGCTGCCGCTGCCGCCGGCGGCTTTGACCTGAAGACCCGGCGCCGGCTCGCCGCCAAGGCCTTCGCGCACACCGCGACCTACGACACCGCCGTGGCCAGCTGGACTGCGAGCCAGTTCCTGGACGAGGACGGCGACGGCGTCATCGACTGGCCCGCGTACGCCGGGCTGGCACTCGAGCGCTCCGAGGTCCTGCGGTACGGCGAAAACCCGCACCAGCAGGCCGCCCTCTACGTGGACAAGGCCGCACCGGCCGGCATCGCCCAGGCCGACCAGCTGCACGGCAAGGCCATGAGCTACAACAACTTCGTCGACGCCGACGCCGCCCTCCGCGCCGCGTTCGACTTCGCCGGGCCGGCCGTCGCGATCATCAAGCACGCCAACCCCTGCGGCGTGGCCGTGGGCTCCGCCTCTGCCGCCGACCCGATCGCGGACGCCCACGCCAAGGCCCACGCCTGCGACCCGGTCTCCGCATTCGGCGGCGTGATCGCGGCCAACCGCACGGTCACCGCCGGCATGGCCAGGACCGTCGCCGGCATCTTCACGGAGGTGGTCATCGCCCCGGGCTTCGAGGACGAGGCCGTGGAGATCCTGTCCAAGAAGAAGAACATCCGTCTTCTCGCCCTGCCCGAGGGCTACGGCCGCTACCCCTCCGAAATCCGCCAGGTCTCCGGCGGTGTGCTGGTGCAGATGTCGGACCGGGTCGACGCCGAGGGCGACAACCCCGCCAACTGGACCCTCGCCGCGGGTGTTGCCGCCGACGCCGACACGTTGGCCGATCTCGCGTTCGCGTGGACCGCCTGCCGGGCCGCGAAGTCCAACGCCATCCTGCTCGCAGACCGCGGTGCCGCCGTGGGCATCGGCATGGGCCAGGTCAACCGGCTCGACTCCTGCAAGCTCGCCGTCGAGCGCGCCAACACGCTGGGCGTCACCGTGAGCTCCGATGTGGACGGTGCCGGCGGTGCCTCGAACGCCGGTGCCAGCGGCGCCCCGGAGCGTGCCCGCGGTGCCGTGGCAGCGTCGGACGCGTTCTTCCCGTTCGCCGACGGCCTGCAGATCCTGATCGACGCCGGCGTCCGCGCCGTGGTGCAGCCCGGCGGTTCCGTCCGGGATGAGGAAGTCATCGCCGCGGCCAACGCCGCGGGCATCACGATGTACTTCACCGGCGCCCGGCACTTTTTCCACTAGGGGATTCCGCCCTGGGGTGTCCCCGGTCCCACCAAGAATGGACATGCCCTCCCTTTCCGGAGGACATGTCCATTTTTCATGACAAGGATCGGGCACAGCGGGACTATGTCCAGGCCCAGGAACCAGGAATGGACATGTCCCGCGGGGCGCCCGACACGGCGGGGACCCGGGCACGGGACTGGGCAAAGTGGGGTTATGTCCAGGCCCAGGCCCAAGTGGAGGGCATGTCCCTTGGCGGGATGGGCCTGGCGGGGCGCTAAAAAGGCAACGCGGGGTCACTTACGGCCCATCCCGCAGGGTGGAATGGGCCGTAAGTGACCCCGCTTTGCCTTGGTTCGCGGAGCGGAAGCTAGGCAGCGGCCGCCGAGCTGTAGGTCTGCTGGATCACTGAGCCCCAGTAGGGTCCGTACATTGTGGTGGAGTTGCTGCCGTAGCCGTAGCTGTTGACCGAATTCTGGTATCCGGTGGAGCTGGAGCCGATGAACCACGGGCCGCCCGAGGAGCCGCCGGTCATGTTGCAGGGGATGCCCTGGGTCATAAACGAGGGGTTGTTCGGATCGTTCTTGGCGGTGCCGGTGCAGCTCTTGAGCGACTCACCGTTGAACGGGGCTGCGGCCGGGTAGCCGAACGCTTTGTAGCTCAGGCCGCGGGCGGCGTTGAACTGCAGGCCGGAGGCGCCCACGACGTCCGAGAGCTTCTGGCCGTTGAGCGTGGACATCACGGCGAAGCCGGTGTCGTACTGCATGTTGCCGGAAGAGCTCCACTGGGTGGGGGCGTACAGTGCCGTGGCCGTCCACTGGCCGTAGGGTGCGGCGCCGTTCAGGTAGGCCGGGACAAAGGTCCACTTCGTGGCGAAGGCGCCCGGGCCCTCATTGACGCAGTGGCCCGCCGTGGAGACGGTGCTCTTGTTGCCGGAGGAGATCGAGTTTCCCGAGCAGACGTAGTTGGAGCCACCCAGGGTGAAGAAGACCTTGCCGATGTGCTTGACGGGGGATTCGCTCGCGTTGGCCTTGGGCTGGATCTGCTGGCTCTGCCTGGACTGCAGCGACGGTGCCGCAGCCTCAATGGTGCTCGGCGCTCCCGCTTCCACCGGGCGGTTCAGGGCCGCCTTGGAGTTGTTGCTGCGCTTCATGGCCTTCTCGGCCAGGACGTCGCCGGGGATGGCGCTGCGCATCCGCTCTTCGGTCCAGTAGCCTGCCGTGCCGGTGTCGACGACGGTGTGGCTGGTGACGCCCGAGGTCTCCGTTGGCGCGTTGCCAGCTGCCGGGGCGGCCGTTGCTGCGCCCGCGGCGCTCAGAGCCAGAAGCGCAGCTGCCGAGAGGCTGAGAAGGCTGGTGGCCAGAGTTTTGGGTGTTCTCATGGTTGTCCTAACCGGTGGAAGCGGCGCGGCCACCGGTGGGGCGGCCGCTGTGATGGGAACGAAGCTACGGCAGTTTGACTGATCTGTAAAGCCTCTTGTCAATTCTTGTCATTGAATATTGCAACGTCATGGAGTTCCGGGCGTTCGACGCCGGTAGGCGCCAACACCGCTCCCTCGGGTAAGTTGGGGGTGCTGAGATAACACAAAATTCCGGAAATACCCAGACCTTCAGGGAGACGCCCGAGCAATGGCTAAGATTATCTATACCCACACCGACGAAGCGCCGATGCTGGCCACCTATTCGTTCTTGCCGATAGTCGAAGCCTTCGCTTCGACGGCCGGTGTGGAAGTGGAGACCCGCGACATTTCGCTGGCCGGCCGCATCATCTCCGCGTTCGGCGACTACCTCACGGAGGACCAGCGCGTCAGTGACGCCCTGGCGGAACTGGGCGCCCTCGTGAAGCAGCCCGAAGCCAACATCATCAAGCTGCCGAACATCAGCGCCTCGACGCCGCAGCTCAAGGCCGCCATCATGGAGCTTCAGGGCCAAGGCTATGCGCTGCCGGACTACCCGGACAACCCCTCCTCCGACGTCGAGACGGACATCCGCTCCCGCTACGACAAGATCAAGGGCTCCGCCGTTAACCCTGTGCTGCGCGAAGGCAACTCCGACCGCCGTGCGCCGCTCTCGGTCAAGGCGTACGCCCGCCAGAACCCGCACAGCATGGGCGCCTGGACCTCCGGATCCAAGACCAACGTGGCCACCATGGACAGCGATGACTTCGCCTCCAACGAGAAGTCCGTAGTCATCGCTGCCGACGGCACCATCAAAATCCAGCTGGTCAAGTCAGACGGCACGGTCAAGGTCCTCAAGAGGGCCTTCCCCGTCCTCGCCGGCGAGGTCATCGACGGCACCGTGATGCGCGCCGCCGCCCTGGACACGTTCCTCGCCGCCCAGGTTGCCCGCGCCAAGGAAGAGGGCGTGCTGTTCTCCGCGCATCTCAAGGCCACCATGATGAAGGTGTCGGATCCGATCATCTTCGGCCACGTCGTCAAGGCGTACTTCTCCGAGCTCTTCGACAGCTACGGCGCCCAGATCGCCGCCGCCGGCCTGAGCCCGAACAACGGCCTCGCCGCCATCCTCAACGGCCTCGAGGATCTCCCCGAAGAGATCCGCGGCGATGTGGAGACTGCCATCAAGAAGGGCCTGAACGACGGCCCCGAGCTGGCCATGGTCGACTCGGACAAGGGCATCACCAACCTGCATGTGCCGTCCGACGTGATCGTCGACGCCTCGATGCCGGCCATGATCCGCAGTTCCGGGCACATGTGGGGCCGCGACGGCCAGGAGGCCGACACGCTCGCCGTCCTCCCGGACAGCAGCTACGCCGGCATCTACCAAGTTGTCATTGACGACTGCCGCGCCCACGGCGCCTTCGACCCGACCACCATGGGCACCGTCCCTAACGTCGGCCTGATGGCCCAGGCGGCCGAGGAATACGGCAGCCACGACAAGACCTTCGAGATCCAGTCCGCCGGCACGGTGCAGGTCGTTGACGGCGCCGGCGCCGTGCTGATCGAGCACCAGGTCGCCCCGGGCGACATCTGGCGCGCCTGCCAGACCAAGGATGTGCCGATCCGCGACTGGGTCAAGCTGGCCGTCACCCGCGCCCGCGCCTCCGCCATGCCGGCCATCTTTTGGCTGGACCAGGGCCGCGCCCACGATGCCCGGATGATCGCCAAGGTTGAGGAATACCTCAAGGACTACGACACCGAAGGCCTGCACATTGGCATCATGTCCCCGGAAGAGGCCACGGCCTTCACCCTGGAGCGGATCCGCAAGGGCGAGGACACCATCTCGGTGACCGGCAACGTGCTGCGCGACTATCTGACGGACCTGTTCCCGATCCTCGAACTCGGCACCAGTGCCAAAATGCTCTCCGTGGTTCCGCTGATCAACGGCGGCGGCCTCTTTGAGACCGGTGCCGGCGGTTCGGCCCCGAAGCACGTCCAGCAACTGCTGAAGGAAAACCACCTCCGCTGGGACAGCCTGGGCGAGTTCCTTGCCCTCGCTGTGAGCTTCGAGCACCTCGCTACCTCCACCGGCAACGCCCGCGCTCAGATCCTGGCGGACACCCTGGACCGCGCCACCGGCACCTTCCTGCTGGAGAACAAGTCCCCGAAGCGCAAGGCCGGCGAGCTCGACAACCGGGGAAGCCACTTCTACCTGGCCAAATTCTGGGCCCAGGAGCTCTCCCGCCAGACGGACGACGCCGAGCTGGCCGCCGCCTTCGCTGCGGTCTCCGGCGCGCTGGACTCCGGCGAGGAGACCATCGTTGGCGAGCTTCTTGCCGTGCAGGGATCCCCGGTTGACCTCGGCGGGTACTACCGCCCGAACGAAGCCAAGATCACCGCCGTGATGCGGCCTTCGGCGAAGTTCAGCGAAGTGCTGTCCATGCTGGGATAGCTCCGCTGCGCAGGCCTCCTGCCGGCAACAAAGAGGGAGGAGCCCGCGGGCTCCTCCCTCTTTGTGCACTCATGGCTGACCGGCAGGTCCTAGTCGTCGTCGTCTTTGCCCTTACCTTTGCCCTTGCCGGCCGGTGGCGCGGGCGCGATAGCGGGCGGGGGAGCCTGTGCTGCTGCGGCCGCGGCGGCAGCCTGTGCCGCCGCTTCCTGTTCGGCTGCAACCCTGGCAGCTTCGGCTTCGGCCTGCTGGGCCGTCAGGTCCGCGCGGACGGCATCGACGGATTTCCTGATGCTCTGGTGGCGTTTGAAGGACACCTCCCCGCGGGCAGCGGCTTCATCCAGCTTCGTCACGAGCTCATCGAGGAGCTTGAGCGAACCTGCCGGGTCATTGGCGGCCGCGGTTTCGGTGACGGCACGGACCTGGGACTGAAGCTGTGTTGCCGCGTCGCGGCCCAGCTCCGCGCCCGGCGCGCAGCCGGCCAGGGCTCCGCTGAGCAGTGCCAGGCCGAGAACACCTGCGGCGAACACCGCAGCAGGCCGGGAGGAGCCGCTGCCGTGACGCCGAGGTACCCGCATCCGGCTCATGGTTCCACACTTTTCTGCAGCTGTGCGAGGTGCTCGCCCAGGCTTCCGGGGACGGCGGGATACGGCACGACGGCGGGTGTCGGCGGGGGGCTGGCCGCGAGTGCGACGGCGACACCCGCGGCAACGACGGCGAGGATCGCCAACGACACCACGATTTGGGTTCGGCGGCTGGCCTGCCGGAGGAGCGCGAGCATCCGGACAGCAACGGAGTCACGTCCCGTCCGGGGCACGGTGACCGCATCGGGATCCAGCTGGTACGGGGGGCGCGTTCCGGCGTCGACCTTCGTGGTGGTGCTGGCCAGCCGCGGGGGCAAAGCGGGCGGTGCGGGAAGCACCCGGGTGCGCTCTTCGGCCAGCAGGCCAGGTAGTGACTCGGGCGAGACCAGGGCGTGGCGCAACGCCGCCTCCAGATCAGCGGCGGCCGGCCGGTCCAGCGGATCCAGAGCCGTCATCGCCCGGATCAGCCGGGCCCATTCGGCGGGCACGGCGGCCGGAATCGTTGGGGCCCGATGCAACCGGGCCACGGCCGACTCCACTGCGCTGCCAGGGTATTCGATCTCGCCCTTGATGCATTCGAGCAGCACAAGCCCCAGCGAGTAGATGTCGGTCGCCGGGCCAAGATCGGTGCCCCGGGCCTGCTCCGGGCTCAGGTAGGCGGCGGTGCCCACCATGGTGCCGGTGGCCGTGAGCCGTGTCCCATCCATGATCCGGGCAATCCCGAAGTCGGTGAGTTTGGGCCGCAAAGGCTCGCCGGGGCGGACCGGCACCAGCAGGATGTTGGCAGGTTTGATATCCCGGTGGATGATGCCCAGCGAATGGACGTAGGCCAGGCCATCAGCCACGCCGGCGCCGATGACCGCCACCTCGTTGAGAGGCAACGGGCTGTGCCGGATCCGCGCCCTGAGGTCCTGTCCGTCCACCAGTTCCATGGTCAGGAACGGCCGCGGTTCCTCAGGGACCCGGGTGTCCGTCCCGGCGTCGAAGAGCGTCACGAGGCTTGGATGGTTCAAAGTCGCCAGGAGTTCAATTTCCGCTTCCTGGCGCCTGAGCTCATCAGGATCGGCGGACTGCGGTGCGAAGAGTTTGAGTGCCACGTGCCGGCCGAGATTTAAGTCCCGTGCGGTATACACCGACGCCATGCCGCCCCGGCCGATCACTTCGCCCAGCTGATAGCGGCCGCTCAACAGCTTGGACGTGACGTTATTGGGCGAAATGTTCACGTTGTACCCGTCCCTTCCCCGTGCGCCACGGCGGCGTCACTAAAGAATGATACCGGGATGGGTATCCGCCGCCCTCACGGCGCAGCCTGGATCAGCAGGCCGCGCCGCGGGCGGGTAGCCGCCGGAGCCAGTGAATGCCGTTGAGTCCCCCAGCGGACCCAACGACTTCGCTCCGGCGGTCAGGGGACCTCAACGGGAGCGACTGGCTTCACTAGGGCGGGTGGGCCTCGTGTTGCAGCGATGGTTTTCGCTTCGACGGCAGGCCGGCCGGTGAGGTGCGCCGGGACGGCGTTGAAAGCAGCGCAGGAGGCGCTGAAAGCGTCAGACCTGTGGCCACAGGGGCGTAGGAAAAAGGGGTGCCGAAAAATGGGTCGCGGACGGTGGTATCCATTGGGGAATCTCCTGATTGACTGGTGGCGGGCGCCCAAGGCAGCCCGATTGGCCGTGCTCTGTGGAGGGCAGAGACGGCTAACTAGTCAGGAGATGAACCGGGGTCGGCAGAGACGGCTGAGTGCTCGTGCTGCAGCGGGCCGCGGATGGGGTCGTCGCCGGCCGTGGGGATGACCAGGTAGAGGCTGGGGATCCAGGCGACAGCGCCGGAGGGACCGTTGGAGGAGTGCATATTGCCGGAGCCCGAGCCAGGAGCTGGCGGCAGGGCATTCGGGGCGGGCAGACCTGTCCCGCCGGGCCATGGGCTCGGGTCGTCATGGCCGCTGGGTGGTGTGGTGTCCCCGGCTCCAGGCGCGGGGGCAGCAGGGGGGGCCGCACCGGGCGGGCTGGAAGGCTGCTGGGCATCCACCCGTTGATCGGTGGCCGGCTCCGGCGGCAAGGCGTACCCGGAGCGAAGCCTGCGGGTGTTGGGATCGGCCGGCTGTTCAATCGCCGCAGGCTCGCTCACGACCCCGAAGTCCGTGGGGTTTCCGTATTCCACCGCGGCTTCCGCCACCGGGAATGCCACGGGGACGACGGCCGCCAGCCCTAGGTCCACGGGAGGCACCAGGGGATCAACCGGCGGAATGACAACGAGTCCGGGCCCCGGCAACGCCGGGTCAACGGGCAGCGCAGGATCCGGAACCGCAGGATCCGGAACCGCGGGGTCAACCGGCAGCGCCGGGTCAATGACCGGCAGTGTGGGGTCCGGAACTGCAGGGTCAACGGGCAGTGCGGGGTCAACGGGCAGTGCGGGGTCAATGACCGGCAGTGCGGGATCCGGAGCTGGAGCAGGAGCCGGTGGCGGGTCTGTCGGGTCCGGCGATGGCTGAGGTGGGGGAGCGGGCCGCGCAGGATCCGGCGGCGGCGGGCTCGGTGCGGGTACCGTGGGTGACGGGGCGGGCGCCGGCGGAGGCGTCGTCGGCGCGGGCTTCGTGGCGGGAACAACAGGCGGAACCGCAGGAGCCGGCTCGGGAACTACCGGGACCGGCGCGGGATCGGCGGGGGCCGGCGCCGGAGGGGCGGGGGCCGGGACGACAGGATCCGGTGCAGGAGCCGGCGGTGCCGGTGGCGGAACGGGAACGGCGGGATCCGGCTCGGGTACCGCCGTCGGCACGGGAACAGCGGCCCAGGGTGTGCCCCCGGCCGCGAGCCCGGACGCAACGGATCCTGGAGCGCTCTCCGTGGTCACTGCCGCTGCTGTAGTTGCCGCCGGCGCCGTGGCAATCGCAACGGTGGTGCCGGGATCGGCCGTGACCGGGGCGGACGTGGCGGCGTCGTCGGCGTTGGCGGCTGTCGCTGCAAGCGCCAGCCAGGCGATTCCGGCGACGCCGCCCAGAAGCACCCGCCGGATTGGGCGGCGCGCGCGCAACGGGACTGATGCTGGGTCCATGCGCACACCCCATTCCCCGAAAACTCGACGATTGTCTACAGGGTAAGTCCGCGCGCCGGGGCGAGTCCAGAGTGCACGGCAAATTCGGTAGTCTCAGGCACCGGTTCGCACCGTCAGCGGGTGTCGTTCGGGTAGCTGACGCCCAGCTGAGTGCGGACCCCGTCGAACAGCCTCATGGTGTTGAGGGAGTCCTCCAGCGGCATGACCGGGCTCTCGGTGAGCCCCTGCTGGATGCAACGGGTGACCTCGCGGAGCTCGTAGCTGTAGCCCCGGCCGACCACGGTGAAGTGCTCACTGCGCGGCTCCTCGAAGCCGACCCGCACCTGGAGCTCCTTGGGGTTGTTGATCGAGCCGGTGGTCTGCAGGAACCCGAGGCTGCCGGCCACGGTCGCGGTCCGGGGACCGTGCGCCAGCAGAGATGAGGTCAGCTGCGCCTGGGCCCCGTGGTGATACCCGAGGGTCAGCGCGTTCTGGGCGTCCACGCCGTCGTCGTTAAGCCATCCGGTGGCGCTGACGGTCTGCGGGAAGCCCAGCGTGCCGAGCGCCCACAGCAACGGGTAGACGGTCAGGTCCAGCAGGGCGCCTCCGCCGTCCCCTGGCGCCCAGAGCCGCGAGGTGGGCGAATACGGCGCAGGGAAACCCAGGTCCGCGGTGACCCACTTCACCTCGCCGACCTCGCCCGACGCTGCGATCTCGAAGGCCCGCTGCATGCTCGGCAGGAAGCGGCTCCACATCGCCTCCATCAGGAACAGCCCCTCGTGCCGGGCCAGTGACACCAGCTCGGCGGCCTCCCGGGCATTGACGGTGAAGGACTTCTCGCAGAGGACATGCTTGCCGGCGGTGAGGGCCGCCAGCGCTATCTTGTGGTGTTGGGCGTGCGGCGTCGCGACGTAGACGACGTCGACGGCGTCGTCCGCGAGCAGCCGCTCGTAGCCGGCCTGCCCGTGCTGGTCCCCGTAGGCCCTGGCGAAGCCGTAGTCGGCGGCGAAGGCATCCGCCGCTGCCTGGGTCCGCGAACTCACCGCGTAGAGCTCGGCATCGGCCAGGAGCCCAAGGTCGCGGGTCACAGCCGCCGCAATGCCGCCGGTGGCGATCACGCCCCAGCGCAGTTGTGCGCCGGTGGCGGCGCGGGGATCCTGGTCCGGCTGGCTGAAAAGCCAGGGCTTCGCGATGAGGTCAGTCATGGAGCCATCTTCTCACCCGGGCCAGGTGAGGGGCGCGGGCTATGGCAGCGGCCCGGTGAGAGAGGGCCCCGGCGGACCCGTCCTCACCGCTTAGGCACGCCCAACCTGGACCGGTGCCCGCCTGGACTACGCCGGAGCAGTGCTACGCCCCCCAGTACCCGCCGTCGCCCTGCTGCGGGCCGCCTCCTCGGTAAGCCTGCCCTGCTGGAGCCGGAACCGCCGCTCCGTCTTGTTGGCCAGCGACCGGTCATGGGTGACCACAAGGATGGTGGTGTTGTGGTCCCGGCTCAGGGAGCTGAGCAGCTCGATGATGTGCTCGCCGGTCTGTTCATCGAGGTTGCCGGTGGGTTCGTCGGCCAGGATCAGCTTGGGGGAGTTGGCCAGCGCCCGGGCGATCGCCACGCGCTGCTGCTCGCCACCGGAGAGCCGGTTGATCCGCCGCACGTGCTTTTCCGGATCCAGCTGCACCTGTTCCAGCAGCTCCCGGGCACGCCGCAGCCGGGCTGCCTTGCGGATGCCTGCAAACTCCATCGGCAGCATAACGTTGTCCACGGCGGACAAATTCGGGATCAGGTGGAACTGCTGGAACACGAAGCCGATGTCCCGCCGGCGGTACTCCGTGAGCTTGCTGTCCGGCAGGCCGGCCAGGCTCACGCCATCGACCAGCACGTCCCCGCTGGTGGGCTTGTCGAGGGCGCCCAGGAGGGACAGCAGGGTGCTCTTGCCGCTGCCACTCTTGCCCACGATCGAGGCCAAGGTGCCCTGCTCGAGCTGGAAGCTCACGTCGTTGACCGGTTTGATGGTCCGGTCGCCGGACTTGAACACACGGACCAGGTTCTTGACTTCGATCATGGCTAATCTCCTCGGAGGACTTCGATGGGACGGATGCGGGCTGTCAGCAGGGAGGGAACCAGGGCACCGATGATGGCGACGCCGAACACCGCGGCGATGCCGGCAGCAACCACGCCGGGGGAGGCGCTCGCGGTCACCGAGGTCAGCAGCTGGTTGGCTCCGCCAAAGGGGCCTCCGCCGGGAACACCGCCGGGGAAGCCCGCGCCGGGAACACCGCCGGGGAAGCCCGCGCCGGGGCCGCGCTGGCCGGTGGTGGCCGCCGTCGTGGTGTTGGAGCTGATCAGGGCAGAGGCGATCCCGCCGCTGGCGAAGGACGCGACAGCGGCGCCCACCACGCTGCCCATCGCGACGAGCACCAGCGCCTCCAGCCCGAATTGGAGGCCGATGGTGCGGTTGGGGGCGCCGATCGCCTTGAGCACACCGATCTCACGGCGGCGCTCGCGGACCAGAATGATCATGATCAGGAGGATGATCAGGCCGGCGGTGGCCAGCGCGGCAACAAATGCGATGAAGGAGATGTTCTTGACGCTGCCCAGCGAGCTGACGGCGGTCTGGAGGTTCGGCTGGCCCTGGCTGACATCGGCTTTGTCCGATCCGAGCGCGGACTGCAGGGCCGTCTTCGCAGCATCGACGTTGTCCATGCTGTTGACCGTGACCACCATCGTGGACAGCTCGCCGGGGAGGTCCGCGAGGGTCTGGGCGGTGGAGAGCGTGAGGTAGAGGGCGTTGTTGCCGAAGGCCGTGCCGGCGTCGAACAGGCCCGTCACGGTGAAGCTCTGGTCCTTGATGGTGAACGTCGAGCCCAGGGACAGGCCGTTCTTTTCGGCCAGCGTCGTGCCCAGCAGCGCGCCGGTCGAGGCGGCGGTGTAGTCGCCCAGCCCCGTGCCCTGCGTCAGCTCCAGGGCCTTGCCTGTGGCGTCGACCTCCGCGCCGATGCCCGTGGCCGTGACAGGGAGCGAGAACGACGGCGCGGCGGTGCCGGTCCCGGTGGACCCGGTGGCGGCCTGGTTGCGGGCGCCGAGGGTACCGGCGTCGACGGCGGCCGTGAGGCTCGTGGTCACCGAGGTGGCTGACTGCCCGCCGGGACCGCCCGCCCCGCCGGGACCGGCCTGTCCCGTCTGGGCCGCGGCGGTGGCGTTGCGCAGGCGCAGCGCCTTGGTTCCGACGACGGTGCGGACGTTCGGCACTGACGCCGCCGTCGCAGCCTGTTCGGCGGTCAGCGGTTCGCCGCCGCCTTCGAAGCCCTGGCCGCCGGCCGGAGTGACTGTCAGGACGGTGCCTATCGAGGCATTGAGTTCGGAGACCTTCCCGGCCACGGCCTGGTTGGCCACCAACATGGCGAGGGCGAGGCCGATGGCCACGGCCAGGACGGCCACCACCGCCGCGGATCGGACCTTGTTTCTCAAAGCGTTGCCTACACTGCGGGCAAGGACGCTCACGGGACTCCTAGGATCTCAGACCGGACGGATTTGCCGGCGGCTGCTCCCACCTTCGTACGGGCTGCTGTGCGAGCGTCCCGGCCAAGCTGTGGATCCGCTGTGAAGGGTTCCTGCGCGGCACCGCGGCCGGTCCCGCGGCGGCCCGCAGGGCACAAAAAAGAGCCCCGGCCCTCCCTTGCGGGGGAGCCGGGGCTCTCGTGCTGCCCGGGCTTAGCGCCTCAAGCGGTCGTTCCTGTAGCCGGAACTACTTCGTCAGCGGGCCGAGTACCGGATCGTCGGCGTAGGCCGTCTTGACGTTTTGCTTCGTCACGATGACCGGCTCCAGCAGGTATGCCGGAACGGTCTTGACCTTATTGTTGTAGGACTTGTCATCGTTGATCTCGGGCTTCTTGCCTGCCTGGATGTCCTTGACCATGGTGATTGCGTGCTCAACGAGCTTGCGGGTGTCCTTGTTGATGGTGGAGTACTGCTCACCGGCGAGGATTGACTTGACGGATTCAACCTCGGAGTCCTGCCCGGTGATGACCGGAAGCGGCTTGCCGGCGGCCTTGACCGAGGTCAGGACTGCGCGGGCCAGCGTGTCATTCGGGGACAGTACACCGTCCAGGGTTGCGCTGCCGTAGCTGCCGGTCAGCAGGGTGTCGGCACGACGCTGGGCGTTCTCTGCCTTCCAGCCCTGGGTGACTGCCTGCTCGAAGGATGTCTGGCCGGACAGCACCTTGAGGGTGCCGTCGTCGATCTTCGGCTTCAGGATGCTCATGGCGCCGTCGAAGAAGACCTTCGCGTTGGCGTCATCCGGGGAACCTGCGAACAGTTCGATGTTGTACGGACCGGAGGCCTTCTTGGCCTTCATTCCGTCCAGCAGCGCCTGGCCCTGGAGGACACCGACCTTGAAGTTGTCGTAGGCCACGTAGTAGTCCACGTTCTCGGTGTTCAGGAGCAGGCGGTCATACGCGATGATCGTGGCGCCGGAGTCCTTGGCCTGCTTGAGCTGGGTGCCCAGCTGCGCACCGTCGATGGCACCGACGATGATGACCTTGGCACCCTTGGTGACCATGGCGCTGATCTGGTTCTGCTGCTCTGAGACGCCGCCGTTGGCGAACTGCACATCAGCCTTGAAACCGGCGCCGTTGAGCCCGTCGTTGAACAGCTTCTCCGCCAGGACCCAGTTTTCGCTGGTCTTCTGCGGGAGGGCGACGCCGATCGATGAGCTCTTCGGGAACGCCTCGCCGCCGGTGGTGGAACCGCCGGATGTTCCGGTATCGGAACGGCCGCAGGCTGTCAGCGCCAGTGCCGCAATAGCAGCGATTGCTGCTGCCTTTCCTGCTTTACCAATCAGTTGCATTGCTTGGTTCACTTTCTATAGAGGGTGTGCGGAGAATCTTGGGGAGGTGGACCAGGGAAGCGGTTAGGCTCCCTTGGCGATGACCTCTTTGGTGGACGTGACCTCGTCGGGCTTGACCTCGTTGCTCCGGCCGAAGTTCTTCATCATCATGCCGATGATCGACTTCTTGCCCTGGGTCTTGTTGTAGACATCGAAGGCGACGGCGATCAGGAGCACCAGGCCCTTGATGATCTGGGTGAGGTCGGCGCCGACGCCGAGGAGCTGCAGGCCGTTGTTAAGCACGGCCATCACGAGGCCACCGACGATCGAACCGATCACGGTGCCCACGCCGCCGGTCACTGCGGCGCCGCCGATGAAGACAGCGGCGATGGCGTCGAGTTCCCAGCCGACGCCGTCGAACGGGCCGGAAGCGGTGGAGCGGCCGACGAAGATCATGCCGGCGAGGCCGGCGAGGATCGACATGTTCATCATGACCAGGAAGTTGACCTTCTTGGACTGCACGCCGGACAGCTCGGCGGCGTGCCGGTTGCCACCGACTGCGTAGATGTGGCGGCCGATGATGGTCTTGGAGGAGATGAAGCCGTAAATGATCACCAGGACGGCGAGGATGAGGCCCGGGATCGGGAAGGACGTGCCCGGGCGGCCGGTCGCGAACAGGTACGTGGCGTAGAGGATGGCGCCGCAGATCAGGACCAGTTTGGTGATGGTTACCCAGGTCTCGGGAACCTCGGCACCCAGAGCCTTGGCGTTCCGGCGGGAGCGAATCTCGCTGAAGACCACGAAGGCCACGCCGGCCAGGCCGAGCAGGACCGTCAGGTTGTTGTAACCGGTGTTCGGGCCGAATTCAGGCAGGTAGCCGGACCCGATGTACTGGAAGTCGGCGGGGACCGGGATGGTGTTGGACTTGCCGACAAACTGGTTGAAGCCGCGGAAGAGGAGCATGCCAGCCAGCGTCACGATGAACGCCGGAATGCCGACATACGCCGTCCAGAACCCCTGCCACGCCCCAATCAGGACGCCCAGGAGCAGCCCGAACAGGACGCCGAGATACCACGGGATGCCCCAGTCACGGATCATGAGCGCCACGCTGACGCCCACAAAAGCCGCTACCGAGCCGACGGACAGATCGATGTGGCCGGCGATGATCACAAGGACCATACCGATCGCAAGGATCAGGATGTAAGAGTTGCCATTGAAGAGGTTGATGACGTTGCCCGGGGTGAGCGTGCGGCCCTCTGTGAAAATCTGGAAGAAGACGATCAGCGCAACCAGGGCGAAGATCATGCCGAATTGGCGGGTGTTTCCGCCAAAGAGCTTCTTGAGCGCGTTCATTGTTTCAGTCCTTGTTTCCGTCAGTGATCGGAGTGTTCTGGATAATCCCAGAGGGTCAGGCGGTCTTGCGGGCCGAAGTCATCAGTTTCATGAGGCTTTCCTGGCTGGCTTCGTCCTTGTCGAGCACACCGGTGATGGCGCCCTCGAAGATGGTGTAGATGCGGTCCGAAAGGCCCAGCAGCTCGGGCAGTTCCGAGGAGATGACGATGACGCCCTTTCCCTGGTTGGCCAGCTGCTGGATAATCCCATAGATTTCATACTTGGCGCCGACGTCGATCCCGCGGGTGGGCTCGTCCAGGATCAGCAGGTCCGGGTCGGTGAACATCCACTTCGCCAGCACCACCTTCTGCTGGTTCCCGCCGGAGAGCTTGGCGACCCCCTCCTCCACGGACGGAGCCTTGGTCCGCAGCGATTTGCGGTACTGCTCCGCGATGGTGAATTCCTGGTTGGCGTCCACGACATTGTGCTTGCTGATCTTCTTCAGCGCGGCGGAGACAGTGGTGGCCTTGATGTCGTCCAGAAGGTTCAGTCCCAGGGACTTGCGGTCCTCAGTGACGTAGCCCAGTTTGGCGTCGATCGCCTGCTTGACGTTGCGAAGGTGGATCTCCTTGCCGTCCTTGTAGACATGCCCGGAGATGAAGCGGCCGTACGAGCGGCCGAAGACGGAGCGGGCGAGCTCGGTGCGTCCGGCGCCCATCAGACCAGCGAAGCCGACGATTTCGCCGCGGCGGACGAAGAAGTTCGAGTTCTTGCAGACCAGGCGGTCCTGGATCTGCGGATGGCCCACATTCCAGCCCTTCACCTCGAAGAAGACCTCGCCGATCTTGGGCTCGTGGTCCGGGAACCGGGATTCCAGCGTCCGGCCCACCATGCCCTTGATGATGCGGTCTTCGTCGACTCCGTCGGCCTTGACGTCGAGCGTCTCGATCGCTTTGCCGTCGCGGATGATGGTGATGGAGTCCGCGATCTGCTCGATCTCGTTGAGCTTGTGGGAAATGATGATGCAGGTGATGCCGCGGCCCTTGAGGCCGAGCATCAGGTCCAGCAGGTGCTGGGAGTCGGATTCGTTGAGCGCGGCCGTGGGCTCGTCCAGGATCAGGAGCTTCACCGACTTGTTGAGCGCTTTGGCGATTTCGACCAGCTGCTGCTTGCCGACGCCGATTTCCTTCACCGGGGTTTCGGGATCCTCGCGGAGGCCCACCCTGGCCAGCAGCTCGGTGGAGCGGGTCCGGGCCTGGGCCCAGTCGATCACGCCGCGCTTGGTGGGCTCGTTGCCGAGGAAGATGTTCTCCATGATGGACAGTTCCGGGATGAGCGCGAGCTCCTGGTGGATGATCACAATTCCGGCGTGTTCGCTGGCCCGGATGTCCTTGAACTCCTGGACTTCCGCCTGGTAGACGATGTCCCCGGTGTAGCTGCCGAAGGGGTAAACGCCCGAGAGCACCTTCATCAGGGTGGACTTGCCGGCACCGTTTTCCCCGCAGATGGCGTGGATCTCACCGGCCTTCACCCGCAGGCTCACTTCGGACAAGGCTTTAACGCCGGGGAACTCTTTGGTGATGGAGCGCATCTCGAGAATTATCGGATCGCTGTGCGTGTTGAGGGACGTCATCTGCCCTTACGCCTCCAATACATGACTTCGTTGTCCGGCCCCTGCAAACCGCAGGGCCGTCTGATGGAAAAGTAAACTGGATCACAGGGCTTGTCGTCAAGTCTTTAACGCAACGGGCCGGTAACGAATATCCTAGTCGCGCCGGATTCCGGCGTGCTGGAAGACCAGCGAGGTGGCCCCCAGGGCCTCCGCCCGGCCACCCAGCGACGACATCGTGAGCGTGGTGGTCTCGCCAATGACGGGCACCGCGTGACGGACCAGCCCTCTCCTGATCGGGTCCAGGAGGAGCTCTCCCAGTCCGGCAAGCGGGCCACCCACCACAATCACCTCGGGGTTGATCAGGTTTGCCACGTTGCCCAGTGCGCGGCCGACGGCGAGGCCGGCATCGTCCACCACGCGCAGGGTTGCGGAGTCCTTGGCGAGGGCCTTGCGGACGATGTCCTCCGGCGTCAGGGGCTTGTCCTCGCCCCGGCTCAGGAGCTCGATCATGGTGGTGGTAGAGGCGATGGTTTCCAGGCAGCCTCTATTCCCGCAGCGGCAGATGAGTCCGTGTTCGTGGATGGTGGCGTGGCCGATTTCGCCGGTGATTCCGACGTTGCCGTAGTACGGTATTCCGTTGAGAATCAGGCCGGCGCCGATGCCCGAACCGATCTTGAGGAACATCAGGTTGCTGATGCCGCTGTGCGGTCCCCACGTAACCTCGGACAGTGCGCCCAGATTGGCGTCGTTGTCCACGAAGACAGGGAGATCCAGGGCTTCTTCCAGGCGATGCAGGATGTTGATGCCCACCCATTCGGGCAGGATGGCGCCCTGTGCCACGGTTCCCGTGCGGCGGTCGATGGGGCCCGGGATGCCGACGCCGGCGCCCACCAGGGCGCTGCGTTCGACGCCGCTGTCCGCCAGAAGCCGGTCCAGCACTCCGACGGCGGCGGTGATGCCCTCCTCGGCGTGGTGGCCCAGGGGAAGCAGGACGGATTCCTCGGCGATCACGTGGTAGCTGAGCGAGGCAAGGACCACGCGCAGGTGCCGGCGTCCGAAGTCGATTCCGACGGCGACGGCCCCGTTGCTGTTGAGCCGGACGTTCAGGGCGCGCCGTCCGGAGCTGGTTATCGGCTCGGTGGACGCCAGCCCGGCGTCCTGCATGATCTTGACGATGTTGGAGACCGTGGCGGTGGAGAGGCCGGTCTGACGTGCCAGTTCTGCCTGTGTGGACGGGCCGGCCAGAAGGCATTCGATGATCCGCTGTTGGTTCAGATGCCGGAGTGCGGATTGTGATCCGGGGTTTTTGGTTCGGCTCCTCGCTGAGCGCGTTGGTGAGGGCATGAAATGAAGCGTGACGCATTCCGGGCTTGTAGTCAAGAAGTTAACGCAAGGCGGATCGGGAAGTCCGCCGGAAGGGTTGCCGGTACGCACGCCCGCGTGTCAGCCCGCGTGTCCGCCAGTAGGCACGCCCGCGTGTCCGCCGGTAGGCACGCCGCCGTGGCCGCCGCCGTGGCCGCCGTCGTGGCCGCCGGTACGCACGCCGTCGTGTCCGCCGGGGAGGGTAGGGCATTCCGTCCTGTTGGCGCCGCAGTCGGGCGGAATTGCACAAGGACGGCGAGTGCGCAGCGTGGCTACGCTGGAGGAACGAGAGTCCGCCGGCCAAAGACGGACGATTCCCCAAGATGCTGAGGTGGTTCTGGTGCTGCTGGCCCTGATGCAGGCGAACGCCGCCGTGCTGGATGTGGACGTCAATTGTGGGGCGGTGGATGGCGCCGCGCAGAAGGCTGCCGCGGCCGGCGCCCAGCTGCTCCTCACCCCGGAACTGTTCCCCGTCGGGTACGCCCCGCTCCGGCTGCGGGCGGAGCTGGACCCTGGCATGCTGTCCTCCATTCGGCAGACCCTCGCGGAGATCGCCCGCAGGAACGGCATTGCCCTGGTCTACAGCCTCCCCGCCGTCACGGCCGCGGGCGAGTGGCAGATCACTGCAACCCTGGTCGAAGAGAGCGGCACTGAACTGCTCAGCTACGCCAAAGTCCATCTCTTCGGCCCCGAGGAGCGGCAGGCCTTCTCGGCGGCGGCCGCTGCTCCCGCCGTCGTTGACTTCAAAGGAGTCAGGACGTCAATGGTGATTTGTTATGACATTGAGTTTCCCGAGATCGTTCGTGCCGCCGCAGTCCGCGGTGCCGAACTGCTGCTCGTCCCGACTGCCCTCGCCGAGGGGTTTGACGCCGTACCGCAGGTGCTGGTGAGGGCGCGGGCGCTGGAGAACCACCTGACGGTGGCGTACGCCAACCACGCCGGGACCGAGGACGGCTGCGATTTCCTGGGCGGCAGCGTCGTGGCCGGTCCGGATGGCTCGCTGCTGGCGGCGGCCGGAACCGGGGCCGAGCTGCTGTTCGCCGAGCTGCCGGCGCCGGGGGACGGAAAACCCGGCCAGGAAGTGGCGTATCTGGACGACGTGCGGCCGGAGGTCTACCGCTCCTGGGGCGGCTGAACGGCGCCGGAGCCCGGCGCGTCCGGTCCCGCCGACGGCACTGCGGACAACCCGTCCGTGTACTGCAACGCGATCCAGAACTCCGCACGGGCCTGCGCCCGGTTGAGGTCAGTCCCCAGCAGTTCCGAGAGCACGCCGATCTGCCGGCGGATGCTGTTGCGGTGAAGGCCTGTGGCTTTCGCCGTCGAATCCCAGCTGCCGTTCGCGCCGAGCCAGGCACGGAGAATGCCCAGCAGGGTGTCCCGTCGCTCCGGTTCCAGGGACAGCACGGGTGCCAACAGCCGCGCGGCCAGCATGGCCCCGGCCTCCTTGCCGAGCAGCCCCGTCACGGACCACTGCACGTCGTCCACCCGGACGCTGTGCCCGCCCGCCCGAACGCGGGCGCGAAGGGACGAATTCAGCTGGTAAGCCCCGGCCAGGCCGTCGAAATCGGTGGCGCTCCCGATCACGAGGCGCCAGCCGAGCCGCTCAACATCGCTCAGCAGGGCATCATCAACCTTCAGCCTGGTGACAGCGGCGAAGCCGTAGTCGGTGATCTCCACGAGTTTGGTGTCAAACATCCTGCGCCAGTCCAGCAGCTCCCTGACGGGGCTGTCGCCGGAGCGGCCGGTGCTGCCGGAGTGGGCGGTGCCGGCCGGGTGATCCCTGTTCCCGGCCGGAACCGGCCGGATCCCCTGCACCACGCGCAATTGTCCGGACCGGGTGGAGGAGACGCTCTGCGCCAGCAGGTCCTTGAGCCCGTTGATATGGCGTGTGCCTCCCGATGCCAGGCTTTCCGGATGCAGCAGCAGTGCGGTGGCGAGCTGGCTGGGGGCCAGCGACCCGCTGGTGCGCTGCCGCACCAGCAGTTCCAGGAGTCCGACGGCGGTCGAGACGACGCTGTTCTGCGCCGGCGTCAGCGGCGCATCCGTGCCAAGGACCAGAGCCCCCAGATTGGCGTCGCGGGTGCTGCGCAGGGGGTACCCGAAGACCAGCGACGAGCCGGCCGTATCGAACGAATCCATCTCCACGCGCGGTCCGCTGCCGGTCAGCAACCTCGCCAGGAGAGGCGCCAGCATTGCCGCGTCAATTCCTTCGGCCGTGCCGCCGGTGCCGGGGGTGCCGGCGGTGCCGCGGGCACGCACGCGTCCGTCGGCACCGACGAGCACCGCCCAGACCGGGACCCGCTGCACGAGTGCGGCCAGGAGCTCGTGTTCCGGCCGCGCCGACAGCACTGCGCGCATGAGCTGCCTGTTGGTGTCCGCCAGCCGCCGGAACGTTGTGGCGTTCTCGGATTCCAGCAGCTGCGAGAACTCCAGGCCGACGGCTGCGAACGGGACGGTCTTCGGGACCGCCACGAGGGTCAGGCCGTGCCGCCTGCAGGCCCGGACGACGGCGTCCGGTACTGCGCCGAAGTATGGCTCCAGGCCGAAGCCGAGTGCCCCCACGCGCGCCCCGACGAGCCGCTGCACATAGGCGTCCACCAGATCCTCGTGGCCGCCCGCGCCGAGGAACGGCAGGCCGGCCGTGAGCAGGAACTCGCCGTCGAGCAGGTACGGAGTGGGGTCCTCCAGCTCGCTCGGCTCCACCCAGCGAAGCCGCTCCGCCCCGTTGCCGCCGTCGTGAAGGACCGTCAGCTCCGGCGGCAGCTGGCGCAGGAACTGCGCCAGAGAGACGAAACCGAGCCGCTCGGAGCCGTCAGCAGCCACGGGCACCACAGGCGTCCCGGACCTGGAGCCGGAGTGCATAAAGTCTCATGACTGAAGACTATAGGTCATTTTGCACAACCGTGAGAGGTGGCTCACACGCCTAGGCTGGACGCGGGGAAAACGACCACTACTGAAGAACGGACGTCAACGATGACTGTGCCAACTCTTATTGGAGAACGGCCGCCGGCCACCACGGGCCGTCCCGGCCTGACCGCGCAGCTGCTCCGCCGCAAGCCGATCGGCCAGCTGGTCAGCGAGGCCGAAACGGGCCACGGCGGGACACGGCTGGTCCGCAGCTTCGGCGTCCTGCAGCTGACGATGATCAGCGTCGGCGCCACCCTCGGCACCGGCATCCTGGTCATCCTGGGCGAATCGGTGCCGCTGGCCGGGCCGGCCATCTGGATTTCCTTCGCGATCGCCGGGCTCGCTGCGCTGCTCTCGGCCGTCTCCTATGCGGAGATGGCCGGGCTGGTGCCCGCCGCCGGTTCCAGCTACTCCTACACGTACGCGACCATGGGTGAAGGGATGGCCTGGATCTGCGGCTGGTGCCTGGTGCTGGAGTACGCCGTCTCCGTGGCAGCCGTCGCAGTCGGGGCAGGACAATACGTCAACGAAGCCCTGGGCGTCTTCGGCCTCGCGCTCCCGGACGCCGTCTCGCAGCCGCCCGGCGACGGCGGTGTTCTGAACATCCCTGCCATGGTCATTGTGCTCCTTGCCATGATCCTGCTCGTCCGAGGGGCCAAGGAAAGCGCCTGGATAAACACCGCCATCGTGGTGATCAAGGTCGGAATTCTGGTCTTCTTCTGCGCTGTGGCCTTCACGGCCTTCGACGCCGGCAACTTCGAGCCTCTTCTGCCCATGGGTGCCGCCGGTGTTTCCGCCGCCGCTTCCAGCGTGTTCTTCTCCTACATCGGCTTCGACGCGGCCTCCACGGCCGGGGAGGAAGCCCGCAACCCCAAGCGGGACCTGCCGAGGGCCATCATGCTCTCCATGCTGATCGTCACCACCATCTACGTGCTCGTCGCCGTTGCGGCGATCGGGGCCCGGCCGTGGGGCTGGTTCGACGGCACCGAAGCCGCCCTCGTGAAAATCCTGCAGGAGACTACCGGGCAACCGTGGATCGCCCTGGTCTTCGCCATCGGTGCCGTCCTGGCCATCGCCAGCATCGTGCTGACCGTCCTCTACGGTCAGACCCGGATCCTGCTGTCCATGGCCCGGGACGGGATGATGCCCAAAATCTTCGGCCGGGTCTCGCCGCGGACCGGCACCCCGGTCGCCGGCACCCTGATCGTGGGTATCCTGGTGGCACTGGCCGCCGGGCTGGTTCCGCTCGGCGCGCTGGCGGACGCCACCAGCATTGGCACCCTCTTCGCTTTCGCCCTGGTCAACGTCGCCGTCATCCATCTGCGCCGCAAGCGGCCGGAACTCAAGCGAACCTTCCGCGTCCCGCTGTTTCCGCTCACCCCCATCCTGGGAGCCCTCATGTGCGCCTACCTGATGGCCAACCTCGGGGCGGACACGTGGGCGACGTTCGGCATCTGGATGCTCGTGGGCGCCGCCGCCTACTTCGGCTACGGACGCCGTAACTCGAGGGTGGCGGCCCTGAGCTCCGAGGAATACCGTGAACTATCCGGCGCCGGACCGTCCGGCACCACCACATCCGACACCGACGAGTCCAGTTCCGACGCGTCAAACCCTGAACCGAGGAAAGCAAGCCACCCATGACCACCGCGACAGAACTGCCGGCCCCCGGTCCGGCTACGCCGGACTCCGGCGCCGAAGCGCCCATCACCATGCTGAATCCGGACTTCCCCTTCAGCTACGACCACTACCTCGCCCGTCCCGAAGGCCTGGGCTCGGTCCCGCCTGCGATGTACGGGACCGAAGTTGCCATCGTCGGCGCGGGGCTCTCCGGCCTCGTCACGGCCTACGAACTGATGAAGCTGGGCCTCCGCCCGGTCATCTATGAGGCGGACCAGATCGGCGGGCGCCTGCGGACGGCGGGTTTCCCCTCCGCCCCCGGCGTGGTCGCGGACCTCGGCGGGATGCGCTTCCCGGTCTCCGGCAAGGCTTTCTATCACTACGTGGAGCTGCTGGGGCTGGAGACCCAGGAGTTCCCCAACCCGCTGGCGGCGGCAACCTCCAGCACGGTGATCGAGCTCGCGGGCCAGAAATACTATGCCCGCACCCCGGCGGACCTGCCGCCGTTCTTCCGTGAAGTCGCGGACGCGTGGAAGGCTGCCGTCAACGACGGCGCCATGTTCACCGAGATGCAGGCCGCCATCCGCGCCCGGGACACCGCCCGGATCAAGGAGCTCTGGAACGCTCTCCTGCCGCTGCTGGACGAGCAGACCTTCTACGGTTTCATCGCCGGCAGCGACTCCTTCAAGGAGGCGGGTTTCGCCCACCGCGAGGCGTTCGGCCAGGTGGGATTCGGGACCGGCGGCTGGGACACGGACTTCCCCAACTCCATCCTTGAAATCCTCCGCGTCGTGTACACCGACGCCGACGATGCGCACCGGCTTATTGCCGGCGGGGCGCAACGGCTCCCCGAGGCGCTCTGGCAGCACGCGCCGTCGGGCCTGGCCCACTGGCCGGCCGGGACGTCCCTGGCGTCGCTGCACGCCGGTGCGCCGCGCGGCGCCGTGGACCGGATCGCGCGTGAGGGGAGCGGCGACTTCCACATCCGGGAACGCTGGGGCCGCGAGTCCGCGTTCCCCGCCGTCGTCACCACGTGCCAGTCGTGGCTCCTGTCCACCCGCATCCACACCAAGGAATCGCTGTTTCCCGCGGAGCTGTGGACCGCGATCGAGCGCTCCCACTACATGCAGTCGTCCAAAACCTTCGTGATGGTGGACCGGCCCTTCTGGAAGGATATCGATACCACGACGGGCCGCGAGGTCCTGTCCATGACGCTGACGGACCGGCTGAACCGTGCCACGTATCTGCTGGACAACGGACCGGACCAGCCGGCAGTGATCCTGCTTTCCTACACCTGGAATGACGATGCGCTGAAATGGCTGTCCCTGGACGCGGACGAGCGGGTTGAGCTGATGCTGCACTCGCTCGCCCAGATCTATCCGGACGTGGACATTGCCGGCCACATCATCGGCCAGCCGATCACCGTCTCGTGGGAAGCGGACCCCAACTTCATGGGTGCCTTCAAGGCGAACCTCCCGGGGCACTACCGCTACCAGCAGCGTCTCTTCAGCCACTTCAAGCAGGACAAGCTTCCGGAGGATCAGCGCGGGATCTTCCTCGCGGGGGACGACGTCTCTTTCACCGCGGGGTGGGCTGAAGGTGCCGTCACCACCGGACTGAACGCGGTCTGGGGCGTCGTCAACCATCTTGGCGGGCAGTCGTCGGCCGGCAACCCGGGTCCGGGGGAACTACTGGACGAGCTGGGTCCCATCCCGCTGGACTAGGTTCCGGCGCCGGAACCGGTCAGTTGTGCAATTCACGGTGGGCGCGCGCGAGCTCCTGGTAGTGCGCGGCGTTCTGCTGCACACCGGCGAATTCCTCATCGCTCAGTTCACGCCGGACCTTGGCGGGGACGCCGGCCACCAGCGAACGGGGCGGCACGACGGTCCCTTCGAGCACCACCGCGCCGGCGGCGATGAGGGAGCCGGCGCCGATCACCGCGCCGTTGAGGATCGTGGCGCTCATACCGATCAGGCAGTCGTCCTCGACCGTGCAGCCGTGCACCACCGCGCTGTGGCCAACGCTGACCCGGGCGCCGACGGTGCAGGGGAAACCGGGATCCGCGTGCAGAACCACGTTGTCCTGCAGGTTGGTGCCGGCACCCACCATGATCGCGGCGGTGTCCGCCCGGACCGAGACACCGTAGAAGGCACTGGAGTCCTCGGCCAGGGTGGCCTTGCCGATCACCGAGGCGGTGGGGGCGATGAAGGCGGAGGGGTGGACGGCCGGGGTGTCGCCGGCGAAAGCATAGATGGGAGCCATGCCTCCAGCCTAGGACACATCCCTGCCCAAGTAGCTCGCAGCAGGGGCCGTTCTGGGCGCGCGGAACGGCCCCTGCTGCGAGCTACTTGGGTGGGGTGTTGAACGGGGCCCGGGCTGAGTAGGATCGGGCCAACAAACGCGCTGTCCGGGAGGTGGTCCGTGGTGACTGAATACGGGATGTTCCGACGAATGATGCGGCGGCTGGAGGAATCGGACCGCCTCGACCCGGCCGTCCGTGCCGCGGACCCCCTCGCGGGCCGGCTCGTGGCCAAGCCCCGGCTGCGGCGCTTCTTCCATGGCGACGCCACCGGCATTCCACCGCACGTCATCGCCACCGACGTGCCTTTTGGCGCCTGGTTCATGGCGATCTTCCTGGACCTTTTCCCGGACGCAGGCTCCCGGCGGGCAGCCGCCCGGCTCGTGGCGCTCGGCGTCGTCGCGGCCGGTCCCACCGGACTGAGCGGCTGGGCCGAGTGGGCCCGGGCCGACCGCGCAACCCAACGCGTCGGCGTCGTCCACGCCGCAGCCAACCTCGTCGCCACGCTCATCTTCCTGGCGTCCTGGGCCGCGCGGACCCGGGACCGTCACCGTTTGGGCGTGCGCCTGGCCCGGCTGGGCGGCGTCGTGCTGATCCTCGGAGGTTTCCTTGGCGGGTACATGCGCAGCGTGCGCCGACCCTGAGCAGCGGCTCAGGCGGGGGAGCGGAGGACCGTGAAGCCTTCGCCCATTTCGGGAAGGCCAGGTTCGGGGAGTACGACGGCGATTGGGCCGCCGGGCGCCGTGACCCGGCCCAATTCGCGGACCACATCGCCCCACTGCTCCGGCGGCAGCCCCGCCAGGGCGTCCACCGCCCACACAGACGGGAAAGCGGAGTCTGCGAAAGGCAGCGACACGGCGTGCGCCACCGTTGCCTCAAGGCCATGGGCCTGGGCAGAGTGGATGTTCTCCTCGGACGGGTCCACGCCGGTGAAATGGATGCCGGCCCGGACGAAGCGCAGCCCGTCCGAGCCCGGGCCGCAATCGAGGCCGAGCACCGAACGCCGGCCCTCCGCTTTGAGCAGGGCCACGAACTCCGCCAGCTGGTCGTCCTGTAGAGGTTCCATAGCCCTAGTTAAAGACAACCGTCCGGTTGCCGTCCAGCAGTACGCGGTGCTCGGCATGCCACTGCACGGCCTGGGCGAGCGTGCGGCCCTCCACATCGCGTCCCATCTGGACGAACTGTTCGGCGGTGCGCCGGTGGTCCACCCGGATGACTTCCTGTTCGATGATGGGCCCCTCGTCGAGGGCTGCCGTGACGTAATGCGCCGTGGCGCCGACCAGCTTGACGCCGCGGGCGTGCGCCTGGTGGTACGGCCTGGCGCCCTTGAAAGACGGCAGGAAGGAGTGATGGATGTTGATGGCCTTGCCAGTCAGCTCGTCGCAGAGCTCGTTGGAGATGATCTGCATGTACCGGGCCAGCACCGTCAGCTCGATGTTGTGCTCCGCCATCAGGGCCCGCAGTTTGTCCTCGGCCTGGACCTTGGTGCCCGGCGTGACCGGGATGTGGTGGAAGGGGATGCCGTAGAACTCGGCCAGGCCGGCAAGATCCTTGTGGTTGGACACAATGGCCGGGATCTCGATCGGCAAGGTACCGGAACGCTGCAGGAAGAGCAGGTCGTTGAGGCAGTGCGCCGAGGTGCTCGCCATCAACAGGGTGCGGATCTTCCGGCCTGCCGGGTTGAGGCTCCACTGCATGCCGAACGCCAGCGCCACGGGCTCCAGTGCCGCGTGGAGTTCAATCAGGGAGGCCGCCGTCGTGGCCTCGACGCGCATGAAGAAGGTGCCGGTACTTTGGCTGCCGTACTGCTGGGAGTCCGTAATGTTGCCGCCCGCCACGAGGAGCGCGCCGGCGACGGCGTGCACGATGCCTGGCCGGTCGGGGCAGGAGAGGGTCAGGATGTAGGAAGCAGTCAGCTGGTCGTCAGTCACGATGACCAGCCTACCCGTGCGGGACCCAGCGGCTGGGGTAGTCTTAAACGGTCGCAACTGGCGTTGGGTGGCTAACCACCAGGGAGCGGCACCTACGAAGACCACGGATCGTACGCCTGGGCCGAGGGTCATGTTTTGCCGGTTGGCAGCCTAGCTGCCTGCCCGCCGTCGGCACCCCCACGAGGGTGCCGGCCTTTGGTGCGTGCCCCGTCTTCGGGAGCCGTAATCTAGGGGCGCCGCAGCGGGCCAGCCGGTAACCTGACCTCAAATGCAGTGCCCGTTGCCAAGCCAGGAGTTCTTCGTGACTACTTCCGTTAGCCTTACCTCAGCCGCCGTGAGCAATCAGCCACTGGCCGAGCTCGATCCCGAAATCGCCGCCGTCCTGGCCCAGGAGCTGGGCCGCCAGCGCGGCACCCTGGAAATGATCGCCTCCGAAAACTTCGCCCCGCGCGCGGTCATGGAAGCCCAGGGCTCGGTCCTGACCAACAAGTACGCCGAGGGCTATCCCGGCCGCCGCTACTACGGCGGCTGCGAATACGTCGACATCGCCGAGCAGCTCGCGATCGACCGGGTCAAGGAGCTCTTCGGCGCCGAATACGCCAACGTCCAGCCGCATTCCGGCGCGCAGGCCAACGCCGCCGCGCTGTCCGCCATGATCACCCCGGGGGATAAGATCCTGGGCCTGTCGCTGGCCCACGGCGGCCACCTGACCCACGGCATGAAGCTGAACTTCTCCGGCAAGCTCTACCAGGTAGCCGCCTACCAGGTCGAGGCAGACAACTTCCGGATCGACATGGACAAGCTGCGCGAGCAGGCCATCGCCGAGAAGCCGCAGGTCATCATCGCCGGCTGGTCCGCCTACCCGCGCCACCTCGACTTCGCCGCCTTCCGCTCGATCGCGGACGAGGTCGGCGCCCTGCTGTGGACCGATATGGCGCACTTCGCCGGCCTCGTGGCCGCCGGCCTGCACCCCAGCCCGGTGCCGCACTCCGACGTCGTCACCTCCACCGTGCACAAGACCCTCGCGGGTCCCCGCTCCGGAGTGATCCTGGCCAAGAAGGAATGGGCCAAAAAGATCAATTCCAACGTCTTCCCCGGCCAGCAGGGCGGACCGCTCATGCACGTCATCGCCGCCAAGGCCGTGGCCTTCAAGATCGCCGGCACCGAGGAATTCAAGGAACGCCAGGAGCGCGTCCTGGAAGGCGCCCGGATCATCGCCGACCGCCTCAACCAGGCCGATGTGTCCGACGCCGGCGTCTCCGTCCTCACCGGCGGCACCGACGTGCACCTGGTCCTGGTGGACCTGCGCAACTCCCAGCTCGACGGCCAGCAGGCAGAAGACCTCCTGCACTCGGTGGGCATCACGGTCAACCGCAACGCCGTTCCGTTCGACCCGCGCCCGCCGATGGTCACCTCCGGCCTGCGCATCGGCACCCCGGCCCTGGCCACGCGGGGCTTCGGCGCCGAGGAGTTCACCGAGGTCGCGGAGATCATCGCCGCCGCCCTGAAGGCCGGCTCCGCCACCAACGTCGAGGCACTGCAGGCCCGCGTGGACAAACTCGCCGCAGACTTCCCGCTGTACCCGCAGCACGAGCAGTGGTAAACGGATGACGACGGAAACCGCCGGCATGGCGACGTCAAACAGCGACCACACCGCCCGGATCCTCGACGGCAAGGCCGCCGCCGGCGCGATCAAGGCCGAACTGACCGAACGAGTCGCCGTTCTCAAGACCAAGGGCATCGTCCCGGGCCTGGGCACCATCCTGGTGGGCTCCGACCCGGGCAGCACCTGGTACGTGGGCGGCAAGCACAAGGACTGCGCCGAGGTGGGCATCACCTCCATCCGGCGCGACCTGCCGGAGGACACCAGCCAGGAGGAGCTTCTGGCCGTGGTCCGGGAGCTCAACGGGAACCCGGAATGCACCGGCTACATCATCCAGCTCCCGCTGCCGGCGCACATCGACCAGGACGTCATCCTCGAGGCCATGGACCCCGACAAGGACGCCGACGGCCTGCACCCGATGAACCTCGGCCGGCTCGTGGCCAACGTCAGCGGCCCCATGAAGTCCCCGCTGCCCTGCACGCCCAAGGGCTGCGTGGAACTGCTCACCCGGCACGGCATCAGCCTCAACGGCAAGCGGGTGCTCGTGGTGGGACGCGGCGTCACCATCGGCCGGCCGGTGGGCCTGCTGCTCACCCGCAAGGACGTCAACGCCACCGTCATCCTGGCCCACACCGGCACGGTTGACCTGCCCGCCGAACTCCGGCAGGCCGACGTCGTGATCGCCGCGGCCGGCCAGCCGCACATGATCAAGGCCGCGGACCTCAAACCGGGTGCAATCGTGCTCGACGTCGGCGTCAGCCGCGTCGATGACGGCTCCGGCAAGGCCGTGGTCACCGGTGACGTGGACCCCGCCGCGGCCGGCGTCGCCGCATGGCTCTCCCCGAACCCCGGGGGAGTGGGCCCCATGACCCGCGCCATGCTGCTGGCCAACGTTGTGGAAACCGCGGAACGCCATCTCGCAGAAGGACGCACCGCCGCCAACGCCTGAGTCTCCGGCCGAAGGGCGCCACTTCAGGAAGTGGCGCCCTGACGCAATTAAGCCCCCCGCCACGCCCCCGACGTAACGGAATGGCAAACGTCTGGATTTTTCCGAAAAGACTCTTTCATAGTTTGCGGGGATCCACTACCGTGATTCGGGTGCCTGAACTCGTATCGAAAGAATCCTCTGTCAAGGAATCGTCACCGAAGGAAGCTCCGTTGAGCAGCCCCTCCGCAACCGGCTCGCCGCAATATGTCATCACCGCCGAGAACCTGACCAAACGCTACGGCGATGTGGTCGCCGTCGACGGCATCTCGTTCTCCGTGCCCGCCGGTGAGGCGTTCGGCCTGCTCGGCCCCAACGGCGCAGGCAAATCCACCACCATGAAGATGATCGGCGGCGTGTCCCAGCGGACCTCCGGAAGCCTCAGCATCATGGGCCTGGACCCCGACCAGAACGGTCCGGAAGTCCGCGCGCACCTGGGCGTCGTCCCGCAGCAGGACAACCTGGACGAGGAACTCAAGGTCCGGGACAACCTGCTGGTCTACGGCCGCTACTTCGGCCTGCCGATGAGCTACCTCAAGCCCAAAGCCGACGAACTGCTCGAGTTCGCCCAGCTCACGGACAAGGCCAAATCCAAGGTTGACGCGCTCTCCGGCGGCATGAAGCGCCGGCTCACCATCGCGCGCTCCCTCATCAACGAGCCCAGGATCCTGCTGCTGGATGAACCCACCACGGGGCTGGACCCGCAGGCCCGGCACATCCTCTGGGACCGGTTATTCCGGCTCAAGGAGCAGGGCGTCACCCTGATCCTCACCACCCACTACATGGACGAGGCCGAGCAGCTCTGCGACCGCCTGATCGTGGTGGACAAAGGCAGGATCATGGCCGAGGGCTCGCCCGCCAGCCTGATCCGCGAGTACTCCACCCGCGAGGTCCTGGAACTGCGCTTCGGCTCGGAACGCAACGCCACCGTCGGCACCGAACTCGAAGGCATCGGCGAACGGGTGGAAACCCTGCCGGACCGCGTCCTGATTTACGCGCACGACGGCGAGGCCGCCCTCGAAGAGGTCTCCGCCCGCGGACTGCGCCCCGTGACGTCGCTGGTGCGCCGCTCCTCGCTGGAAGATGTCTTCCTGCGCCTGACCGGCAGGAGCCTCGTTGACTAAGCCTTCAGGGCAACCGGCGCACGCGGTTATCGGGGCGGCGGACACCACGACGGCGGCCCCCACCCTGCGGGCGCACTCGCCGGAGATTTCCGCGGCGAAGGCGCGGAAATGGGGGGCCTTCTACTACGCCGAGCAGGTCCTGCGGGTGATGAAAGGCTACAGCTGGACCATCATCATGTACGGCGTTGGGCAGCCGGTCGCCTACCTGTTTGCGATGGGCGTCGGCCTTGCCACGCTCGTGGACACCAACAGCACCTCGATCTTCGGCGGCGTCAGCTACCTGACCTTCATCGCCCCGGCGCTGCTGATCTCCGCCGCGGTCATGACGGCCGCCAACGAGTTCACCTTCCCGGTCATGGACGGCTTCAAGTGGCGCCGGGTCTACTATGGCCCACATGCCTCGCCGCTGACGCCGGAACAGATTGCGCTCGGCCAGATCATCGCCGTCACGATCCGTTTCTTTCTGCAGTCGGCCATCTACTTCGCCGTCGTGGCATTGTTCGGGGCGTCCCCGAGCGCCTGGGGCTGGGCCTCAATCCTCGTCGCAACCCTTGCCGGGCTGTCCTTTGGCCTGCCGCTGATGGCCTACGCGGCTTCCATCAAGGAAGACAAAGGCCAGTTCGCCATGGTCATGCGCTTCATCGTGACGCCGCTGTTCCTGTTTTCCGGCACCTTCTTCCCGCTGGACACCCTGCCGCTCGCCGTGCGGTGGATCGGCTGGATCTCCCCGATCTGGCACGGGACTGAGCTGGGCCGGGTGCTCAGCTACGGCTACCAGGAAGCCCCGCTGTTGACCGCCGCGCACCTTGTGTTCCTGCTGGCACTCACCGTCGCCGGCTGGGTTCTGACCAAGCGCCAGTTCGTAAAGAGGATGGGCGGATGAGCGCGGTCACCCAAAGCCACAGCGTCACGGAGGCCGCCCGCAACCGGCACTTCGGACCCCTGTACTCCCGCAACGTCCGCGCCGTCGTCGCCCGCGGGCTGATGGCCACCAAGAGCAGCAACTGGATGGTTATGCTCTCGGGCTTCTTCGAACCGGTGCTGTACCTGGTCTCGATGGGCGTTGGCCTGGGCGCGATCGTGGGCACGGTGCAGGGGCCCGGCGGCGGGGAGATTTCCTACGCTGCCTACATCGCCCCGGCGCTGCTGGCCGTGTCGGCGATGAACGGTGCCGTCTACGATTCCACCTGGAACGTCTTCTTCAAGATGAATTTCGCCAAGCTCTACCAGGGCATGCTCTACACCTCGCTGGGCCCGCTGGACGTGGCCATGGGCGAAATCTTCCTGGCCCTGCTGCGCGGCCTGATGTACGCCACCGGTTTCACCGCGGTGATGGGCGTGATGGGGCTGATCACCACGCCGTGGTCCATCCTGATGATCCCGGCCGCGGTGCTGATCGCCTTCGGCTTCGCGAGCTTCGGCATGGGCATTACGAGCTTCATGAAGACGTTCCAGCAGATGGACTGGATCAACTTCGTGATGCTGCCGATGTTCCTGTTCAGCGCCACCTTCTACCCGCTGACCGTGTACCCGCAGTACATTCAGTGGCTCATCCAGGCAATGCCTCTCTGGCACGGTGTGGAGCTACTGCGCCAGATCAGCGTCGGCGTGTTCACCCCGGCAACGGCGCTGCACATCGGCTACTACCTCGTGATGATCGCCCTCGGCCTGCTGCTCACCACCGGACGGCTCCGCACGCTGTTCCTCAAGTAGGGACTTCGGGACCCCAACTAGGTAGCAGCAGGGGCCGTTTTGAGCGCTCAGAACGACCCCTGCTGCTAGCCAGTTCGGATTGGCCGCGCGGAATCGTTCGCCCCGGGTGGAAGCGGCCCGGGGTGCGGCGGGGATTTGCGATAATAGGCTCATGCAATCTTTGGGCAACCCTTCCAAACCGTCCCCG
This sequence comes from Pseudarthrobacter woesei, assembly GCF_055412745.1. Classification (NCBI taxonomy): domain Bacteria; kingdom Bacillati; phylum Actinomycetota; class Actinomycetes; order Micrococcales; family Micrococcaceae; genus Pseudarthrobacter; species Pseudarthrobacter woesei. The sequence goes on from NZ_JBVAYU010000014.1 coordinate 58,516, forward strand.
TCCAACTCCGCCACGGGCAAGTTCTCCATGCTCCGGATCAGCGGGCCCGGGATGATGCTCTTCGTCATCGCGTTCGTCGTCGCCGTCATCTTTGCAGCCAACCAGAACGACGTCGTCGGCTGGGTCGTGGCGATCATCGCCGGCTTCTGGCTCGCCCTGGCAGCCTTCGTCGTCTTCAGCATCCAGAAGGCCGCCAAGAAGGCCGGCGCCAAGCTCACCGAGGCGCAGAACGCCTTCAACGCGGCGGCCGGCCGCGCGCCGTCGTCGGTAAGCACCGATGCCGGCGGCACCCGCCGGACGGAGGTCCGTCGTGACGCTGACGAGGTCCGCGACCTCAAACTGGACCACTCCTTCAAGATCGTCCAGGTGCAGGTCCGCGTCGTGGAGCAGGAGCGCGCCAAGGGCGGGGACTCGGACCAGGACACCATCCGCCGGGCGCTGGAGACCATCGAAATCACGGCCACCAACGCCCGGGACATGATCAAGTCCTCCGGCGGCACGGACGAACCCGTCTCCGGGACCATCGTCGACTAGAGTGGATCGGGTGAGCTCGGCATTGAAGAAGGACCACCTTCGCATCGCATCAGTCAACGTCAATGGCCTTCGCGCCGCCTACAAGAAGGGCATGGCGGAGTGGCTGGGGCCACGCGATGTGGATATCCTCTGTCTGCAGGAAGTCCGCGCGCCTGACGCGATCGTCCAGGAACTGTTCGGCGAGGGCTGGTACATCCTGCACGCCGAAGCCGAGGCCAAGGGCCGCGCCGGCGTCGCCATCGCCTCCCGGGAAGAGCCCCTGGCCACCCGGGTGGGCATTGGCGATAACTACTTCGCCACCGCCGGCCGCTGGGTCGAAGCCGACTACAGCGTGCGCAACGCGGAGGGCGAAGCCTCGCAGCTGACGGTCGTCAGCGCCTACGTGCACTCCGGCGAGGCCGGCACCCCCAAGCAGGACGACAAGTTCCGTTTCCTCGACGTCATGGTCAACCGGCTGCCCGAGCTGGCCAAGCACAGCGATCATGCCCTCGTGGTGGGCGACCTTAATGTCGGCCACACCGAGCTGGATATCAAGAACTGGAAGGGCAACGTCAAACGTGCAGGCTTCCTGCCGGAGGAGCGCGCGTACTTCGACCGCTTCTTCGGCGAGGAAATCGGCTGGAAGGATGTCCACAGAGGCCTGGCGGGACACATCGACGGACCCTACACCTGGTGGTCGCAACGGGGCCAGGCCTTCGACAACGACACCGGCTGGCGCATTGACTACCAGATGGCCACGCCCGCCCTCGCTGCTGCCGCGGTGTCCGCCGTTGTTGACCGGGCACCGTCCTGGGACACACGCTTCTCCGACCACGCCCCGCTGGTAGTGGACTACCGGCTCTAGTCTTAAGGCTTCCACGAATGACCTCCTCTTCCACTGTGACTGACGCCGACGCCGCACCGGACGCCTCGACGCCGGTCCCGGTCACCGGTGTCCGGCAGCGCATCCTCTCGGGCATGCAGCCCTCCGCAGATTCCCTGCACCTTGGCAACTACCTCGGCGCCCTGGTGAACTGGGTCCGGATGCAGGACGAGTACGACGCGATCTTCTTCATCCCGGATCTCCACGCGATCACCGTGCCGCAGGATCCGAAAGAACTGGCCCACCGCACCCGGGTCACGGCCGCGCAGTACATCGCCGGCGGAGTAGACGTGGACAAATGCACCCTCTTCGTCCAGTCCCAGGTGCCCGAGCACGCCCAGCTGGCCTGGGTCCTCAACTGCATCACGGGCTTCGGTGAGGCCTCCCGGATGACCCAGTTCAAGGACAAGGCCCACAAGCAGGGCTCTGACCATGCCAGCGTCGGGCTGTTTACCTACCCGGTGCTGCAGGCCGCGGATATCCTGCTCTACCAGCCGCACGGCGTGCCGGTGGGCGAGGACCAGCGCCAGCATGTGGAGCTCAGCCGTGACCTGGCCCAGCGCTTCAACACCCGCTTCGGCGAGACGTTCACGGTTCCGAAGCCCTTCATCCAGAAGGAATCGGCGAAGATCTACGACCTGCAGAACCCCACGGCCAAGATGTCCAAGTCGGCCGAGTCGCCCGCCGGGCTCATCAATCTGCTGGACGAGCCCAAAGTCATCGCGAAACGGATCAAGTCCGCCGTCACCGACGCGGAGACGGAGATCCGCTTTGACCGCGAAGCCAAGCCGGGCGTGTCCAACCTCCTGACCATCTACTCCGCTATCACCGGGCAGAGCGTCGAGTCGCTCGTCGCAGCCTACGAAGGCAAGATGTACGGCCACCTCAAGGTGGATCTGGCCGGCGTCGTGGCCGAGCGGCTGACGCCGATCCGGGACCGCGCCAACGAGTTGCTGGCTGATCCCGCCGAGCTGGACCGCCTGCTGGCCCTCGGCGCGGACAAGGCCCGGGAGATCGCCTCCACCACCCTCCGCGATGTCTACGCCAAGGTGGGTTTCCTGCCCTACGCCGGAAGCCACGGAGCCCGCTAGAGAGATGTCCTCCGTCAGCAAAGTCACCGCTCACGAGCCGGCACGCACCACCGCCGGGGTGCGCAGCAACGCCGCTCCGGATTCCCGCTCGGAGAACGGACAGCGCGGCGAAGGCATCAGCATCGGCGTGATTCTCGGGTTCCCGACGGGGATCGCAGCGGAACTCCGGCGCTGGCGGGCGTCTTTCGGGGATCCCATGGCCGGCGTTGTCCCGGCCCACATCACGCTCGTGACCACCACGATGACCCAGGACTGGGAAGCGACGCGGAGCCACGTCCGCGACATCGCGCGCAGGCAGGAGCCGTTCACTGTGACCATCGCCGGCACCGGGTCCTTCCGCCCGGTGTCCCCGGTGGTGTTCCTGAACGTCGAAGACGGCTTCGGGGACTGTGTGAGCCTGCACCGGCAGCTGCAGACCGGGCCGCTGGAACGTGAACTTCCTTTTGCGTATCACCCGCATGTCACCGTTGCCCACGATGTGGCCCCGGAAAGCCTCGATGAAGCCGAAGCGGTACTGAAGGATTACAGGGCCACGTTCCCTGTCGCTAGCATGGGACTCTACGAGCACGACGACAACGGCATTTGGCAGCTACGGGAAGAGCTTGACTTTGGTATCGAACCCAACGACGACGACGGCGGCCCAATCGCCGCAACAGGCGCCCGCTGAGCCTCCGCGTCCCACCGATCTGGCCGGGCTGAAACTGGAAGTGATCCGGAAGAGGGTCGACTGGGGCAGGGCCCGGCGCTCCGGCGGCGGAGGGCCGGCGGCTCTCATGGCCATGGTGCCGTGGCTCTTGGCCCGGCTCAACACGATGTTGCCGATGCGTGCCTTCCAGCACTACAACCTCCAGCACGGCCCGCTGATGAGCGCAGGTATCGGCTTCAGGATGTTTTTCTCCATCACGGGTTTGTTGGCCACCGGTTTCTCCCTGGCCGGCCTCTTTCTGCGCGGGCAGCCGGCGTTGCTGGATCAAATCATCAAAAGTGTGGCCGCGGCCGCGCCCGGCCTCCTCAAAGTCGACGGCAGCGAGGGCCTGGTTGATCCCTTCGAGCTGCTGAACCCCTCCAGCCTCGGCTGGGCCGCCGTGATCGCCGCTGCGGTGACGGTGTTCACGGCCCTGGGCTGGATCAGCGGCATCCGCGACGGTGTGCGGGGCATGATGCAGCTCGGACCGCGTGGGCTGAATCCGGTCCTGCAGATACTGCGCGACGCCGGCACCCTCCTGCTGCTTGGCGTGGCCCTGATCATCAGCTCGGGAGCCTCTTTGGTGTTCGGTACGGCGGCGGGCTGGGTGACCGGGCAGCTGAGCCTCGATCCCCTGCTGGCGGGCCCCCTGACGACCGCCGTCAAGATTGTTGTGCCGCTGCTGCTCGGCTGGGCCACCGCTGTGATCATGTTTCGGGTTGCCGCGGGGCTGAAGCTGGCCCGGCGTTCACTGCTGGAAGGCACATTCCTCGCCGCGGTGGGCACCACCGTGCTGCAGATCTTCAGCACCCAGCTGCTGGCCAGTGCGGGCAAAAACCCCATCCTGGCACCCTTCGCCATCATCATCGGCCTGCTGATCTGGTTCAACCTGGTCAGTCAGGTCTACGTGCTCTGCGCCGCCTGGGCGGCGATCCGGGAGCAGGACCTCAAGACGCGGCCGGCCAACAAGAGGACCGGGTGGGGCGCCCGCCAGGTCCAGCCCGGCAAGACTCCCGTGGAGCCCGAGGTCCGGAGGCGCCCCCTCGCCGCCGCGTTCAGGCGTCGAGGTACTGATCGGTCCACGCCGAAATAATCTTCGCCGCGCGTGCCCTGGCCGTCGGCACATGACGGCCGCCCGGTCCTCATCGAGGTGGAACGACGACGGCGCCCCCACCGGAAGGTGAGTGGCGCCGTCGTCGTGCTTCTGTTGTCTATGTTCTGGCAAACGAGTCGCTAGATCTTGCGGGACAGGATGGCCTGCTTGACCTCGGCGATCGCCTGCGTGACCTGGATGCCGCGGGGGCACGCCTCGGTGCAGTTGAAGGTGGTGCGGCAGCGCCACACGCCTTCCTTGTCGTTGAGGATCTCCAGGCGCATGTCGCCGGCATCATCACGGGAATCGAAGATGAAGCGGTGGGCATTCACGATCGCCGCCGGGCCGAAGTACTGGCCGTCGGTCCAGAACACCGGGCAGGACGAGGTGCACGCGGCGCAGAGGATGCACTTGGTGGTGTCGTCGAACCGTTCGCGGTCCTCGGCGGACTGCAGGCGTTCCTTGGTGGGCTCGTGGCCCCGGTTGATCAGGAAGGGCATCACTTCACGGAAGGACTGGAAGAACGGTTCCATGTCCACGATCAGGTCTTTCTCGACCGGGAGGCCCTTGATCGGCTCGACCGTGATGGGCTTGGACGTGTCCAGGTCCTTCAGCAGGGTCTTGCAGGCGAGGCGGTTGCGGCCGTTGATGCGCATGGCATCGGAACCACAGACGCCGTGGGCACAGGAACGGCGGAAGGAGACGCTGCCGTCGATTTCCCACTTGATCTTGTGCAGGGCGTCGAGGACACGGTCGGTGCCGTACATGGTGACCTTGAAGTCATCCCAGGTGGACTCGTCGGAGACCTCCGGGTTGTAGCGGCGCACCCGCAGGTGGACGTCGAAGGACGGGATGTCCCCGCCGCCCCCGATGTGGGCGGGCAGTTCGATCTTGGAGGCTGGCTCAGCGAGTTCAGCGGTCATCTTAGTACTTCCTCACCATCGGCTCGTAACGCGTAAAGACCACCGGTTTGGTGGCCAGCCGGATGCCCGCTGTTGTTTTTGCGGTTCCCGCAGCCCCGTCCGCCGGAGCATGCTCATCCTTGTACGCCATGGAGTGCTTCATGAATTTTTCGTCGTCTCGCTCGGGGAAGTCCTCGCGGAAGTGGCCGCCGCGGGATTCCTCGCGGTGCAGGGCGGCCACGGTCATGACCTTGGCCAGTTCCAGCAGGAAGCCCAGTTCCACGGCCTCGAGCAGGTCCAGGTTGAAGCGCTTGCCCTTGTCCTGGACGCTGATGCGCTGGTACCGCTCCTCGAAGGATGCGATGTCCGTCAGGACCTGGTTCAGCGTGTCCGCGGTGCGGAACACCTGCATGTTCGCGTCCATGGTGTCCTGCAGTTCCTTGCGGATTGCGGCGACCTTTTCGCTGCCGTCCGAGGTGCGGACGTGGTCCAGCAGGTTCAGTGTGTAGGCCTCCGCCTCGGCGGGGAGCTCCACAAAATCAGCGGTCTTGGCGTACTCGGCGGCGGCGATGCCGGCGCGCTTGCCGAAGACGTTGATGTCCAGCAGCGAGTTGGTGCCCAGCCGGTTGGATCCGTGCACGGACACGCAGGCAACCTCACCGGCGGCGTAGAGTCCCGGGACGACGGTGTCGTTGTCCTGGAGCACCTCGGCGCTGATGGTGGTGGGGATGCCGCCCATGGCATAGTGCGCCGTGGGGAACACCGGGACCGGCTCCGTGTAGGGCTCAACACCCAGGTAGGTGCGGGCGAACTCGGTGATGTCCGGCAGCTTGGCGTCGATGTGCGCCGGCTCAAGGTGGGTCAGGTCCAGCAGGACGTAGTCCTTGTTCGGGCCGCAGCCGCGTCCCTCACGGACTTCGTTGGCCATGGAGCGGGCCACGATGTCCCGGGGTGCGAGGTCCTTGATGGTGGGCGCGTAGCGCTCCATAAAGCGCTCACCCTCGGAGTTGCGCAGGATGGCGCCTTCGCCGCGGGCGGCCTCGGAGAGGAGGATGCCCAGGCCGGCGAGGCCTGTCGGGTGGAACTGGAAGAACTCCATGTCCTCCAGCGGAATGCCGCGGCGGAACGCAATGCCCATGCCGTCACCGGTGAGGGTGTGGGCGTTGGAGGTCGTCTTGAAGACCTTGCCGGCGCCGCCGGTGGCGAACACCACGGACTTGGCCTGGAAGACATGCAGTTCACCGGAGGCGAGGTCGTAGGAGACGACGCCGGCCACGCGCTTCTGCTTGTACGGGGTGCCGTCCTCGCGGACAGCGTCTTCCTCGACGGTCAGCAGGTCAAGGACGTAGTACTCGTTGTAGAACTCAACGTTGTGTTTGACGCAGTTTTGGTACAAGGTCTGCAGGATCATGTGGCCGGTGCGGTCGGCGGCGTAGCAGGCGCGGCGGACCGGTGCCTTGCCGTGGTCGCGGGTGTGGCCGCCGAAACGGCGCTGGTCAATCCGGCCCTCCGGGGTGCGGTTGAACGGCAGGCCCATCTTTTCCAGGTCCAGGACGGCGTCGATCGCTTCTTTCGCCATGACCTCGGCGGCGTCCTGGTCAACCAGGTAGTCGCCGCCCTTGATGGTGTCGAACGTGTGCCACTCCCAGTTGTCTTCCTCGACGTTGGCAAGCGCTGCACACATGCCGCCCTGCGCCGCGCCCGTGTGGGAGCGGGTGGGATAGAGCTTGGTCAGTACTGCTGTTCGCGCGCGCTGACCTGATTCGATCGCCGCGCGCATCCCGGCGCCACCGGCACCGACGATGACGACGTCGTACTTATGGACCTGCATACCAGACGCTCTTTCTCTCAAAATTCGCTAACAAACCACGGGGCGGCGGAGCCTGCCCAGTGAAACTCCTGCCTGCGCGTGGCAGGCAGGATCGGATGCCGTTTTGGGCCCCGCCGTGCGGGAGGGCCTGAACGGCTGTGCCGCTACGGCGCGGGGCAGAATCCGCCGGGCAGCTGGACACCGTTGACCACGGGGCACGGGTCAAAGGTGAAGATGACCATGGTGCCAAGGACGATGATGACGGTGGTGGCCGCATAGAGCACGATCTTAAGCCACAGACGGGTCGCGTCCTTTTCGGCGTAGTCATTGATGATCGTGCGGACGCCGTTGGTACCGTGCAGCATGGCGAGCCACAGCATCGCCAGATCCCAGGCCTGCCAGAACGGGTCGGCCCATTTGCCGGCAACGAAGCCGAAGTCGATGGCCTTGATGCCCTCGCCCACGAGCAGGTTGACGGTCAGGTGCCCGAAGATCAGGACAACAAGGACAACGCCGGAAAGCCGCATGAAAAGCCATGCGATCATTTCGAAATTGCCCCGGGAGGCACCGTTGCGCCGGTACTGCGGGGCAATCCGGTCGCTGCCGACCTTCGCCTTTGCGCTGCGGGGACTCTGGATTTCAGTTGCACTCATGGCTTAGTGACCTCCGAGGGCGAGGGAAAGGTGGCGGATGGAGAAGCCCACCATGACGACGGCCCAAAGAACCAGCACCGTCCACAGCATCTGGCGCTGGTACTTGGCGCCCTTCTTCCAGAAGTCGACGGCGATGATCCGCAGGCCGTTGAAGGCATGGAACACGATCGCTGCGACAAGGCCCGTTTCACCCAGGGCCATCAGGGGGTTCTTGTAGGCACCGATCACGGCGGTGTAAGCCTCGGGGGACACACGCACCAATGAGGTGTCCAGCACATGGACCAACAAGAAGAAGAAAATCACTACACCGGTAATACGGTGTCCAACCCAAGACCACATGCCTTCACGGCCGCGATACAAGGTGCCAGCTGGTTTTGTCGGCACTGAATAAACCTCCCTGCAACACAGCGGCGCTGGCATGGGATCCACGCGGGGGGAACGCCTGCTGCGAGAGCACTCGTAAGCTCAAGCCTAAATCTAGGCTTCGCTCACAGCTTATTCAATTCAGCCACTCGTTGGTGACGACGCCCGGCGGGGTTTTCGGCCGGTTTTGAGACGAACGCCACATTCCCTTGTGCGCGGGGGAGCCCTCCGCCCGGGCCCGGTGCCATGTTAAGGGGCTTGCGCATCGCCTTCGGCTAAAGTAGCCGTGATGACTACTGACAAAGTGACAAGCCACGATTCACCCCTGAGCCGTTTTATTGCGGTGATTCCGGCGGGTGGTGTGGGGACCCGCCTCTGGCCCCTGTCGCGGGCAGCCGCCCCCAAGTTCCTGCACGACCTCACGGGTTCGGGCAGCACTTTGCTGCGTGCAACCTACGACCGCCTCGAGCCGCTTGCCGGCAAACGTGTCCTCGTGGTGACCGGAACCGCCCACCGCGCCGCCGTCTGTCGCCAGCTTCCCGAGGTCCAGGACGCCGATCTGGTACTCGAAAGCGAGCCGAAGGATTCCGGGGCGGCAATCGGCCTTGCCGCGGCGATCCTGCACGAGCGGGATCCGGACGCGATCATGGGCTCCTTCGCCGCAGACCAGGTCATCAGCCCGGACAACCTCTTCCAGGACGCCGTCCGGGAGGCCATCCACACCGCCGCGGCCGGCAAGATCGTCACCATCGGAATCAAGCCGACCCACCCGTCCACAGGCTTCGGCTACATCCGGGCGGGCGAAAACCTCAGCGTGCCCGGCGCCCCGAGCGCCCAGGCCGTCGTCGAGTTCGTGGAGAAGCCGAGCGAGGAAGTGGCCCAGCAGTACGTGGACAGCGGCGAGTACGTCTGGAACGCCGGCATGTTCGTCGCCCCCGTCTCGCTGATGCTCAAGCACCTGGAAGCCAACCAGCCCGAGCTCTTCGCCGGGCTGCAGGAAATTGCCAAGGCCTGGGACACGCCGCAGCGCGACGAGGTTACGGCCCGCGTCTGGCCCACCCTGCCCAAGATCGCCATCGACTACGCCGTCGCAGAACCGGCCGCTGCCGCCGGAGACGTCGCTGTGGTCCCCGGAACGTTCCGCTGGGACGACGTCGGGGACTTCGCCTCGGTGGGCCGGCTCAACAGCGCCAAGGAGGTCGACGACGTCACCGTGATCGGCGAGGGCGCCCGCGTCTTTACCGAAAATGCCAGCGGCGTCGTCGTGTCCGACACCAAGCGCGTGATTGCGCTGATCGGTATCAAGGACGTGGTCATTGTCGACACCCCGGATGCCCTGCTGGTCACCACCAAGGAACACTCCCAGCGCGTGAAGCAGGCCGTTGACGCGCTGAAGGCCAGCGGTGACACGGACGTCCTTTAGCTCCTGCGGGGCGCCCGTTCCGGCGGCGGATGTTCCGCAAACCGTAACGCGCCGTACGCGATGCCGCTATTTTTTGTGCGCTCGCTAGAGTTATTCCGTGCGCAATTACACTACTGAAGCTGAGCCCACCACTTTGGTGGGGCCGTGGCTGGAGCCAATCCTGCCGGAGCTGATCGCTTTCCGACGTGACTTGCATGCGCACCCGGAGCTGTCCTTCAAGGAGTTCCGCACCACGGACAAACTCGTGAAGCGCCTCGAGGAAGCCGGACTCAGGCCCCGCCGCCTCGAAGGCACAGGCCTGACGGTGGATATCGGCGAAGGCCCCATCGCCACCGCCCTCCGCGGGGACATCGATGCCCTGCCCATCATCGAGGAAACCGGCCTCGGGTTCGCTTCGAAGAACCACGGCGTCACGCATGCCTGCGGGCACGATGTCCACACCACCACGATGCTTGGGGCCGCCCTGATCCTGCAGCGCATGCACGAGGAGAAACCGCTGCGCGGTTCGGTGCGGATCATCTTCCAGCCCGCCGAGGAAACCATGCCCGGCGGCGCCCAGGCCTGCATCGAGCAGGGCGTCCTCGAGGGCGTGCCCCGCATCTTCGCACTGCATTGCGACCCCCGGATCGACGTGGGAAAGATCGGTACCCGGATCGGCGCCATCACCTCAGCCTCGGACACGATCAAGATTGAACTCACCGGACGCGGCGGTCACACCTCACGCCCGCACCTGACCGAGGAACTCGTCTTCGCCCTCGCGCAGATCGCGGTCAACGTCCCGGCAGTGCTGTCCCGCCGGGTCGACGTCCGCAGCGGCGTCTCCGTGGTCTGGGGCCAGATCTCCGCCGGTTCCGCCCCCAACGCCATTCCGGCCAGCGGATACATGGCCGGCACCATGCGCTGCCTGGACCGCGATGCCTGGCACAGCGCCGGCGAGATCCTCGACGACGTCGTGCAGCAGATCGCTGCACCCTACGGCGTCGACGTGCACCTGGAACACACCCGCGGCGTGCCTCCCGTGGTGAACTCGGAACATGAGACCGCCCTGATCGAGGCCGCCGCCCGCGCCGAGATCGGCGAAGGCGCCGTGGTCCTGACCCCGCAGTCCATGGGTGGGGAAGACTTCGCCTGGTTCCTGGCGGACCTTCCGGGCGCCATGATGCGGCTCGGCACCAAGACTCCCGGCGGCGAAGAGTACGACCTGCACCGCGGCGACTACATCCTCGACGAACGCGCCCTGGGGCTGGGCATCCAGGTCTTGACAGCCGCTGCCCTCCGTACCCTCCGCGACCTCTAAACCCCGTATGCACGACGCATCGTTTCCTCCGCACGCCATCCATTTAGGTTGTGCACAATTCAATTGTGGACTATCGTGGTGTTATGACCGACGCTCCCCTTACGGCTCCAAGCCTCAACGCACCCCGCCTCAGCCGGCAGGTCTGCTTTGCCATGTACTCGGCCTCGCGCGCTGCCACGGCGGCCTACCGGCCCATGCTCGAGGGGCTCGGCCTGACCTACCCGCAGTACCTCGTGATGCTGGTGCTCTGGGAAGAGCATCCCCGCAGTGTGCGGGAACTGGGAGAGGAGCTCGGGCTCGATTCCGGCACCCTGTCGCCGCTGCTCAAGCGGCTCGAAGCCCTGACCCTGGTGGAACGGCGCCGGTCCGCGGAAGACGAGCGCCGGGTGGAGATCTTCCTGACCGACGCCGGCTCCGCGCTGAGCGCCGAGGCCGCCGGCATCCCGCAGCGGCTCGCGGACGCCGCCGGGCTCTCGGCCGCTGAACTTGACCAGCTGCGCGAGACGCTCGGCCGGCTCGCCGCCGCGCTCCACCGCACCCGCTGACCACCTCCCTGCCTGCGCGGCCGACGTCGGACGACGCGGCCGACGTCGAAATCGCGGGAGGAGCGCCACTTCGCCGGAAGACTACGGCGACTCCGCAGGCTTCCGGCGATTTTCCCGCTGGACACCGCGGTCCCAACACCTTTTCCCAACAGATCGGAACCCCTTGAAGACTCTCTACACCGCAGAAGCACTAGCCTCGGGCGAAGGCCGGGACGGCACCGCCGTCACCCAGGACGGCAAGCTCAGCGTTGCCCTGGCCAGCCCCGTGGAACTCGGCGGCAACGGCGAAGGAACCAACCCCGAGCAGCTCTTCGCCGCCGGGTACGCGGCGTGCTTCCATTCCGCGCTTCGGCTCGTCGGCCGCCAGCAGAAGGCGGACCTGACGGATTCCGCCGTCGCCGCCCGGATCCACCTCGGCGCCCTCGGCGACGGATCCGGCTACGGCATCGCCGCGGAACTCGAGATCGCGCTGCCCGCCGTGGACCGGACAACGGCGGAGGCCCTCGTGGCCAGGGCGCACGCAGTCTGCCCCTACTCCAATGCCACCCGCGGCAACATCACTGTCGACATCAAGATCCTGGAGGTCGCCGCATGAGCGCCAACACCGAAACCACCACCCTTCCCGCCGCCACCCGCGAGATCCAGCTGGCGTCCCGCCCGCACGGCCGCCCCGCACCGGAGAACTTCCGGCTGGCCGAGACGGCCCTGCCTGATCTCAAGGACGGCCAGGTCCTGGTCCGGAACCTCTACATCTCGGTGGATCCCTACATGCGCGGCCGAATGAACGACGTCAAGTCCTATTCCGCACCGTTCGCCCTGGGCGCCGCGCTCGACGGCGGCGCCGTAGGCGAGGTCATCGCGTCCCGTGCCGAGGGGCGCGCGGTGGGCGACGCCGTCGTCCACTCCCTCGGCTGGCGTGAATACGCCGTCGTGGATGCTGCGGCCACCACCCCGGCGCGCACGGACCTCGCCCCGGCCTCCGCGTTTCTGGGTGCGCTGGGCATGACCGGGCTCACGGCCTACGCGGGTCTGCTGAAGGTGGCCGAGTTTAAGGCCGGCGACGCAGTGTTCGTCTCCGGAGCGGCCGGCGCCGTGGGCTCGCTCGTGGGACAGATCGCCAAGGCCAAGGGCGCCTCCCGGGTGATCGGCAGCGCCGGAACCCCGGAAAAGGTGGCGCGGCTGCTGGAACTCGGCTTCGACGCCGCGTTCAACTACCACGACGGCCCGGTGCGCGAACTGCTGCAGGACGCTGCCGGCGCGGACGGAATAGACGTCTACTTCGACAACGTGGGCGGGGAGCACCTCGAAGCGGCGCTTTCGGTCCTGAACGTGGGCGGGCGGGTGGCCCTGTGCGGGGCCATTTCGCAGTACAACTCGACCGAGGCAGCGGCGGCCCCGCGCAATCTCGCCGTCGCGATCGGCAAGCAGTTGACCCTGCGCGGCTTCCTGGTCAACGGGCAGCGGCAGCACGCGGCGGAATTCGCCCAGCAGATGGCGGCCTGGCTCGCCGACGGCACCGTGAGCTACGACGAGACGGTCGTCGATGGGCTGGAAAATGCGCCGCAGGCCTTCATCGACCTCCTGGACGGCGCGAACACCGGCAAGATGCTGGTCCGGATCTAACCCGGACAAACCCGCCCGACGCCGCCCCCGGCGCCGTTTCCTCCCCGGATCCGGCGCCGGGGGCTATTGCATGTGGGCTTATGCGTGCGCTTGCGCAGGAGCTGTGACTACCGCTTGGTAACAAGTTCTCAACAATCTGTGGAATCACCGTGAACTGTGCTATCTGCACGTGTCCTAGGACACTAAAGTAATTGGCATCAGTGCGCCTCGGCGCAGTGCTGCGAACTCCATCAGTGAAAACAGCGTTTCAGCGGCAAAACCGCCAACAGACACTCATTGAACTCCTGTCGTAGCGCCTACTCTTTCTTCCTGGAGGAAAATTGAAGAACTCACTGCGTGCAACCCTCAAGCGCGGTTCAATGGCGGGGGTCGCCACCGCGGGTGCGGCTGCTCTCCTGCTCACCGGCTGCGGGGCTGCCCCGGATGCCGGCAGCAGCGCCACCAAGACGGCCAGCAACTTCACGGGCTGCATCGTCTCCGACTCGGGTGGATTCGACGACCAGTCATTCAACCAGTCGTCCTATGAAGGCCTGAAGAAGGCCGAGAAGGACCTGGGCATCAAGGTGAACCAGGCCGAGTCCAAGACCAACAACGACTTCGAGCCCAACCTGCGCGCCATGGTCACGGCCGGCTGCAACCTGACTGTCACGGTCGGCTTCCTGCTCGGCGATGCCACGAAGGCCCAGGCCACGGCGAACCCGGACAAGCACTTCGCCATCATCGACTTTGGCTACGAGACCCCGATCAGCAACGTCAAGCCGATCATCTACGACACGGCCCAGGCCGCCTTCCTTGCCGGTTACCTCGCGGCAGGCAGCACCAAGACCGGAACGGTTGCCACCTTCGGCGGCATCAAGATCCCCACGGTCACCATCTTCATGGACGGCTACGCCGACGGCGTGAAGTACTACAACGAGAAGAAGGGCAAGAACGTCAAGGTTCTTGGCTGGGACAAGGCCAAGCAGGACGGCTCCTTCACCGGTGACTTCGAAAAGCAGGACAAGGGCAAGCAGTTCACCCAGAACTTCCTGGACCAGGGCGCTGACATCGTTATGCCCGTCGCAGGTCCGGTCGGCAAGGGCGCCGGCGCGGCCCTGAAGGAAGCCAAGGCAGCAGGCAAGGACGTCAAGCTCATCTGGGTTGACTCCGACGGTTTCCTCACGGCACCGGATTACAAGGACATCATGCTCTCCTCCGTGATGAAGCAGATGGGCGAGGCCGTTGAGACTGTTGTGAAGGAAGACAAGGACGGCAAGTTCAGCAACACGCCGTACGTTGGCACCCTCGCGAACGACGGCGTCCAGCTGGCTCCGTTCCACGACCTTGACTCCCAGGTCCCGGCCGAGCTGAAAACCGAGCTGGCCCAGATCAAGAAGGACATCGCCGACGGCAAGCTGAAGGTTGAATCCGCAGCAAGCCCGAAGGTCTAACTTCCTCCGCTAAGCGCCGCGGCCCGTACGGTCATTTACCGCACGGGCTGTGGCGCTTTTCGTTGAGCGGACTCCGCTCTGCGCCCGGCCGCAGGCACTAGGCTGGTGCTGCAGCCCCATTTTCCCGTCCGGACCCCGCGATCCGGACACTTCGAGATTGGTCAGAGTTTTGAAACTTGAACTCAAGGGGATCACCAAACGCTTCGGCTCCCTGGTAGCCAACGATCACATTGATGTGGTTGTTGAACCCGGGCAGATTCACTGTCTGCTCGGCGAGAACGGTGCTGGCAAGTCCACGCTGATGAACGTCCTTTACGGGCTGTACGAGCCCACCGAGGGAGAAATCCTTGTGGACGGCAAACCCGTCACCTTCCGCGGCCCGGGCGACGCCATGGCCGCCGGCATCGGCATGGTGCACCAGCACTTTATGCTGGTCCCCGTCTTCACGGTGGCAGAAAATGTCGCCCTCGGCGCGGAAACCACCAAATCGGGCGGATTCCTGAACCTGGATGACACCCGGCGCAAGATCCGGGAGATTTCAGACCGGTACGGCTTCGACGTCGATCCCGACGCCCTGATCGAAGACCTGCCCGTCGGCGTGCAGCAGCGCGTGGAAATCATCAAGGCACTCGTCCGCGATGCCAAGGTGCTCATCCTCGATGAGCCCACGGCCGTGCTGACTCCCCAGGACACCGATGAGCTTTTGGATATCATGCGCCAGCTCAAGAGCCACGGAACTTCCATCGTCTTCATTTCGCACAAGCTCCGCGAGGTCAAAGCAGTCTCCGACACCATCACGGTGATCCGGCGCGGCAAGGTGGTCGGCACAGCCGATCCCGGCGCCTCGACGACGGAACTTGCTTCCATGATGGTGGGCCGGGCCGTCAACCTGACCCTGGACAAGGCCCCGGCCAAGCCCCAGGAAAAGACCTTTGAGGTCACGGACCTCACCGTCATCGCGCCCAGCGGCCAGCACGTTGTGGACGGCATCAGCTTCGACATCGCCCGCGGCGAGATCCTTGCCATCGCCGGTGTCCAGGGCAACGGCCAGACAGAACTGACCGAGGCCATCCTGGGCCTGCAGGACCGTGTCCACGGCTCCATCCTGCTTGACGGTGAAGAGCTCGTGGGCCGCAGCGTCAAGGACGTCCTCAAAGCCGGAGTCGGCTTCGTGCCCGAAGACCGCTCGGTCGACGGCCTGATCGGCACGTTCTCCATTGCCGAGAACCTGATCCTGGACCGCTACGACCAGGCACCGTTCGCCAAGGGCATTAGCATGAGCCCGGCCAAGGTGCTCGAGAACGCGAAGACCCGGATCGAAGAGTTCGACGTGCGCACGCCGTCCGGTTCGCTCGCCGCAGGCACCTTGTCCGGCGGCAACCAGCAGAAGGTTGTTATGGCGCGGGAGCTTTCCAGGCCGCTGCGCCTCTTCATCGCCTCCCAGCCAACCCGCGGCGTCGACGTGGGATCCATCGAGTTCCTGCACAAGCGCATCGTGGCCGAACGGGACCACGGCACCCCGGTGATGATCGTCTCCACCGAACTCGACGAGGTCATCGAACTGGCCGACCGGATCGCCGTGCTTTACAAGGGCAAGCTGGTCGGGATCGTCCCGGCCGGCACCGGCCGTGACGTCCTGGGCCTGATGATGGCCGGGCTGTCCCCGGACGACGCCCATTCCGACAGTGCAACCAAGAACCAGGCAACCGCCCCGGCACCGATCCCGGCGCCCGCCGCCCACCCCGCGCAGGATTCCACCTCCGGCGCCGTAGGAGAGCACCATGACTGAACAGAACCCGCCCCGCCCCGCGGCCGAACCGGGTCCGGACGAGTCGCCGGCAACACCGGCGCCGGACATGCATCCTTCCGGGCAGGAGACGCCTCAGCAGGACGCCGCCTTTGTCACCTCGCTGGACACGGCGGGCGGGGCGATGCGGCCCTCGGCGGTTCCCGTCTCGGCCCAGAGCGGATCCATTCCCGGCGGTCCGGAGGACGCGGACTCGGTGCTGCGCAAGATCTTCACCGGCAACGGCATCGTGACCATCCTGGCTGTGCTCCTGGCGCTGATCCTCGGCGGGCTGCTCATTGCCAGCACGGACAAAGTGGTCGCCGCCACGTCCGGCTACTTCCTGGCCCGGCCCGGCGACTTCCTCACCGCCGTCTGGTCGGCCGCCACCGGCTCCTACGTCGCGCTCTTCCAAGGCGCTGTCTTCAATCCCCGCGGGACAGGAGCGGCCGGACAGTTCGCCCCCCTGATGGAGACCCTCACCATCGCCACCCCGCTGATTACCGCAGGCCTCGGCGTCGCCCTGGCATTCCGTGCGGGCCTGTTCAACATCGGTGCGCAGGGCCAGATCATCATGGCCGGCATCGTCGCGTCATGGGTCGGCTTCGCGCTGCACCTTCCGCTGGGCCTGCACCTGCTGCTGGTCCTAGTGGCCGGCGTCGCCGGCGGCGCTCTCTGGGGCGGCCTCGTGGGCCTGCTCAAGGCCCGGACCGGCGCCCACGAGGTCATCGTGACCATCATGTTCAACTACATCGCGCTCTACTTCGTGCGCTACCTGCTCGACACCCAGGCCTTCCAGCGCCCGGGTGAGACAACCCCTATTTCCCCGATCCTGGACCCCACCGCCGTGTACCCCCTGATCTTCGGCAGCCAGTACCGGCTGCACCTCGGCTTCCTGCTGGCTATCGCGGCGACAGTGCTGGTCTGGTGGCTGCTGAACCGCTCCACGATCGGCTTCGAATTCCGTGCCGTCGGCGCCAACCCTAAGGCTGCCCTGACCGCCGGCATCAACGTCCCGCGGGCAACGATCCTGGTGATGGCCATCGCCGGCGGCCTGGCCGGCCTGGCCGGCGTCGCGCAGGTGGCAGGCACCGAAAAGGTCCTGACCGATGGTGTCGCGGCAACGTATGGCTTTGATGCCATCACCGTTGCGCTGCTGGGACGTTCGACGCCGTGGGGCACCTTCGCCGCCGGCGTGCTGTTCGGCGCCTTCCGCGCCGGCGCGGTCCAGATGCAGATCCAGACCGGAACCCCCATCGACATAGTCCTGGTGGTCCAGTCGCTCATTGTGCTGTTCATCGCGGCGCCGCCGCTGGTCCGGGCGATCTTTGGACTCAACCCGCGCAAGAAGAAGCCCTCAACCGCCGGCACATCCAAGACGGCAGCAACCACCGGAGGTGCAGCATGAGCACAACAGCAACGTCGCCCCAGCCGGGAAACCCGCAGCCGGGGCCCCGGCAGGGAGAATCGCCGTCGGCAAAGGACCGCAAGCCGGCTCAGTCGGCCAAGCCCGTGACCTGGAAGCTGCCGGTGACGCTGCTGGTGCTGGGCATCGTCGCGTTCATCCTCTTTGGCCTGATGGGTCCCCACGAGACCGCCAGGTTCGGAGTGTCCTCCGGCGGAGACTTCCTCCAGTTGCCCGCGATCGAGGTGCCGGCCTTCCTCTCCGGGGTGGTCCTCTCCGTGATCATGGTGGGCCTCGCGGGTTATGCGATGTTCCTGAAGACGAAGAACGTCCGGCCCCCGCGCTGGCTGCCGGTCGCGTTCGCTGTCCTGTTCGTGGTTGCCTTCCTGATCTGGGTGGTCGGCGGCGCCCGGACCCCCAGCATCTCGCTGGCCGGTCTCATCGCAGGGTCCGTGACCCTCGCCGTGCCGATCGTCTTTGGTTCCCTGTCCGGCGTCCTGTGCGAGCGCGCCGGCGTCGTGAACATCGCCATCGAAGGCCAGCTCCTGGGCGGTGCCTTTACGGCCGCCATTGTGGCTAGCCTGACCAACAACCCCTACGCGGGCCTGCTCGCGGCGGCCGTTGCGGGTGCCCTCGTGTCGATGGTGCTGGCGGTGTTCAGCATCAAGTACGTGGTCAACCAGATCATCGTCGGTGTGGTGCTCAATGTCCTGGTATCGGGCCTCACCGGCTTCCTGTTCAGCACCGTGATGCAGGCCAACAAGGAAATGTTCAACTCGCCCGGCCGGCTTCCCATCATCGAAATCCCGGTCCTGTCCAGCATCCCGGTCCTCGGCCCCATCCTGTTCAAGCAGTCGGTCGTGGGCTATCTCATGTACGTGGCCGTGATTGTGATCTGGGTCGGGCTGTTCAAGACCAAATGGGGACTCCGGGTCCGGGCCGTGGGTGAACACCCGCAGGCGGCGGACACGCTGGGCATCAAGGTCAATGCGACGCGCTTCTGGAACGTCACCCTGGGTGGCGCCGTAGCCGGAATCGGCGGATCGTTCTTCACCCTCGTGGCGATCGACAGTTTCACCAAGGAGATCTCCGGCGGCCGCGGATTCATCGCCCTGGCGGCAATGATCCTGGGCCGCTGGAATCCGATCGGGGCGTTCCTCGCGGCGCTGCTGTTCGGCTTCGCGGACAACCTGCAGAGCATCGTGACGATCATCGGCACCCCCGTGCCGAGCCAGTTCATGGCCATGCTGCCGTACCTCCTGACAGTGTTTGCCGTCGCCGGATTCGTCGGACGCTCCCGGCCCCCGGCCGCCAGCGGCATACCCTACGTCAAGGGTTGACGGTGACCGCGAACGACGTCGACTGGGGCGCCCTCGAGGCCGCCGCGGCCGCCGCCATGACGAACGCCTACGCACCCTATTCGAAGTTCGCGGTGGGGGCAGCAGCCCTCACCGCGGACGGCCGGATCGTCAGCGGCTGCAATGTCGAAAACGCCAGCTACGGACTGACCCTGTGCGCCGAGTGCGCCCTCGTGGGCAACCTGCACATGACCGGAGGCGGCCTGCTCCGCGCCTTCTACTGCGTCGATGCGGGCGGTAACATCCTGATGCCGTGCGGCCGCTGCCGGCAGCTGCTGTATGAATTCCGGGCTCCCGACATGGAGCTCATGACCACCCAGGGAATCAAGACCATGGACCAGGTCCTTCCCGATGCCTTTGGCCCCCAACACCTGGAGGAACCCCAATGACCCAACAGACACAAACCCCAAACATGACCGAAGCGTTCGACGCCGTCGACATCATCCGCATTAAGCGGGACAAGGGCGTGCTCAGCCCCGCCCAGATCGACTGGACCATCGACGCCTACACCCGCGGCGCCATCGCCGACGAACAGATGGCCGCGCTGAACATGGCCATCCTGCTCAACGGCATGGACCGGGCCGAGATCTCCCGCTGGACCGCGGCGATGATCGCCTCCGGCGAACGGATGGACTTCTCCAGCCTGCGCCGGCCCGACGGCAGCGTAAAGCCCACGTCCGACAAGCACTCCACCGGCGGCGTGGGGGACAAGATCACCCTCCCGCTGGCACCCCTCGTGGCGGTCTTTGGGGTCGCCGTGCCACAGCTCTCGGGCCGCGGTCTGGGCCACACCGGCGGGACCCTGGACAAGCTCGAATCGATCCCGGGCTGGCGTGCGGCGCTGAGCAACGAGGAAATGCTGGCCCAGCTCCAGGACGTGGGCGCGGTCATCTGCGCCGCAGGCGCCGGGCTGGCCCCGGCCGACAAGAAGCTCTATGCCCTGCGCGATGTCACCGGCACGGTCGAGGCCATCCCGCTGATCGCCTCCTCGATCATGAGCAAGAAAATCGCCGAAGGCACCGGCTCGCTGGTGCTGGACGTCAAAGTGGGCAGCGGCGCGTTTATGAAGGACCTGGCACGGGCCCGCGAACTGGCCGAAACCATGGTGGCCCTGGGGAAAGACGCCGGTGTCAACACTGTGGCCCTGCTGACCAACATGAATACGCCCCTGGGCCTCACCGCGGGCAACGCGATTGAGGTCGAGGAATCGGTCGAAGTGCTCGCCGGCGGTGGACCGGAAGACGTGATCGAACTCACGGTCCGGCTTGCGGAGGAAATGCTCGCCTGTGCCGGTGTCCACGACGCCGACCCCCGGGCCGCCCTGAAGGACGGCCGGGCCATGGACGTCTGGAACCGCATGATCGAGGCGCAGGGCGGGGATCCCCGCGCCAAGCTGCCGGTTGCCAGGGAATCCGAGGTCATCTACGCGCCGGCCGACGGTGTGCTGGTGGAACTCGACGCCATGGCCGTCGGCGTCGCGGCCTGGCGTCTCGGTGCCGGGCGTGCCCGCAAGGAGGACCAGGTCCAGGCCGGTGCGGGAATCCGCATGCATGCCAAGCCGGGCGCACTGGTAAGGGCCGGCGAGCCGCTGATGACCCTGCTGACGGACACCCCGGAGAAGTTCGAGCGGGCCAAGGACGCCCTGGAGCACGCCGTCGTGATTGCCCCGGAAGGCTCCCGTCCGGCGCAGCAGCTCATCATCGACCGCATCGCCTGAAATCCCCGGCCCCGGCCGGCGTCCGACGTTCACCGGCCGGCGCCGGCAGTACACTTAGCCCCACAGCAGTGCTCCCGTTGTTTGTTAGGAAACCGTGCAGGCAATCAACGACTTCATTCTGGCCGCCGCAGGGCAACCCTGGGTACTTTTCCTCGTGTTCGCCTGCTGCGTGATTGACGGCTTCTTTCCGCCCATCCCCAGCGAATCCGTCGTCGTCGGGCTGGCCGCCGTGGCCGCCACCGCCGACATTCCCAACCCGCTGTTCCTGGCGGCGGTTGCCGCCGCCGGGGCCTTCCTGGGCGACAACACGGCGTACCTGATCGGACGCGGCACCGGAACACAGCGCTGGGCGTGGATGCGCGGCCCACGGATGCAGAGGGCGTTCCGATGGGCCGGTGCGGAACTGCGCAAGCGGCCGGCATCGCTGATCCTCGTGGCGCGGTTTGTGCCGATCGGCCGGGTTGCGGTCAACCTGACCGCCGGAGCCACGCACTATCCGCGGGCCCGGTTCGTGGGGCTGACGGTGCTCTCGGCCGTACTCTGGGCGAGCTACTCCGTGGCGATCGGGCTTTTCTTCGGCCAGTGGTTTGAGGAGAACCATCTGCTCGGCGTCATCGTTGCCGTCATCTGCGCGATCGGCCTGGGCATCGCGGTGGACGTTGTCATCAGCAGGGTGCGCGGGAAGCTCCCGGAGGATGCGGAGCCTGTCCCGCCGTCGGAGCCCTGAAAAGCCCATTGATTTACCCGGCCGGAACGTAGCGGATACCTCCCGGCCGTGGGACACTGAAGAGCGTTTTCCGACACTTTCCTAGGAGCACTCCCCGCGTGGAATTCATCAATGAGGCTATTCTTCATGCCGCGGGACAATGGTGGATTTATCCGATTCTCCTGCTCTTTTGCTTCATCGACGGCTTCGTGCCCATTCTGCCGAGCGAAACACTGATCGTTGCCCTGGGCGCACTCTCCGTCACGTCCGGCCAGCCCAATATGTGGCTTGTTATGGCCGCCGGTGCCCTCGGGGCCATCGCCGGTGACAACATGGCCTACCTGCTGGGCCGGCATATCGGCGTCGAGCGCTTCCGCTGGATGCGCAAACCGAAGGTCCAAAAAGCCCTGCACTGGGCCCGCTACGAGCTCGACAAACGCGGCGCGATGCTGATCTTCACGGCCCGCTACATTCCGGTGGGGCGCGTGGCCGTCAACTGGATCGCCGGAACCACCGGCTACCCCCGGCGGCGCTTTGTCATCCTGGACATCTTTGCTTCCATCACCTGGGTGGCCTACTCTGCGGGCATCGGTATCCTGGCCGGGAACTGGGTCCACGAACACCCGCTGCTCGGGGTCGGGATCGCCATCGCCTTCGCCATCGTGCTCGGCATCGTAATCGACCACCTGCTGACCTGGCTGCACCGCTGGCGCGACACCCGCGGCGCCGCCGCGTCCGCCAGCCGGGCCGCCGTCCTGGCCGCCGACGCGAAGGCCGCCCACGCCGGGTCGCACCCCGCACCGGCGGCCCCGCAGTTGCAGGCGCCCGTGCCGGCCC
>NZ_JBVAYU010000015.1:0-74800 GCF_055412745.1 Pseudarthrobacter woesei
TCAACCAATTCAATACAATAAATTGGTATCAACAAACTTGGCACACTATTGAGTTCTCAAACAACAGACACACCCGGCACCACCACGACATATCCAGTCGAGGATCGCTCCGGAGCAACTTTTCAAAGTTACCCGCCCGCTTCACCCTTGTCAATTCGGCCTGCCCGACTCAGTGTTGCCATAGGCTTCTGGGTCTTCGTGGCCGTTCAACTCCGGGGAGCAGCGCGGAAATAAACTCTATCACCACTTTGCCCGGCTGACAAAGCGCCCTCCAAAGCGCCCTCTCCGCGGGTGCCAAAAAGCCCGGAATCACGGGGATTCCGGGCTCATCGGACGGCAGCGGCGCCTGGCGGGAAGTCCGCCGTCGGCCTGGCCCGGCCTGGGTCAGCTCACCGGCTTGAAGTACGCGGCACCCAGCGGGGGCAGCGTGACGGTGAGGGTGGCCGGCTGGCCGTCCATGCCGGCGTCGGAAGCGGTCAGCGGTCCTTCGTTCAGCACGCCCGAGCCTCCGTAGGCGGCGGCGTCGGTGTTCAACACTTCCTGCCACGCACCCGCCGAGGGCACTCCTAGGAGGTAGTCCGTGTGCGGGCCTCCGGAGAAGTTGAAGGCGCAGACCAGTGGGTTGCCGGCTTTGTCGCGCCGGATGAAGGTGAGCACGTTGCGGTCCGAGTCGCCGCCGTTGATCCACTGGAAGCCGGCGGGATCGTTGTCCTGCTCGTACAGGGCCGGAGTGGAGCCGTAGAGCTCGTTGAGGTCCTTGGTCAGGAGCTGCATGCCGCGGTGCGCCGGAATGTCGGCGAGCCACCAGTCCAGGCCGTGCTGCTCGGACCATTCGGCTTCCTGGCCGAACTCGGTGCCCATAAAGATCAGCTGCTTGCCGGGGTGCGCCCACTGGTAGCCCAGGAACGCACGCAGGTTCGCCAGCTGCTGCCAGCGGTCCCCCGGCATTTTGCGCAGCATCGAGCCCTTGCCGTGCACAACCTCGTCGTGGCTGATGGGCAGAAGGAAGTTCTCGGTGTAGGCGTACACCATCGAGAAGGTGACGGTGCCGTGGTGCCACTTGCGGTTGTACGGGTCCTCGGCCATGTACTTGAGCGAGTCATGCATCCAGCCCATGTTCCATTTGATGCCGAAGCCCAGCCCACCATCGCTCGTGGGTCCCGTGACACCGGGGAAGGCGGTGGATTCCTCGGCAATCATGACGGCGCCGGGGTGCGTCTTGTAGACGGTGGCATTGACTTCCTGCAGGAAGGAGATGGCTTCCAGGTTTTCCCTGCCGCCGAAGCGGTTCGGCTGCCATTGCCCTTCCTCGCGGGAGTAGTCCAGGTACAGCATGGAGGCGACGGCGTCCACGCGCAGGCCGTCGATATGGAACTCATCGAGCCAGTAGAGCGCATTGGCCACGAGGAAGTTGCGGACTTCGCGGCGGCCGAAGTCGAAGATCAGGGTGCCCCAGTCCGGGTGCTCGCCGAGGTTCGGGTCGGCGTGCTCGTACAGCGACTCGCCGTCGAACCGGGCCAGCGCAAAGTCGTCCTTGGGGAAGTGCGCCGGCACCCAGTCCAGCAGCACGCCGATGCCGGCCTGGTGGAGTTCATCGACCAGGTGCCGGAACTCGTCCGGGTGGCCGAAGCGCGAGGTCGGTGCGAAGTAGGACGTGACCTGGTAGCCCCAGGAACCACCGAAGGGGTGTTCGGCCACAGGCATGAATTCCACATGGGTGAAGCCGAGCCACTTGACGTACTCGACGAGTTCCGTGGCCAGTTCGCGGTAGCTGAGACCAACCCGCCACGAGCCAAGGTGGACCTCGTAAACGCTCATCGGTGCGTTGTGGGGATCCCGGGCGGCCCGGGCCTCCATCCATTCGGCGTCCCTGAAGGCGTAGGAGGGCTCAACGACGCGGGACGCCGTCAGCGGCGGGACCTCGGTCCCGAAAGCCAGCGGATCCGCCTTCTCCACCCAGTAACCGTGCTTGGTCCTGATTTCGAACTTGTAGCACGCTCCTGCTACAACGCCGGGGATGAACAGTTCCCACACCCCCGAGGAGCCGAGGGAGCGCATCGAGAATTCCCGGCCGTCCCAGCCGTTGAAGTCGCCCTTGACGCGCACCGCCTGGGCGTTCGGGGCCCACACCGCGAAGGAGACGCCGTCGACGTCGCCGAGTGCCGACTTGTAGTGCTGAACATGGGCGCCGAGGACATCCCAAAGGCGCTCGTGGCGCCCTTCGCTGATCAGGTGCAGGTCCACCTCTCCCACGGTGGGCAGGTAGCGGTACGGGTCATCAGCGGACTGTGGTGCCAGGCCTTCGTACGTCACTTCAAGCCGGTAGTCCGGCACATGGCCGGGCTCCAGAGGATCCAGCACTGCCACCCAGACTCCCCCGGACTCGTGGGTCATTGGGAAAGTGCCGGCGGCCGTCACGACGGACACGGCTTCGGACAGGTGCTTCACGGTGCGGATGGTGACGTGTCCGTGGTCGTCAAAGTGCGCGCCGAGGACCGAGTGCGGCGCATGGTGCTCGCCGGCCGCGATCCTCGCCAGGGTGTCCGGGTCCACAGGGAGCGGGGCTCCGGGCCGATCGATACGTGCTGGTCCTGTCATTTTGATACCTTCCGCTGCGGCTTCGGCCGGAACGCCGGAGCCTGTACTGCCGAGGAGACGACGTGATGCGTTCACCGGGATGGCAAGCCAGTCCGGCCTGTTGCGTAATTCGTAAATGACTTCGTAGAGCGCCTTGTCGAGCCACAGCGCCACGAAGAGGGGCGAATCGCGGTCGATGCTTCCGGGGATGACCTCCGCATAGCCGGCCAGGAACGCCTCGGCGCAACCGTCCACCCAGCCCGCCGGGACGGCCGCGTCGGGGCGCTCCCGGACGGCCGCGCCGGCGGCGTAGTCGAAGGACCGCAGCATCCCGACGACGTCGCGCAGCGGGACGTCGGGGAAGTTGCGTTCCGAGATGGGCCGGAGCGGCTCCCCCTCGAAGTCGAGGATGGCCCAACGGGCCGGCTCGCCGGCCCCGCCCGGGACCTGGAGGATTTGGCCGAGGTGCAGGTCGCCGTGGATCCGCTGGAGCGGGCCGGCACCGCTGCCTTTGAGCAGCCTGAGCAGGCGCTCCAGGGCGTCGTCGTAAGCGCCGACGATGCTCCCCGCCTGGGCCCAGGACTGGCGGACGCGCTGGGCAACGCCCGGGGCGATGTCGCTGCCCGGGACGGATTCGACGGCGGTGCCGAGGGCCTGCGCGAGACGCTGGTGGACGGTGGCGGTGGCGGCCCCGAGCGCATGAGCTTCGGCGGTGAAATCTTGGCCCCGGCTTGCCGCGTTCACGGCCAGCCGCCAGGCGTCCAGCCCGCCGGCGAGGAATTCGTGGGCCACGGCAAGTTCGCCGTGGGCGGGCCGCGTCCCCCCGGTGGCGGCGCCGGGCGATCCGGCGGACCCGGCGGCGGTCTCCCACTCCCCGGTGACCCAGCCCAGGGTCGCCGGGACCTCGACGGTGCGCCCCGCCGTCAGTGCGGCTCCAATCTCCACCTCCGGGTTCTGGCCCTCGGAGAGCACCCGGAAGAACTTCACGATGGCGGCCGATTCGCCGTCGTCCACAATCACGGAACTGTTGGACTGCTCGCCGGAGAGGACCTTCACGACGCCGGTGGCGCGGGGCAGACGGAACCCGGACGCCACGGGGTGCCCGGTGGCTTTGCCCTCGGGGGTGGTGGTGCCGTCGCGGATAAGGTCCAGCCACGCTTCGACGAACGCCGGGTCATGCACGCCGTCGTAGACCCAGCGGGCACCGTCACCGGCACCCGTTGTCTCGCCGATCAGCGCGGTTTCCGCACCGGCAAGGGGCGCCGCGCGGAAGCTGAGCGGGACCTGCACGACGTCGGTGCGGCTGCCGTCCGCCGTCGGGTAGCTGACCGCGACCAGCAGCACCTCGAACTCGGCACCGCCGCCGGCCAGACGAAGGGCGCCGGCCGGCTCGAAGCTGAACTCGGCGCTCTTGACGGGGAACCACCGTTGGCGGGGAAGCCAGCTGCCGAGGAGCCCGCTCAGGGCGGGGGTAAGGGTGGGTCGGGTCATGTCAGCCTTCGATAGACAGGATCGGCATCGCCTGCGTGTAGGGCGACGCCGGGTTGGAGGCAGCCGAGCGGATCCGCAGCCAGAAGAAGTCGTGGCTGCCCAGGGTCAGCGTCAGGGTCCCGTCCTCGGAGATGGCGGGAAACGCCTGGCCGCCAAAGACGTCCCGGAGGCCGCGGCCGGCAAACCGCGGGATCCGCAGCGTGGTGGCCACCGGGTGCTGGGACAGGTTGAAGGCGCACAGGATGGTTTCGCTGTCCTCGCCGGCCGTGTTGCCTTCCGGCAGCTCGCGCAGGTAGGCGAGGACGACGTCGTGATCGGCTTCCACATGCTCAAAGCCACCCAGCCCGAACGCGGGGTGGTTCTTGCGGACGCTCAGGATCTGGCGGGTCCAGCGAAGGAGCGAACCCGAATGCGCGGCCTCGGCCTCGACGTTGGCCATGCTGTAGTTGTAGACCAGCGACTGGATTACCGGCAGGTAGAGCTTGCCCGGGTCGGCACTGGAGAACCCGGCGTTGCGGTCCGGGTTCCACTGCATCGGGGTGCGGACCGCGTCGCGGTCCTCGAGCCAGATGTTGTCCCCCATGCCGATCTCGTCCCCGTAGTACAGGAACGGGCTGCCGGGCAGGGAGAGCAGCAGCGCATTGATCAGCTCAATTTCGGAGCGTGAGTTGTCCAGCAGCGGCGCCAGCCGGCGCCGGATGCCGATGTTGGCGCGCATCCGCGGATCCGGGGCGTACCAGCCCAGCATGGCGGCACGTTCGTCCGCGGTGACCATTTCCAGCGTCAGTTCGTCGTGGTTGCGCAGGAACGTGCCCCACTGGGCGCCTTCGGGAATGGCCGGGGTGTCCTTCATCGTCTCGATGATGGGGGCGGCCTTCTGGTCCCGCAGTGCGTAGTACAGGCGTGGCATGATCGGGAAGTGGAAGGCCATGTGGCATTCCGGCGCCTCTTCGGTGCCGAAGTATTCGACCACCTCGGCCGGCGGCTGGTTGGCCTCGGCGATGATCACGCGGCCCGGGTAGCTGTCGTCGACCATCTTGCGCAGTTTGCGCAGGAACTCGTGGGTCTGGGGCAGGTTCTCGCAGTTCGTGCCCTCTTCTTCGAACAGGTACGGGATGGCGTCGGCCCGGAATCCGTCGATCCCCTGGTCCAGCCAGAACCGCACGACGTCGAACAGCGCGTCGATGACCTTGGGGTTCTCGAAGTTCAGGTCGGGCTGGTGGCTGAAGAAGCGGTGCCAGAAGAACTGGCGCCGGATCGGGTCGAAGGTCCAGTTCGATTCCTCGGTGTCCACGAAGATGATGCGGGCGTCTTCGTACTTCTCGTCCGTGTCACTCCAGACGTAGAAGTCGCCGAAGGGTCCGTCCGGATCCTTGCGCGATTCCTGGAACCACGGGTGCTGGTCCGAGGTATGGTTCAGCGGCAGGTCGATGATGACGCGCACGCCGCGGGCATGCGATTCGGCGACGAGGCGCTTGAAATCGCTGATCGTGCCGAACTCGTCCAGCACGGAATTGTAGTCGGAGATGTCGTAGCCGCCGTCGCGGAGCGGGGACTGGAAGAACGGCGGGAGCCAGAGGCAGTCGACGCCCAGCCACTGCAGATAGTCCAGCTTGTCGATCAGGCCGTGGAAGTCGCCGGAGCCGTCACCGTTTCCGTCCGCAAACCCGCGGACCAGCACCTCGTAGAAAACCGCTTTGCGGTACCAAATCGGGTCATGCTGGAGGCCGGGCGCGTTCAGTTCAAAAGATCCCTTCGGGCTGAAGTGCTGGTTGGGGTTCGTCGGGCTGAAACTCACTCGTACTACCTCCGGATGCTCAGAATGTGCGCGGGCTCAACGTGGGCGTCCAACCGAACGTAGTTGTACTCCCCCCATTCCCAGCTCTCGCCGGTCAACAGATCATCCACCATGAAGCCGCCGTTGGGCGTCAGGTCCTCCGGATCCAGTTCCAGCGCCGCCAGGTCCAACGTCACCGTGCTCTCACGGATGCCGTGCGGATCCACGTTGACCACGATGATCAGGGTGTCCTTCGTGCCGTCCGGGAGGGTCTTGTGCTTGGAGTACACCACCGTGGCGTTGTCCGTGCTCTTGTGCAGCGTGAGGTTCTGCAGGTCCCCGAGCGCCGGGTGCGTGTGCCGGATTTCGTTGAGCCGGCTCAGGTACGGGGCCAGCGTCCGGCCGGATTCGGCCGCCGCGTCCCAGTCCCGCGCCTTGAATTCGAACTTCTCGTTGTCGATGTACTCCTCGGCACCCGGCCGGGCGACGTGTTCGTACAGTTCGAAACCGGCGTACACGCCCCAGATCGGGCTCGCCGTCGCGGCCAGCGCCGCGCGGATCTTGAACGCGGCCGGCCCGCCGAACTGCAGGTACTCGGTCAGGATGTCGGGGGTGTTGACGAAGA
This sequence comes from Pseudarthrobacter woesei, assembly GCF_055412745.1. NCBI lineage: Bacteria > Bacillati > Actinomycetota > Actinomycetes > Micrococcales > Micrococcaceae > Pseudarthrobacter > Pseudarthrobacter woesei. The sequence continues at coordinate 6,471 of NZ_JBVAYU010000015.1, forward strand.
AATTCGGCCGGAAATAGGCCGGAGACTCGTGGCTGATCTCCTGGAAGTACTCTTCCAGCTCCTCCTTGGTATTGCGCCAGGTGAAGTAGCTGTACGACTGCTGGAAACCGGCGCGGCCCAGTGCGTGCATCATGGCGGGACGGGTAAACGCCTCTGCGAGGAAGACGACGTCGGGGTGCTTCTTGTTGACCTTGGCGATCAGCCATTCCCAGAACCACACCGGTTTGGTGTGCGGGTTGTCCACGCGGAAGATCTTCACTCCGTGGCTCACCCAGAGGAACACGATGCGCAGGATCTCGTTGGACAGCCCGGCAGGATCGTTGTCGAAATTAAGCGGGAAGATGTCCTGGTATTTCTTCGGCGGGTTCTCGGCATAGGCGATGCTGCCGTCTACCCGGGTGGTGAACCATTCCGGATTGCTTTGTACCCACGGGTGGTCCGGTGCGGCCTGCAGGGCCAGGTCCAGGGCGACTTCCAGCCCCAGCTCCCCGGCGCGTGCCACGAAGGCGTCGAAGTCCTCGAAGGTGCCGAGGTCCGGGTGGATGGCGTCGTGGCCGCCTTCCTTCGCGCCGATGGCCCACGGCGAACCGGGGTCGTGCGGACCGGCCAGCAGTGTGTTGTTCGGGCCCTTACGGTGCTGGCCGCCAATCGGGTGGATCGGCGGCATGTAGATGATGTCAAAGCCCATACCGGCGACGGCGTCGAGTCGCTCCGCGGCGGTGCGGAAGGTCCCGGAGGTCCATTCGCCGGTCGAGTGGTTGCGGTGGGCGCCTTCGGAGCGCGGGAAGAATTCGTACCAGGCGCCCCGGCCGGCGAGCTCGCGCTCGACGAGCAGCGGGTACGGCTCGGAGACCGTCACCAGTTCGCGGATCGGCTGCCGTTCGACGACGACGGCCACCCCGGCGCTGAATCCGGCGGCAAGGCGCTCCTCCGGGGTCCGGGTCACGTCAGACAGCACGACGACCGCCATGCGCAGCGTGCGCCGGTCAGCCGACGGGCGGGCGGAGTCCTCGGACGCTTCGGCCAGCAGGGCGGCGCCCTCGGCCAGCATCAGTTCGACGTCGATGCCGGCTTCCACCTTGACCTCGGCATTGTGGTGCCAGGTGCCGTAGCGGTCATGCCAGGCCTCGATGGCGAAGGACCAGTTGCCGGTGGACGGAGGCGTCAGAAGCCCTTCCCAGCGGTCGGTGCCCTTGCCCCGGTTGCCCCGCGGCGGCGCGAGGCGGACGCGCTGGCGTTCCTTCCCTCGGGGGTCCAGGAGAACTGCGCTGACGCCGAGCATGTCGTGGCCTTCACGGAAGGCAGTAGCCCCCACCACGATACTTTCTCCCGCAACGGCTTTGGCAGGGAACATCCCGCCTTCCACCGCAGGCTGTACGGCTGTGATCGGAAAACGGCCAAATCGAAGGCCATCCGTGATCAGGGCCTTTGGCTTTTGCTTGGACACGGCACTGGTTCGCGAGTTAGTCGTCACAGCCTCGACGTTAGCGACAAATCGGCCAGATTGCTAAGGCCGCTCAGTTTTTTTGGACGTTTTCCGGATGGTAATCCGTCATTTAGGCAAAAGAATCCTCAAGCGGTTCCGAGGCTCCAACTTGTCCGTTAGTGTTTCGCAGGTGAAGGCAATCCGCAGATTTACCGTCCGTACCGTTCTCCCGGAGTCAATCCGGCCGCTGGCCCGGCTGGCCACCAACCTTCGGTGGTCCTGGCACCGGCCCACCCGGGAGCTTTTCGAGGGGCTGAATCCGAAGATCTGGGCCGAGAGCGCCCACGATCCCGTGACGTTCCTGGGGCTGGTCAGCCGCGAGGAACTGCAGCGCCTCGCCGCGGACCAGGACGTGGTGCGCCGTGTCCACGCGGCAGCTGACGACCTCGACCGCTACCTCGAGCAGCCGCGCTGGTACCAGAGCCTCGGCGAAGGCGCGCCGTCCTGCATCGCCTACTTCTCACCCGAATTCGGCATCACCGAGGTGCTTCCCCAGTACTCCGGCGGCCTCGGCATCCTTGCCGGCGACCACTTGAAGGCTGCCTCGGACCTCGGCGTGCCGCTGATCGGCGTCGGCCTCCTCTACCAGGCCGGCTACTTCAAGCAGTCATTGTCCCGCGACGCCTGGCAGCAGGAAACCTACCCCGTCCTGGACCCGGACGGGCTGCCCCTGACGCTGCTGCGCGAGGCTTCCGCGGACGGCAATGGCCGTCCCATCCAGATCTCGCTGCCGCTCCCCAGCGGGCGCCGGCTGCTGGCGCACGTCTGGCGCGCCGACGTCGGGCGTGTTCCGTTGCTGCTGCTGGACTCCAACGTTCCGGGCAACGACGACGCCGCCCGCGGCATCACGGACCGCCTCTACGGCGGCGGCGGAGACCACCGCCTCCAGCAGGAACTCCTGCTCGGCATGGGCGGGGTCAAGGCCCTGCGGGCCTACCAGAAGCTCACCGGCAGCCCGGCGCCCGAGGTCTTCCACACCAATGAGGGCCATGCCGGCTTCCTTGGGGTCGAGCGGATCCAGGAATTGATGTCCGGACCGGAACCGTTGAGCTGGGAAGAGGCCCTGGCCGCCGGGCGCGCCTCCACCGTGTTCACCACCCACACCCCGGTCCCGGCCGGGATCGACCGCTTCGAGACCTCGCAGATCCAGCACTTCTTCGACGCCGGGCTCGCCCCCGACGTCCCGGTCGGGAAGATCCTGGACCTCGGCCGCGAGGACTACACGGACGGCAACCCCTTCGTCTTCAACATGGCCGTCATGGGCCTGCGGCTGGCCCAGCGCGCCAACGGTGTGGCCAAGCTGCACGGTGTGGTGTCCCGCGGTATGTTCTCGGCCCTATGGCCGGGATTCGACCACTCGGAGGTGCCCATCACCTCGGTCACCAACGGCGTCCACGTGCCCACCTGGGTGGACCCGCGCGTCTCCAAACTGGCCCGAGAGCAGTTCGGCGCGGACGCGGAAACGCACGGCCGCTGGGACCTCGCCTACAACGTCAGCGACGAAGACGTCTGGGCCCTCCGCCGCGAGATGAGGGTGTCCCTCGTCGACGACGTCCGGCGCCGCCTCCGGGCCGCGTGGAAGAAGCGCGGCGCGGCCGACGCCGAACTCGCGTGGACGGACTCCGTGCTGGACCCGGACATCCTGACCATCGGCTTCGCCCGGCGCGTGCCGACGTACAAGCGGCTCACCCTGATGCTGCGCGAGCCCGATCGGCTCAAGGCGCTGCTGCTGCACAAGACGCACCCGATCCAGCTGGTCATCGCAGGCAAGTCCCACCCGGCCGATGACGCGGGCAAGAAGATGATCCAGGACCTGGTCCGGTTCACCGACGACCCCGCCGTGCGGCACCGGATCGCGTTCCTGCCCAACTACGACATCGCCATGGCCCGGACCCTGTTCCCCGGCTGCGACGTGTGGCTGAACAACCCGCTGCGTCCGCTCGAGGCCTGCGGCACCTCCGGCATGAAGGCCGCCCTGAACGGTTCGCTGAACCTTTCGGTCCTGGACGGCTGGTGGGATGAGATGTACGACGGCGAGAACGGCTGGGCGATTCCGACCGCCAACAATGACGCCTCGCCCGAGGAACGCGACGACATCGAGGCCGCGGCGCTTTACGAGCTGCTCGAGACCCAGGTGGCTCCCCGGTTCTACGGCCTCACGGTGTCCGACGGCGCCGGTGCGGCCGGCCCGTCGCAGCCGGGTCCGCAAAAGGTCCCGACGCACTGGGTGTCGATGATCAAGCACACGATGTCCCACCTGGGCCCGGCCGTTTCCGCGGACCGGATGCTCAGGGACTACGTCAACGTCCTGTACCGTCCGGCCGCCATCGCGGGCCGCCGCGCCGTGGCGGAGAACTTCGCCCAGGCCAAGACCCTCGCGTCCTGGACCTCCCGGGTCCGGGCGGCCTGGCCCCAGATCCAGGTGGAGCATGTGGATTCGGTGGGCGTCTCCGAGGACCCGCAGATCGGCGACTTGCTCCAGGTCAACGCTTATGTGGCCCTGCACGAGCTCACGCCGGACGATGTGTCCGTCGAGGTGGCCTACGGCAAGGCGGAGGACAGCGACGAACTGGCGGACGTCACTGTGGCCGAGCTGAAATCCGTCGAGGACCTCGGCAAGGGCCGCCATCTCTTCAGCGGAACCCTCGTGATCGACCGCTCCGGGTCCTTCGGCTACACCGTCCGTGTGCTCCCCAGGCACGAGGCCCTGGCGTCAAAGGCCGAGCTTGGCTTGATCGTCAACGCCTAGTCCTGATCCCCTGGAAGCGCCGCGGACCGGTCATCCGGTCTGCGGCGCTTCTGTCGTCCTGGCCGTAGCTTGGGGCAGACGGCGATAACGAACAGGTTCTTCCGTCGTAGCTTTCGGCGTCCTGCAGGATCTCGCAGATGACGCCGAAGGAACGGTCGGCGCGGAAGGCTGCCGGGACCTCCCAGATAAAGGCAATTGGGGCCCGTCCGTCGTCGGAGACCGCGTCGGCGAAATCATGCAGCGAGTTAGCCCTCCGGAACCGCGGCAGTAGCCTTTGGATCTTTGCTGTGGCTCTCGCCATGAGGTCGTTGCCCGGCCCCGGTCCTGGCGGCCGGAACTACGTGCGGTAGATGTTGATGGAATTCGCTTGAACGACGTCCCGCTCTCCGGAGGAGACCCGGACGCCCTGGCGCCGGTCGTGGAGTTCGGAGGTGGTCAGGCGCAGTTCGAAGAGGCGGTTGCCGGTACCCTCGTCGTTGCTGAGCAGGGGCAGGGTGACTTTGACGTCGAGGGCGCTGCCGTTGACCACAACGAGGCCGTCCACATGCCCGTCGTCGGAACCGAGCAGGAGCTGGACAACCCGCTGGCCGGGGTCGTTCCAGCTGGCTCCGGACATCGTCCCGCCGTGCGCATCGAACCAGTGGAAGTAGGACTGGGTATCGTGCGCCGGGTAATCGTGCGGCTGGCCGGCCAGGAATTCCTTGCGCAGCCGGATCACACGCTTGGTGGTGCGCAGCATGGCGTGGGATTCCGGGGTGCTGGTCCAGTCGATCCAGGCGATGGGGTTGTCCTGGCAGTAGGCGTTGTTATTGCCCTGCTGGGTGCGGCCGATTTCGTCCCCGGCGGTCATCATGGGCACTCCGAGGGAGATCATGAGGGACGCCATGAGGTTGCGGCTGGTCTGCGCGCGCCGGGCCAGGACATCCTCGTCCTCGGTGGGACCCTCAAAGCCGTGGTTGTAGCTGCGGTTATCGCCGTGGCCGTCACGGTTCTGCTCGCCGTTAGCCTCGTTGTGTTTGCGGTCGTAGGAGACAAGGTCCGCCAGGGTGAAGCCATCGTGGGCCGTGATGAGGTTGACAGAGGCGAGCCTGGACCGGCCCGAGGGCTCAAAGAGGCTGGCCGAGCCGGACAGCGCGTCCGCGAGGCGGGCCACCGAGCCGCCGTGACCGCCGGCGTCGATCGCGGCGCGGTCAGCGAGCCAGAAGCTGCGGACGGCGTCGCGGAAGTGGTCGTTCCAGTCCACCCAGCCTGCCGGGAACCGGCCCGTCTGCCAGCCGCCGTAGCCGATGTCCCAGGGTTCGGCGATCAGCTTGGTTGCGGAGAGGACCGGGTCGCCGGCGATCGCGACGAGGAAGGGGTGGCGCGGATCGAACTCGTTGGCCTCGTTGCGGGCCAGCGTCACCGCGAGGTCGAAGCGGAACCCGTCGATGTGGAACTCGCTCACCCAGTACCGCAGGGAATCAAGCACGAGCTGGACCACCCGGGGTTCACTGAAGTTCAGGCTGTTGCCGCAACCGGTGGTGTCCACATACTTGCCGTGGCCGTCATTGCGGTAGTACTGCATCTCGCCAAGGCCGCGGAAGCTCAGGGTAGGGCCGTCGGTGCCGCCCTCGGCCGTGTGGTTGTACACGACGTCGAGGATGACCTCCAGGCCGGCGGCATGCAACAGCTTGACCATGCCCTTGAACTCGTCCTGGACTGCCTGCGGGCCGGCGTCCTGCGCCGCCTGGGTGGCGTAACCGGGGTGCGGGGCGAAAAACGCGGCCGTGTTGTAGCCCCAGTAGTTCGTCATCCCAAGGTTCTGCAGGTGAGGTTCGTCCACATGGAAGTGGACCGGAAGTAGCTGGACCGCGGTGATCCCGAGCGCGATCAGGTGCTCAATCATGGCGGGATGCGCCATGCCGGCGTAGGTTCCCTGCAGATTCTCCGGGATGTCCGGATGGAGCATGGTCTGGCCGCGGACGTGGGCCTCGTAGATGATGCTGTTCCGCCACGGGATCCGGGGCGTGGAGTCGTTGCCCCAGTCGAAGCCGCCGGCCATCCGGACACTGGTGATGAAACTGTCGCGCTCGTCCACGGCCCGGCCGTAGGGGTCCAGCAGGAGCGGCTGCTCGCCCTCGACGTCGAAATCCAGGGTCGGCATGGAGAGCGGGAGCGCTTCATGGTCCGGCGAGGTCCGGAAGCCGTAGCGCGAACCGGCGGGAAGACCGTCCACAATGCCGTGGTGGACGCCGTCGGTCATGTTGGGCAGCGTCTGGAGCTGCCAGGTGCCGCCGGGCGCCTGATAGGCGATCTCGAGAGTCGTCACCGCGGGCGCGTAGACAGCCACATTGGCGACGGCACCCCGAGGGTCGTCAATTGTCGGCGAACCGGTGCACGGAACGCTGATTCCCAGCGGAAACGCGCGTGAGTCGTCTACGGTGGAAGCTGTGTCTACATAGGGCATAACCATTGCTTAAAGCTTAGCGGGGCCGAACAAATGGCCCGTAATTCCGAATTCCTGATGACGTGCAGTGTACGTAATCGTGGCGTTGCATACTGGAATGAATCGCCCACCATGGAGGTAATTGTGCGGGTTGCACTGGCTCAAATCATCACCGGGCGCGATCTTGCCGGAAATCTGGCCCTCGTGGCCGAATATGCGGGCCGGGCCAAGGCAGGCGGCGCGCAGCTCGTGGTGTTCCCCGAAGCGACCATGCGCGCCTTCGGCAACTCCCTGCTCGACATTGCGGAGCCGTTGGACGGCCCGTGGGCCGGGCGCGTGCGTGCGATCGCGTCGGAGCAGGACATCGTGATCGTCGCCGGAATGTTCACGCCGGGGACCGCGGACGACGGCGGCGCCAGGGCTGCCGACGCCGGGGCTGCCGACATCGGCGCCCGCCGCAAGGTGCGCAACACCCTGCTGGTCACCGGCCGCGGCGTGGACACCAGCTACGACAAAATCCACCTCTTCGACGCGTTCGGCTTCGCAGAGTCGGATACCGTGGACGCCGGCAACCAGCCCGTTGTCTTTGAACTCGACGGCGTAACGTTCGGCCTGGCCACCTGCTACGACATCCGTTTCCCGGACCTGTTCACCGAAAACGCTGACCGCGGCGCCGAAGTGAACATTGTCTGCGCTTCCTGGGGCTCCGGCCCCGGCAAGGCCGAGCAATGGAAGCTCCTGGCCCGCGCCCGCGCCGCAGACTCCACCACCCTGGTCCTCGCCTGCGGCCAGGGCGACCCGTCGAGCGTGGGCATCGACCCCAAGGGAGCGGCGCCCACCGGCGTCGGGCACTCCGTCGTCGTGTCCCCGTTCGGGGAAGTCCTGGACGAGCTCGACGGCGCCCCCGGCCTGCTGTTCGCGGACCTGGACCCCGCCGTCGTCAAGGAAGCCCGCACCAAACTCCCGGTCCTCGCCAACCGCCACAGGTTCTAGGCTGGTCAAGATTCTGGGTCTCCCCGCGGACAACGGCGCCCCTGATGCTCTGACGCGGCGGATACAGCCTGGCGACGCGCAAATCCCCTGGTGCTGCGGGTATTCCGGTAGCGCCACGACATCTGCGCATCGCGGGAGGAATTGCGCGTCGCAGGAAGGATTGCGCGTCGCGGCAAGGATTGCGCGTCGCGGGATACCGTTGGCATGACGCCGGCGCCGCAGATGCCCCTACGCGGCGGATACAGCCTGGCGACGCGGAAATCCCCTGGTGCTGCGGGCATTCCGGCAGCGACAGGGCAATTGCGCGTCGCGGGAGGAATTGCGCGTCCCTGGTCAGTGCTCATGGCAAGAGCCAGCCGCTCGCTGTCGGCGGCACCATCTGCTGGCCTGTTGGGACAGGGCGCGCTCCTGAGCAGATGGCACGGTTGGATCAGGGATCCCCCTCGTTCCGGGCACTAAAGACGAACGCTCCCCCACATTTCGCGGCTTAACCATAAACGCTCCCTCACAAGATGAGAGGGAGCGTTTGTTGTCCATGCCGGTTCCGCCGGACCCGACCAAAACGCCGGACCAGCCAAAACCCGGCGGGGACTACTTAGCGGCGCGCTGGCGGGAGATTTCGTAGAGGGAGATGCCGACGGCCATGGAGGCGTTGAGCGACTCCATGGCGGAGTCGATCGGGATTGAGACGATCTGGTCGCAGTTTTCGCGGACCAGTCGGCTCAGGCCCTTACCCTCGGAACCCACGACAAGGCAGACCGGCTCGGTGGCCAGGGCCAGGTCTGGCAGCGAAACGTCGCCGTCGCCGTCGAGCCCCAGAACATAGATGCCCATGTTCTTGAACGCCTTAAGGGTGTTGTTAAGGTTCGCGGCGCGTGCCACGGGGACGCGGACGGCGGCGCCGGCGCTGGTCTTCCAGGCGGAGGCGGTGACGCCGACGGAGCGGCGCTCCGGGACGATGACGCCGTGGCCGCTGAAGGCCGAAACCGAGCGGATGATGGCGCCGAGGTTGCGCGGATCGGTGATACCGTCGAGCGCGACGAAGAGCGGGGCGTTGGACACATGGCCGCGCTTCCAGCTCTCGAGCGTCTGCTCGGCCAGCTCATAAGCGTCCTGGTATTCGTACGGCGGGATCTGCAGCACAAGGCCCTGGTGGATGGCATCGTCCGTCATCCGGTCCAGCTCGGGCTTGCCAGTCTCGAGCAGCGGGATGCCTCGCTCGGCGGCAAGCTTGAGGGACTCCTTGACCCGGTCGTCCATCTCGATGCGGATGGCAACGTGCAGGGCCTTGGCCGGGATGCCGGCGCGCAGGGCCTCGACGACCGAGTTTCGTCCGGTGACGACTTCCTCGGTGGCACGGCCCTTGGGACCGGAGCGGGCGCCGGCGTTGCGCGGGGCTCCCGGGTGCTTGGCCGCGGAGCGTTCCGCGAGTTGCTTGTTCTTGTGGGCCTTGTGGTACGGACGGTCCTCCGCCTTGGGAGTCGGGCCCTTTCCTTCCAGAGCCTTGCGGCCGTGACCGCCGGTTCCGACGGAGGGGCCCTTCTTCAGTTTGACCGACCGGCGACCATTGTTGGCCATAATTTTCACCCTTTTAGATACGCGATTCGTTGATACGTCTGACCTCCAGTCTACTGACTCGAGGTAAATCCTCGACCGCAGGCTGTGGCCGGGCAAGGTCCGGGGTGCGTTCCGGGCGCCGGCGGCCCGACCTGTCAGCCGCGCTTGAGGCTCCAGCCCGCGCCGTCCGGGCCGTCCTCGACGACGACGCCGGCGGCAGTGAGGGTGTCGCGGATGGCGTCCGAGGCGGCCCAGTCCTTGCTGGCGCGGGCCTGCGCCCTGGCCGCGAGCTGCGCCTCGATGAGGACGCCGAGGGCGGTGCTGGACTCCGTGTCGACGGCCGGGGTGGCGGTGTCGTTGAGACCAAGGACACGCAGCATGTCGGTGACGGAAGCGAGTGACTGCCGGGCGCCGTCGAGCTCGCCGGCGGTGAGGGCACTGTTGCCGGCACGGACTGTGTCGTGCAGGACCGCGAGGGCCTGCGGAACATTGAGGTCATCATCCATGGCTGCCGCGAAGGCATCCGGAACTGTGCCGTAGCTGAAGAAGCCGACAGCGCCGTCCTGCGTCATGGTGCTCCGAAGGGCGCGGCTGATGAACCCGTCAATACGTTCGACGGCGGCGGCAGCCTCCTGCAGCGATGTCGGCTGGTAGTCAAGCACCGAGCGGTACTGAGCCTGCCCCAGGTAATAGCGCACCACCCGGGCCGGGGCGAGCTCCAGCATTTCGGCCGGACTGACGGTGTTGCCGATGGACTTGGACATCTTTTCGCCGGCATAAGTGACCATGCCGTTGTGCATCCAGAAGTTGGCGAAGCCGTGCCCCGCAGCCTGGGACTGGGCCATCTCGTTTTCGTGGTGCGGGAACCTCAGGTCCAGCCCGCCGCCGTGGATGTCGAACTCGGTGCCGAGGTACTTGGTGACCATCGCGGAGCATTCCAGGTGCCAGCCGGGACGGCCGGTGCCCCACGGCGACGCCCAGCCCGCCGTCGTCGGTTCCCCCTCCTTGTGGCCTTTCCAGAGCGCGAAGTCGCGCGGATCCTTCTTCCCCCGGGGGTCAGCGTCGGGGGCCCCCTGCATGTCATCGATCTTTTGCCGGGTCAGTGAGCCGTATTTGGCCCAGGAGCGCACGTCGAAGTACACGTCGCCGGAATTATCCAGGGCGGGGTAGGCGTGGCCGCGGTCGATCAGCTGCTGGATCAGGGCGTGCATTTCCGGGATGTGGCCGGTGGCGCGCGGCTCATAGGTGGGGCGGGAGACGCCCAGGGTGTCGTAGGCCGCCAGGAATTCCTGCTCGTAACGGTAGGCCAGCGCCCACCATTCCTCCTCGCGGACGGCACCCGGCTCGCCCTCGAAGCCAGGGGCGAAGGAATCCGCCGATTTGGCCAGGATCTTGTCGTCGATGTCCGTGACGTTGCGGACGGCGGTGACACGGAAGCCGCGGTACTGCAGCCAGCGGGTGAGCTGGTCAAAGGCGATGGCTGAGCGGATGTGCCCGACGTGTGGCCTGCCCTGCACCGTGGCACCGCAGTAGTAGAGGCTCACTTTGCCCGGAATCAGGGGGACGAAGTCACGGACTTCGGCGGATGCAGTGTCATAGAAGCGCAGGGTCACCGCTCCAGATTAGCCGATGGGGTTCCCGCCGCCGACGTGCGACGACGGGCTGCCGGACTTACTTGCAGTACTCGCCGATCTTGTTGTTCTGTTCGGTGAGCTGCTTGGTCTGCTCGGCGCTCTCGGCCCCAAGCGACGTGCCGGCCACCTGCTTCATGATGCCGGCCATCTTCTGGATGGGGGCCGCCACCTCGGGAGCGACCTTGTCTGCGACTTCCTGGTAGTGCCTGGCGATCTGGTCGGCTTTTTGTTGCTGGTTTCCGGTGGGGACGAAGGTGTCCTTGTTGAGGAAGGCACAGCTCTCCGGGACGCTCATCTTCGGCGTCCCGGCGCAGCCGGTCAGCAGCAGTCCCGTCGTAAGAACGACGGCGGGCAGCAGCTTTTTCACGGGAGGTCTCCTGGAGTTTGCGGAATGGGGGTTCCGCTTCAGCCTAGGCGACGTACCCCGGACGCGCTTAGTTCGACGGGTAGACGAGCGCCGTCGCCGTCGCCGCGATGCCTTCGCCGCGGCCGGTGAAACCTAGGCCGTCGCTTGTGGTGGCTGAGACGCTGACCGGGGCCCCTGCCGCCTCGCTGAGGACGCGCTGGGACTCCTCCCGGCGCGGACCGAACTTGGGCCGGTTGGCGACGAACTGCACGGCGATGTTCCCGATCTCGAAGCCCGCGGCACGGACGATCCGGGCGGCCTCGGCCAGTAAGGCCACACCCGAGGCCCCTGCATACTCGGGCCGGTCTGTGCCGAAATGCGTGCCGAGGTCCCCGATTCCGCAGGCAGAGAAGAGGGCATCGGCGGCCGCATGGGCGACGGGGTCGCCGTCGGAATGGCCGGACAGTCCCCGCTCCCCATCCCAGAACAGCCCGCCGAGCCAGAGCGGCTGGGCTGCGTCGTCCGGGGCATAGGCGTGGACATCGATGCCGATCCCGGTCCTCGGGATGATGGGAACGCCGGACATGCTCAGCCTTCCACCCAGCGCGCGCCCAACGGGCCTTCGAGGAGCCCCTCGGCGATGATCAGGTCCAGCGGTGTTGTGATCTTCAGCGACTGGCTGGCCCCGCGCACAGCGTGGACGGGGACGCCGAGGAGCTCGACCAGCATGGCGTCGTCGGTGACGGCGGCCGCCTGGCCTGCGTCGAACAGGGCCGCGGCGTCGTGGGCCCGTTTCAGGGTGGCGAGGTCGAAGCCCTGCGGGGTCTGCACCGCGCGGAGGGTCTCGCGTGGTGCGGTGCCGGTGACCAGTTCCGGGGCGATTGCGGCGCCCCCGCCGGTGGTCGGTTCCACCGTCTTAACGGTGTCGACGACGGGTATTACCGGGATGACTGCCAGGGCGCCGGCGGCGAGGGCCTGTGCCACCCGGTGGAACACGGACTCGGGCGTCAGGGCGCGTGCGGCGTCGTGGACCAGGACGGCTTCCGTGGCGGGAAGGAGTGCCGCCATCGCGGCCCGGACCGAATCGGCACGCGTTTCGCCGCCGTCGACGATTGTCACCACCGGAACCTGCGCCCCCTGTCCCGACGCTGTGTGTAGCCGGTGTTCGGCCTTGAGCTCCTGGGCAAAGGCGTCGCAAAGTGTGTACAGTTCCGGATCGCCCGGCGGGATGGCCACGCAGATCTGCTGGGCCACGCCTGCGGCGGCAACTCCGCGCAGGGCATGGATGAGGATACTGTCACCGCCCAACGGAACCTTGGCTTTCGGCATTCCGTAGCCCAGGCGCTGGCCGGAGCCGGCAGCCACGACAATGACCGCGGTGACGGGGTTGGTCGATGCAGAGTCCATGCGCTCAAGACTACGTCCCGGCTGCCCGGCGCACCCCCACCGGTGCGGGTCTGCCGAAAGAATTTGGGCAAAAAGAAACCCCGGCAGCCGTCAGCTACCGGGGTTCAATTCTTGTTAGGAAGCCAGGACTTCGTCGAGAACGCTTGCAGCCTTCTCTTCATCAGTCTTTTCAGCCAGGGCCAGTTCTGAAATCAGAATCTGGCGGGCCTTGGCCAGCATGCGCTTCTCCCCTGCGGAGAGACCCCGATCGTGATCGCGGCGCCACAGGTCGCGGACGACCTCTGCCACCTTGATGACGTCACCGGAAGCAAGCTTTTCCAGGTTTGCCTTGTATCGACGTGACCAGTTGGTGGGTTCTTCAGTGAACTCGGCCCGCAGCACTTCAAACACGTGCTCCAGACCTTCTTTGCCCACTACGTCCCGGACCCCAACTAGGTCAACGTTTTCTGCTGGAACTTCAATGGTCAGATCACCCTGAGCCACCTTGAGCTTGAGATACATCTTCTCTTCGCCCTTGACAGTGCGCATCTTGATTTCTTCAATTTTGGCTGCACCGTGGTGAGGGTAAACTACTGTCTCGCCGACCTCAAAAACCATGTGGACATTCCCCTTTCCCGCAGACCAGTTTATCACGCTTAAGGCATATGACTGCCATGGATCGTGCCCGCGAACCGCATGAATCCGGGGAAAATGGCCTTAACCGACCCCCAACACCCTCTTGACGAATGCGGATATTAGTGCATCGCCCCGTCGTTGCCAAGGGTCGGCGCCTTCCCGGCCAGGCGCCGGGCCGGCGCCAATGTGTACTGGCCGAATCCTCGTTTGCCGACGATTACGGATAGGCTATGGCTGAATACTGTTTCAAGACTCTCAAGGAGTGCGTGACGTGCGTTTCACTGCGATGAATCGGGGCCAGCGCGGCAAGCTGGCAATGGCAACGGCGGCACTTGGCATCGGCCTGCTGTCGGTAACCGGCTGCGGCTACATCAATCCCCAGCAGACCTCCGAGCAGTACTCGGCGTCGGACGGCACACTTACGGACCTCGGCCCGCTGCAGCTCCGCAACATGATGATCATCTCCGCCGGCGAGGACAAGCCGGGCCGTGTGATCGGCGCCGTCTATAACTCCTCCTCCAGCGATGTGAAGCTAACCATCAGCGGTGCCGGCGGCTCGCAGACCCAGGTTCCGGTCAAGCCGAACTCCTACACCTTGCTCAATGAGTCCACGGACGAGGCCATCCTCAGCACCACCGGCGGCGCCCCGGGTTCCGTTGTCGAGCTCAGCATCCGGGAAGACGGCACCAACCAGACCGCCAAGTTCAAGGTTCCTGTCCTGGATGACACCATCGCCGACTACAAGCAATACCTGCCGGCCGGCAGCGAGCCCACCGGCTCGGCCACGCCGACGTCGACCCCCTCGCCGAGCGCCACGGCGAACCACTAGTCTCCACAAGCAAAAGAGCCTGAACAGCAGAGGAGGGGCACCCGGTCCGGGTGCCCCTCCTCTGCTGTCGATGCTTTGCGCCGGCTTCGTGCCGGTCTCTGGGCCCGGCGGCCGCCGGGGCAAGGGCCCCTTAAGGCTCGAACTTGTAGCCCAGCCCGCGGACGGTGATCAGGAAACGCGGCGCCGAAGGGTCCGGCTCCACCTTGCCGCGCAGCCGTTTGACGTGAACGTCGAGGGTCTTGGTGTCCCCCACATAGTCCGAGCCCCAGACCCGGTCGATCAGCTGCCCCCGGGTTAGCACCCGCCCGGAGTTCCGCAGCAGCATCTCCAGCAGTTCAAATTCCTTCAGCGGCAGCGAGACCTGCTCGCCGCCGACGCTGACGACGTGCCGTTCGATGTCCATTCGGACCGGACCGGCTTGCACGGTACTGGAGACCAGTTCCTCGGGTTCGCTCTGGCGGCGGAGCACCGCCCGGACACGGGCTACCAGCTCGCGGGACGAGTATGGCTTGGTGACATAGTCGTCGGCGCCCAGCTCGAGCCCCACGACCTTGTCGATTTCCGAGTCCTTGGCCGTCAGCATGATCACCGGAACGGAGGAGCGCTGCCGCAGCTGGCGGCAGACTTCGGTGCCGGACTGTCCGGGCAGCTGCAGGTCCAGGAGGACCAGGTCGGCGCCATTGCGGTCGAATTCGGTGATGGCATCCAGCCCGTTGTCGACGACCGCAACCTCAAACCCTTCTTTGCCCAACAGATAGGACAGCGGGTCGCTGAACGATTCTTCGTCCTCGACTATCAAGATCCTGCTCAAGCGCTAGCTCCTTGTTCGTGGACGCCGGCGGCGTCGCTAGATTGGGGGGTGGCGGCCTGCGCCGCGGTGCCGGCCTGCGCGGCGGGTTTGCGTGCCGCGGGTGCCCCGGCATCGTCCTGGCCTTCCATCTCCGGAAGCCGGACGGTGAATGTGGAGCCCTGCCCCGGCTGTGACCAGAGGGTCACTTCGCCGCCGTGGTTGGAGATGACGTGCTTGACGATGCTCAGGCCCAGGCCCGTGCCGCCGGTGTGGCGCGAACGGGCGGCATCCACGCGGTAGAAGCGTTCAAAGACGCGCTCCTGGTCTTCGGGGCTGAGCCCTTCACCCTGGTCCGTCACCGACACCGAGACAAGTCCGTCCTTGGCCCGCACCCCCACGCCCACCCTGGTGTTTTCCGGCGAGTAGCGGATGGCGTTGTCGATCAGGTTCCGGAGCGCGGTCACGAGCAGGTCCTGGTCGCCGTAGACCATCGCGTCCGGGTGGCCGCCGACGACGAGGTCGATGTTCTTGCTCTCGGCCGGGAGCTGGGAACGGTCCACGGCCTCGGACACCACCGTGTTGATGTCAACAGGCCGTCCCTGCTGGGCAACATTGGCGCCCTGCAGCCGGGAGAGTTCGATGATGTCCTGCACAAGGGCCGCCAGCCGGGCGGATTCCTTGTGCATGCGTTTGGCAAAGCGCCGCACTGCCGCCGGATCGTCAGCGGAGGACTCAAGGGCCTCCGCCAGCAGCGAGATGGCTCCGACCGGCGTCTTGAGCTCATGCGAGACGTTAGCCACGAAGTCGTTCCGGACTTCCTCGGTGCGGGTGAATTCGGTCCGGTCATCGGCCAGCAGGAGGATGTATTCCTCGGCCACCATGGCGGCACGGACCTGGACCACGATGGTGCCCTGGCCCAGCGGACCGCGCGGCAGTTCGAGCCGCTTTTCGACGATGACGCCGTCACGCCGGACCTTGGCCGTCATCTCCAGCAGCTGCTGGTGCACCACGGTGTGGCCTCGCACCAGGCCGTAGGCGTACGCGGCGGGACTTGCCCGGACGACGCCGTCGATCGCGTCCACCACCACGAAGGCCCGGCCGATCACGGCCAGCACCTGGGCCGCGCCCTCGGGGATTGACGGGTCCTCGAACTCAACGTCCACCAGCTTGCGCTGCTGCTCGCTGACCCGGAATGCGAGCGCGCCAAACATGCCAAGAGACAGGCCGATCAGGCCGGCAATCACGCCGATGAGCATTGGATCCACGGCTCCAGCTTATGCTGTGGCCCACGGCGGGAACCGTAATCTCCTGCTATTCCGGTTCCGGTTCAGCTAACGTTCATCTATTGGGGCGTAACAGTTCACCGGACACTGCAAGAGTTGACAGTTGAAGCGCCGCCAGGTGAACCGAAATAGGCCCGCCACTGTGGTGACGGGCAATATTTCCGAGGAAAGGACGCACACGTGCGTAAGGTTTTTCAGGAAGAGCTCGCCCAGGTTGGGGAGCAGCTCGTCGAAATCTCCAAGCTGGTCAGTGAGGCCATTGAGAAGGCCTCAACTGCCTTCGAAGGCGCCGACATCGATCTGGCCGAGGACGTCATCGCGGCCGATGCCCGGATCGACTTCCTGCAGAACAGCCTCGACGAACGCGCCATCGACATCCTTGCTCTGCAGGGCCCGGTGGCCAGCGACCTGAGGATGCTCGTCGGCGCGCTCCGGATGAGCGCCTCGCTTGAGCGCATGGGGGACCTTGCCCGCCACCTCGCCCAGCTCTCACGTCTGCGCTACCCGGCCACAGTGGTGCCCGCCCGGCTGCAGGAGACGTTCAAGAGCTTCGCCGAGCAGGACGCGCTGATCGCCAGCAAGCTCACCGTTCTGCTGGAAACCCGCGACCTCGAAGTCGCCCGGGACATCATGAAGGCCAACAGCGCCGTCAATGATCTGCACCTCAGCGTCTTCAAGGAGATCGCCCGCAGCGACTGGCAGGAGTCCCCGGCCACCACCGTCGATGTCGCCCTGGCCAGCCGCTACTTCGAGCGCTTCGCGGACCATGGCGTCTCGGTGGCGCAGAAGGTCACCTACCTGGTCACCGGCGCCTGGCAGCCGAACAGCATCGAACACAGCTAACACCGCTTTTGCGGCACACACGACGGCGGCCAGTCACCTTGGGGGTGACCGGCCGCCGTCGTTAAATCCGGTGAACCTACTTCTTGCCCTGGTTGGCGACTGCCTGGATGGCCACGGCGGCGGCCTCGGGGTCTAGGTAGGTGCCGCCCGGGTTGAGCGGCTGGAAGTTCTCGTCCAGTTCGTACACGAGCGGGATGCCTGTGGGGATATTCAGGCCGGCGATGGCCTCGTCGCTGATGCCGTCAAGGTGCTTGACGAGGGCGCGCAGCGAGTTGCCGTGCGCGGTGACCAGCACGGTCTTGCCTGCCTTGAGGTCTTCCTTGATGTCCGATTCCCAGTACGGCATCAGACGGACGAGGACGTCCTTGAGGCACTCGGTGCGGGGCATGGCGTCGCCGAGGTCTTTGTAGCGCGGGTCCCCCACCTGGGAGAATTCGGAATCGTCGGCCAGCGGCGGCGGCGGCGTGTCGTAGGAGCGGCGCCAGGTCATGAACTGCTCTTCGCCGTATTCGGCGAGGGTCTGGGCCTTGTCCTTGCCCTGCAGCGCACCATAGTGGCGCTCGTTGAGACGCCAGTCGCGCTTGACGGGGATCCAGCCGCGGTCCGCCTTCTCAAGGGTCAGGTTGGCCGTGTTGATGGCCCGCTTCAACACGGAGGTGTAGAGGATGTCCGGGAGGATGTTGCTCTCCACGAGAAGCTCGCCGCCGCGAACCGCCTCAGCACGGCCCTGGTCGTTCAGGTCAACGTCCACCCAGCCGGTGAACAGGTTCTTGGCGTTCCATTCGCTGTGGCCGTGGCGCAGCAGAATCAGCTTGTAAGTCATGGTTTTTATCCTAGCCGAGCCGTCACGGACGGCGCCGAGCGTTACATTCCGCCGCCACCACTCCAACGCGGGGTCACTTCCGGCCCATCCCGGGGCCCCGCATGGGCCGGAAGTGACCCCGCGTTGGAGGATAAGGTGGGGATGTGGTGCAGAAGGCTGAACGGGTGCAGTCCCCCCGGAACCAGGGCGGGGCGAACAGCGGTTCCCGGGCAGGCAGGCCGGTCGGCAACGTTACCCGCGGCACCACGAACCCGAACCGGATGCGCCGTCTGGACCGCTGGCTGACCGGACCCCAGGCCTGGCGGTTGCGCGCCGCGGCCGATCCCCTCGTCGTGGACCTCGGTTACGGCGCCTCCCCGGCCACCGCCGTCGAACTCTTTGACCGCCTTTGCGTGATCCGTCCGGACGTGCGCGTGGTCGGCATCGAGATCGAGCCCGAGCGGGTCCGGCTGGCCAAGGAACTGGAACGCCCGGGACTCAGCTTCCGGTTGGGCGGCTTCGAATTGCCGGTGCCCGGCCGTCCGGTGCTGGTGCGCGCGTTCAACGTGCTGCGGCAGTACGAGGAGCGCGACGTCGCAGGCCTCTGGCGGCTGGTGCAGGGGCGGCTGGCCCCGGACGGCCTGTTCATTGACGGCACCTGCGATGAGATCGGCCGCCGCGTCACCTGGGTGGCGCTCGACGCCGAGAAGCCGCTGAGCCTGAGCCTGTCCATGCGGTTCGGCAGTTTCACCGTGCCCTCGGAGGTGGCGGAACGGCTGCCGAAGGCCCTCATCCACCGGAATGTGCCGGGCGAGAAGATTCATTCCTACCTGCAGGCGATGGACCAGGCCTGGCTGGCGGCCGCGCCGCTGGCATCGTTCGGGAACCGGCAGCGCTGGTCGGCCATGTGCCGGTCACTGCTCGACGCCGGCTGGCCGGTCCGGGACGGGCCCTCGCGCTGGCGCCTGGGCGAGCTGACCGTGGGCTGGGACGCCGTGGCGCCCGCCCTTTAGACGCTAGGGAACTAGGTCACCAGGGACCGTAGGGGCCTACGTTCCGGGTGCCGCCGCTGCCCGCATCCTTGACGGCGGGGCGGACGTCGGCCAGGTATACGGACGCCGCGGTGACAGCCGCGAGTCCGAACAGGCCCAGCGGTCCGAGGAGCCCGCCGCCGCCACCCAGCAGGGAGAGCAGGCCGATGGCCAGCGCGCCGCCGGTCAGGGCCAGCCAGAAGGTTTTGGTCCGCTTGGACACGGCTTCAAAGACCGGGCCCTTGTGGCGGAGGCAGTCGAAGAAGGCCCACACCTCGATGGCGAGGGCTACGAGGGCAAGGAGAAAATAGATCCCTGTTTCGGCATAGTAGATAAGCGCTCTTCCGTCCATGCCCCCAGCCTAGCCGCCCAGCACGGCGAATGCCTGCTCCAAATCGGCCCACAGGTCCTCGACGTTTTCGATTCCGACGCTCATCCGGACGAGGTTGTCGGGAACACTGGCCGGCTCGGCCGTGTGCCGGCGGCGCCGTTCGATCAGGGATTCCACGCCGCCCAGCGAGGTGGCCGGCAGCCACAGCCGCAGCGCCCGGATCATCCGGTCCGCCGCGTCGGCACCGCTCAGTCCGCCGTCCGCAGCGCCAACCGGGGCAATCTCAACGCAGAGCACGGAGCCGAAGCCCTTCATCTGGGACTTGGCCCGCTCGTGGCCGGGGTCCGTGGCGAGACCCGGGAACCGGATGCCGGAGACCCGCGGATGGTTGCTCAGCCGCCCGGCCAGCACGGCCGCCGAGGCCTGCGAGCGCTCCACCCGCAGCGCCAGGGTGCGCAGTCCGCGCAACGCCAGCCACGCCTCAAAGGGTCCGGCGATCCCGCCGTGGATAGTGCGGTGGTGCAGCAGCGTGGCGCGGAGGCCGGCGTCGGACGTCACGAGGGCGCCCAGTACGACGTCGGAGTGGCCGGAGAGATACTTTGTCACCGAATGCAGTACGACGTCGGACCCCAGCGCGAGCGGCTGCTGCACGAGTGGCGTGGAGAAGGTGTTGTCCGTGACGACGACGGCGCCCGCGGCGTGCGCCGAAGCGGCCAGCGCACGGATGTCCGCGACGCCGAGCATCGGATTGGTGGGGCTCTCCAGCCAGAGCATGCTGGCGGCTTTCCCGTCCGCCGGCGCGAGCTGTGCCCGGACGGCGTCGGTGTCCGCGATGTCGACGGTGCGCAGTTCCAGGAAGCCCTTCTCCGCCAGCTCCGTGGCCATCACCAGCGAACCGGCGTAGCTGTGCGAGGGCATCACGAGCACTCCCTGCGCGGGGACCAGGGACAGGGCGGAGCTGACGGCGGCCAGCCCCGAGGCGTAGAGCAGGCCGGGCAGGCCGGCGCCCTCAAGCTGGGCCAGGGCTTCCTCGAACGGGTCCCAGGTGGGGTTGGAATAACGGCCGTAGCCGCGGTCGCCGTCGCCGAGGGGCCCCGTGCCGAAATAGGTGGAGGACAGCACCAGCGGAGGGTTGACCGGCTGGTCGCGCTCCCGTGGTGGACGGCCGGCGGCCACGACCACTGTTTCGGCGGAGAGCGAGGCTGCCTGTTCTTCGGAAAGACTCATGCTCACAGGGTACTTCGGCGCCGCGGAGGGCCGCGAAGGCGTTGCGCCGGGCACTAGGATGTCGGTGATTGTCGGTACTCTAGAACAGTGACTACCCAGAACTCCGGACTGTTTATCGCCTTCGAAGGCGGCGACGGCGCAGGCAAGTCCACGCAGGCGGCAGCGCTGGCCGGGGCCCTTGAGTCGCGCGGCCTCACCGTGCTGCGGACCCGCGAACCGGGCGGCACTCCGATCGGCGAAAAGTTACGCTCCCTCGTGCTGGACCACGGCCACGGCCACATCGATGCCCACACCGAGGCCCTCATCTTCGCGGCGTCCCGCGCCGCCCACGCCGGCCAGGTCATCCGTCCCGCCCTGGACCGCGGCGAGATCGTCCTCACCGACCGCTACATCGACTCCTCGGTGGCCTACCAGGGCGCCGGCCGCGACCTTGGCACCGAAGCTGTCCGCGATATCAACGATTGGGCCACCTCAGGCCTGCAGCCGGATCTGACGGTACTGCTCGACGTCGACCCGGAGGTGGGCCGCCGCCGCCGCACCGCGGGGGACGCCGCCGAAGACCGCCTTGAATCGGAGGCCGATGAATTCCATGCCAGGATCCGGACCGCCTTCCTCGACCTCGCCGCGGCCCGGCCGGAGAAGTACCTAGTACTCCCGGCCCATCTTCCGGTTGACGAGCTCGCCGCACGGATCCTCGAGCGCGTCGGGTCCCTGCTGCCGCTCCCGCGCAGCGTGACCGCATGACCGTCTGGGATGACCTGCAGGGCCAGCCCGCCGTCGTCGCCCAACTGCGCCAGGCTGCCCAGGGCGAGGGACCCACCCATGCCTGGCTCTTCACCGGCCCGCCCGGTTCCGGCCGGTCCAACGCGGCCAAGGCCTTTGCCGCCGCGTTGAACTGCGACCAGGCAGACGTCGGCCTGCGCGGCTGCGGGGACTGCGCGGCCTGCCTGACCATCCTCGGCGAGACCCACTCCGACGTGGCCTTCGTGCGGACCGAAAAAGTTACCATCACCATCGATGAGGCACGCGAACTCGTCTCGACGGCGGGGAACCGGCCCTCCTCGGCCCGCTGGCGCATCATCGTGGTGGAGGACGCGGACCGGATGGCCGAACGCACCACCAATGTGCTGCTCAAGGCCATCGAGGAGCCCACCCCGCGGACCATCTGGATGCTGTGTGCCCCGTCCCCGGCCGATGTGCTCGTGACCATCCGTTCCCGCTGCCGGCCGGTGGCGCTCCGGCTTCCGCCCCCCGCCGATGTCGCGGCCCTGCTGGTCAAGCGCGACGGCGTGGACCCGGCTGTCGCGGAACGTGCAGCCCGGGCCGCGCAGAGCCACGTCGGGATCGCCCGCCGTCTCGCCCGGGATCCGGACGCCCGGGAGCGCCGGCTCGAGACCGTGCGGTTCCCGCTGGGCCTCCGCGGCGTCACGGCCGCAGTCCTGATGGCGGAAAAGCTGGTCAAGATCGCCACCGAGGAAGCCAACAGCTCCAACGATGAGCGCGACGCCGCCGAAAAGGTGGCATTGCTCGCCACCCTGGGCGCCCCCGAAAGCGGCACGCTGCCGCCGGCCATGCGGGGCCAGGTGAAGCAACTGGAGGACGACCAGAAGCGCCGCGCCAAAAGATCCGTCACGGATTCCCTAGACCGCACCTTGACCGACCTGCTGTCCTTCTACCGTGATGTCCTGATCATCCAGATGGGGAACGCCGTCGAACTCGTCAACGTTGAACTGAGGAGCGAACTCGACGAATTCGCCCGCCACTCCACCGCCGAGACCACCCTGGCCCGCATGGACGCCATCAACAAGGCCCGCACACGGATCACCACCACCAATGTGGCTCCGCTGCTGGCCGTCGAGTCCATGGCCAGCAGCCTCATCTGATCCCTGACCGTCCCGGTCCTGACCCGCCCTTCGCCCCGTTCCAATCCTCCGAGGAGAACCGCATGAAGTCTGCACGAGAAGCGCCCGCCAGATTCCGATCCGTAGCGATCGGCGTGCGGGCTGTCGGCGCCATGGCCCTGGCCATGGTGCTTGCATCGTGCACTCTCTTTGGCGGCGACAGCGGGTCCAAAGACGCAGGCAAGCCCGATCCGGCGATCGCGGCCGCGGCCCCCGCCGAGCTCCGGAGCTTCTACACGCAGCAGGTGAACTGGACCGACTGCGAGAACGACTTCAAGTGCGCCAAGATCAAGGTCCCGCTGGACTACAGCAAGCCGGACGGCGGGAGCATCGAAATTGCCGCGCTCAAGCTGTCCACCAAGAACAACAGCAAGAAGGGCAGCCTGCTGGTCAACCCGGGCGGCCCCGGCGGTTCAGGCTATGACTTCGTCCGGGATGCCGGTGCCACTAACATCTCGGAGCAGGTTCGCTCCAACTACGACATCGTCGGTTTCGATCCGCGCGGCGTGAAACGCTCGGCCCCGGTCACGTGTCTCACCGACCAGGAGCGCGACGCGTCCCGAGCGAAGATCTATGAACTTGACACGGACGCCGGGCTGGTCCAGGCCATCGCAGACAACAAGGTAATCGCCGCCAAGTGTGCCGAAAAGACCGGCCCCGTGCTCGGCCACGTCGACACAGCCAGCGCCGCCAAGGATCTCGACATTCTGCGCGGTGTGCTCAATGACAGCAAGCTGAACTACCTCGGCTACTCCTATGGCACCTTCCTCGGCTCCACCTACGCCTCGCTGTTCCCGGACAACGTTGGCCGGATGGTTCTCGATGGCGCCCTGGACCCGTCCCTCAGCTATGAAGAACTCACCAGCGGCCAGGCCAAGGCCTTCGAGAAGGCCATCCTGGCCTACGTGAAGCATTGCCTCGAGGACAACGGCTGCCCCCTCAGCGGCACCCCGGAGGAGGCCGTCGGCCAGATCCAGGACATCATCACGGCTGTGGAGGCGGACCCGAGGTCTGCGAAGGACGGCAGGGTGGTCACCGCCTCCACGTTTGTCAGCGGCTTTATCCTGCCGTTCTACAACGATGACAACTGGCCCGTGCTTACGCAGGCCCTGGATAGCGTGTTGAAGGGCGACGTGACGCCGATGCTTCGGCTCGCCGACCTCGGCGCGGACCGGGAGCCGAACGGCAGCTACTCCGCGAATTCGACATTTGCTTTCACCGCCGTCAACTGCCTGGACTACCCCATGGTGACGGACACCGCCGGCATGCGGGCCGACGAGCAGCAGTTGCGCCAGGACTCCCCCACCCTGGGCTACTCCTTCGCCTACGGCGGCACGAACTGCGCGGACTGGCCGTACAAGAACGTCCGGACGCCGGCCCCGGCGGAGTACACGGGTTCAACCGAAATTCTGGTGGTGGGGACCACCGGCGATCCGGCGACCCCGGTGGAATGGGCCGGCTCGCTGCGCAAGCAGCTCGGCAATGCCTCGCTGCTGACGTGGCAGGGCGAGGGGCACACCGCCTACGGCCGCTCCAACGATTGCATCGCCAAGGCTGTGGACGGCTATCTCGTGGACGGGAAGTCACCGGCAGACAACACCGTCTGCTGAGGCTCGACGGGGGCTTTTGAGCGACCCGCAGCAGCTCATTTTGACCCGGGCGCCGGGACTCCATTACAGTTATCTCTTGCATGATCCGCCCGGTTCGCCGGGTTTCGTGTGGTTGCTTCCTTAGCTCAGTTGGTAGAGCGTCTCACTCGTAATGAGAAGGTCGCCAGTTCGATTCTGGCAGGAAGCTCGAACTATGAACGCCGGCCAGATGATTCTGGCCGGCGTTCTGCTTTAAGCATTGGTCAAGCCCCGGATATCCCCGATCGGCCGTATGAAGCCCCTACGATGGTCCGGGTGAAGATCAACAAGAAGGCCGGCTACGCTTCCGCAATTGCCCTGACCCTCGCGTTGACGCCGCTCGTCCTGGCGTTGCCCGCCGTGGCCGAGCCCTGCGGGACGATCGGTGGTGTCATCCCGGTGCTGATCTGCCCGCCCGCCCCCACCCGGCCGGTTGCGAGCCCGACCCCGTCCCCGACGGCGAGCAGCACCGCACCGCCGACGACGACTCCGGTGGTGCCGCCGGCGCAGCCTCCCGCAGCTCCCGGGCCCACGCCGGCCGCCGGCCGGCAAGCGACCGTGGCCCCGGCAGCAGACCCTGGAGCGGTTTCACCGCCGGCTGCACCCGCCGTTCCCGCCCTCCCGACGGCCACACCATCAGGAAATCCCGGGGCGACCGCCGCGCCGAAGACCTCCGAAGAAGAGGACGGGAGTGTGCCCGGTGCGTTGCTGCTGGCGCTCGGCGGACTGCTGATGACCGGCTGGGCGGCTATCAGCCTGCGGCGACCCGCCTAGGCACTATTTGACGGTCAGCACCGGATTGACCGGAGCCTTCACGGCATCCACCTGCAGGCCCACCGTGCGCTTCTGGCCTGCGGTAATCGTCGTGGCCCATTCGGAGCCGGTGCAGGTGACCGAGACCTTGGCAATGAACGTGCACTTCACGCCCCAGGAGTTGACCACCCTGGTGACGTTCGGGTCCGGCCAGGTTACGGACCAGGTGAGGGCGCTCCGCAGCCCGGTGACGTCGATGTTGGCGACGTAGCCGCCATTCCAGGAGCTGGCGAGCCGCCAGGCAGCGCTGATCGCGGCGCCCGTCGCCGGGGTGGGCGAGGGGACCGCCGTCGGGGTCGGGCTGGGCGTTGCCGTCGGGGTGGCCGTGACCGTCGGCGTCGTGGTGGGCGCAGCGGTGGCCGTGACAGTCGCGGTTGCGGTCGGCGTCGGCGTTGCGGTCGGCGTCGGGGCCGCGGGCGTACCGGCCAGGATCGGGGCCAGCGCGGCCAGCTTCGCAGCCTCCGGCGTGCGCCAGTCCGCCTGGACGAGGCCGCCGGTGATGCCGCTGTTCGGGTTGAAGGACCAGTAGGCGAAGCTCATGCCGTTGGTGCCCAGATAGGAGACGATCCGCTCCATCCACTGTTTGTCCGAGGTGGTCTGCAGGGCGGATCCGAACTCGCCGAGCAGTACCGGGGCGATGCCCTGTTTCTGGAGGTAGCCCCAGTTTTTGTCCCAGACGGCGGGCAGGTTGTTCGGGTAGTTCGCGTCGCTGAACCACTTTTGCGCGTACAGGGAGGCGGGGTAGTCGTGCGGCGAGTAGACAACGCGGTTGGGGGTGGCCAGGACGATGGGCTTCGCTCCGGCGTCGGCCAGCCCGCCGCCCCACCAGGTGGCGGTGCCGTTGCCCTGGTTCTCGATGCCTTCGATGAGGATCAGCAGCTTCGGGTTGGAGGCCAGGACGGCGTTGCCGCCGCGGGTAGCTGCCGCGTGCCAGTCGGTCGCTGCGGAGCCGCCCCAGCTTGCGGCCCCGGCCGGCTCGTTGTGGAGGTCCGCGCCGATGACCGTCGGATCATTTTTGTAGCGGTCGGCGAGCATTTTCCAGTCGGAGATCCATTTCGACTCCGGGTAGGCGGAGGTGTACCAGAGCGGAGACTGGTCGGCGCTGGACGGACGGTGCCGGTCCAGGATGATCTGCAGGCCGATGGCCTTGGCCCGGGCAATGACGGTGTCCATCAGGACCAGCGGCGTCTTGCCCTCGAGGGCGTACGCCCTGTTGGCCCAGTAGTTCAGGTTGCCTTTGATGGACGTCGCGGCGAGGCACTCGTTGGAGAACGGCAGCCGGACGGTGTTGAAGCCCATTGACTTGATATTGGCCAGGGCATCGTCGATGGTCAGGGTCCCCCACAGGCCGTGCGGCATGCAGTCGGAGGTCTCCATGCCGAACCAGGACGTTGCCTTGATCGTGTACGCGGCGTTGTTCGAATCCCGGATCGTTCCGCCGTCCGTGTGCAGCCATCCGGTGGCGGGTGCGGCGGATCCGGTCTCCGCAGTGATTGCCGTGCCGGGCGGACCGGCAGCCTGGGCCGATACGGCGAAGGCGGACAGCGCGAGCGTTCCAGCCAGGGCGCAGCTCACCAGTCCGGCCGCCATCGCCTTGTGACTTCGGCCGGCATGGCGCGGCGAGTGCGTAAACAGCTTCACATTGTCCTCCGTGTGGGTGTGCCGGCACAGTGCAGAACGGCAAACAAAAAGTATCAAGCCCAAGTGGAAAAATATGCCCTTTTGCGAATATTTCCTGCCGTGCCGAGGTGGAGGGGGCTTTGTGACCCTTGCCTTTGCACACGGCCGTCAGCAAGTCTTGGGACATGGAGCTGCCGGAGCGGACGCAGGCGGGACCTTCCGGGTCGCCGGGCATGAAGCGGCGCATCGTCTGGGGCCCCGTGATCGGGTTCGGCCTCGTCAGCCTGGCCGCCGACGTCGTGTCCGACGGCGCCCGTCCGCTGGCAGGTCCCCTGCTGGCCCAGCTCGGCGCGTCTGCCTTGCTCGTTGGCCTTGTGACCGGCGGCGCCGAAGCCGCCGCCCAGGGTCTCCGCCTCGTCTTTGGCCCGTGGTCCGACCGCACCGGCAAGTACTGGACCTTCACGCTGGCCGGCTACACGCTCACGGCCGTCTGTGTGCCCTTGCTTGCCCTTGCACCATTGGCCGGAGCGGCGGGGCTGGCCCTCGCTTCCGTCCTCATCATCGGGGACCGGGTGGGCAAAGCCGTCCGGAGCCCGGCAAAGACTGTCCTGCTGGCGGCCGCCGCCAAGCCCGTCGGCCGCGGCCGCGGCTTCGCGGTCCACAAGTCCCTCGACCTCGCCGGGGCCCTGCTCGGCCCGCTCCTGGTCGCGGCGGTGCTTGCCGCCACCGGTCTCATCTCGGCGGCTTTCGCGGTCTTGGCCATCCCGGCCGCGGCGGCCCTGGCCCTACTGGCCTGGCTCCGCCGTCGGGTCCAGGACCCTGGGAACAGCAGGCCGGCGGCGACGACGGCAAGCGGCGGCGCCACAGACGCTGCCGGCCACCCGCCGTCGTTGTTCACCGGACGCTTCGTCCTCTTCGCCGTCGCTGCCTTCTTCTGGAGTGCGGGGCTGGTGGCCTTCGGCGTCATCTCCTTTCACCTGACGACGACGGTGGCCGTTCCCGTCGCCGTGGTCCCGCTGCTGTACGCGGGGGCGATGGCGTCGGCGGCCCTCGGCGCCCTCGCCAGCGGCGTGCTGTACGACAGGGCCGGAGCTGCCGTGCTCCTTGGGCTGCCCCTGCTGATCGCGGCCGTGCCGGTGCTGGCGCTGGCCCCGGGTGCCGGGCTGGTGCTGGCCGGCGTCCTGGTCTGGGGCGCGGCCACGGGCATGCAGGATTCGACGGTCAAGGCACTGATCGCCGATCTGGTGCCGGAGTTCCGGCAGGGCACGGCCTACGGCGTCTTTGCTGCCTTCGAAGGGGCCGGGGCGCTGGCGGGAGGGGCGCTGTACGGTGCGCTCTATGGCTCCCGGCCGCTGCTGATAGCGGCTGTGGCCATCCTGCAGGCCGTCGCCGTCGTCGTGCTCCTCGTGACGCTGCGGAAGTCCGGCCGGCCCTAGTGTCCGGCCGGCAGGCCCGCCGCGGCGCCTCGCCGCCGGCGCTGCCGCTGCGTGAGGCCGTAGGCGATCTTGCGGAGCTCATCGAACCACAGCACGGT
This sequence comes from Pseudarthrobacter woesei, assembly GCF_055412745.1. Lineage (NCBI taxonomy): Bacteria > Bacillati > Actinomycetota > Actinomycetes > Micrococcales > Micrococcaceae > Pseudarthrobacter > Pseudarthrobacter woesei. The sequence continues at coordinate 34,315 of NZ_JBVAYU010000015.1, forward strand.
CGAGGCCATGGCGACGCAGACAGCCCAGTGGCCCGGGTCCAGGGACGCGGTGCCGAACGCATGCTGCAGGACGGGCAGCTCGACGACGGCCACCTGAAGCGCCGCCGCCAGCAGGACCGAACCCCAGAGCCACTTGTTCACGAACAGCCGCCGGAACGCCGTGGTGGTCTCCGAACGGGAGTTGAAGGCATTGAACAGCTGGGCGAAGACAAGGGTGGTGAACCCGGCGGTCCTGGCCACATCGAGCGAATCGGTGCCGCCGGGGACCAGCCCGCCGGGCAGCAAGATGTCGATGGTCAGCAGCGATGCCACCCCCATGACCAGTCCGCTGCTGAGGATGCCCAGCCACATCCGCGGTCCCAGGATGCGGTCGCCGCGTTTGCGCGGTTTGCGCGCCATAACGTCGTCGAGCTCCGGGTCCACGCCCATGGCGAGCGCCGGACCGGAGTCCGTGACGAGGTTGATCCACAGGATCTGGGTGGCCAGCAGGGGCACCGCCACCTCACCGGGACCCGCACCGGCGAGGCCCATGGCGCCGGCGAACACGACGCCGAGGAAAACTGTGAAGACCTCGCCCATGTTCGAGGACAGCAGGTAGCGCAGGAACTTTTCGATGTTCTCGAAGATGACCCGGCCCTGCCGGACGGCGGAGACGATCGTGGCAAAGTTGTCGTCGCCCAGGATCATGTTCGAGGCCTCTTTGGTGACCTCGGTGCCGGTGATCCCCATCGCGATGCCGATGTCGGCGGTTTTCAGCGCCGGCGCGTCATTGACCCCGTCGCCGGTCATGGCTACGACATTGCCCTGGGCCTGCAGGGCAGTGATGATCTGGAGCTTGTTCCGGGGAGCCACCCGGGCGAACACGGAGGTTTCCCGGGTGACCGTGCGCAGGCCTTCCTCGTCCATCTCGTCAAGCTCGGCGCCGGTGACCGCCCGCTCCCCCGGCCCTGCGATCCCCAGGTCACCGGCAATCCGCGCGGCGCTGAGCGGGTGGTCCCCGGTGATCATCATGACCCGGATGCCGGCCCGCCGCGCCTCGGCCACCGCAGGGGCGGCTTCGGCCCGGGCCGGGTCCAGGATCCCGACGACGCCGACGTACACAAGTGTGCTTTCGTCCTCCTCATCGAGCACGTCCGTCTCGTGCCGGTCCTCCGCGGTGTACCGGCGGTAGGCCACGCCGAGGGTCCGGAATGCCTGGGCCGAGAGTTCCTCGACGTCGGCCAACGCCCGGGCATGGCGGTCCGCGTCCAGGGCGACGACCTCCTCACCGAGCTGCAGCCCGGTGCAGCGTTCGAGGAGGACATCCGGCGCACCCTTGGTGACGAGGAACAGCGTGCCGGCCTCCCGGTGGTGTGCCAGCGCGGACATAAGCTTCCGCTCCGAGGTGAAGGGGATCTCCCCGTGCCGTTCATACTCGCCGAGCCGGTCCGTGACGCCGTCGAGCTTCCTGGCGGCGACCAGGAACGCCGCTTCCGTCGGATCACCCTGGATCTCCCACTCGCCGTCGTGCTCCCGTAGTTGCGCGTTGTTGGCAAAGGAACCGCCGGCCAGCATCAGGCGGGTTTCGTGGAGGACGGCCGGGTCCCCGATTTCGTCCCCCTCCAGCAGCACCTTGCCTTCCGGCCGGTAGCCGATGCCGGTGAGCTCCACCTGTCCGGAGGCGGTGGTGATCCGGCAGATGGTCATCTCATTGCGGGTGAGTGTGCCGGTCTTGTCCGAGGCGATGACCGAGGCGGATCCGAGGGTTTCCACGGAGTGGAGCTGTTTGACGACGGCCTTGCGTCTGGCCATGTTCTGCACACCGATGGCCAGCACCACGGACAGGATGGCGGGCAGCCCCTCGGGCACGGCCGCGACGGCCAGCGAGACGCCCAGCAGCAGGACGGCGACGAGGCCGCCCAGCGTCGATACTCCGTTGACGATGATGATTGTCGCCATCACGACGACGGCGATCACGATCACCGTGATGCCCAGCAGTTTGCTCACGGCGGCGATTTCCTGCTGCAGCGGAGTCGGCGCGGACCCTGCCCGCTCCAGCATGCCGGCGATGGCGCCGACCTCGGTGTCCATGGCGGTTCCGGTGACCACCGCACGGCCCACACCCCGGGCGACGGCCGTTCCCTTGTAGACCATGTTCAGCCGGTCACCGATCGGGACGTCCCCGCCAAGCACCCCGGGCGCCTTGAAAACGGGCCCGCTCTCGCCGGTCAGCGAGGATTCGGACACGCCCAGGGAGCTTGCCGTGATCAGCCGGGCGTCGGCACCGACGGAATCACCCTCGGCAAGGACCAGGATGTCACCCCGGACCAGCGCGGAGGACGGGATGGTCTTAAGCTCGCCGTCCCGTAGCACTGTGGAGTTCGCGGCCGTCATCAGCCGCAGGGCCGCGACGGCGTTTGCGGCCTTGTTCTCCTGCACGAAGCCCAGGATCCCGTTGAAGAGCACCACCGCCCCGATCACGACGGCGTCGACCGGCACCCCGGTGGCGCCTTCGGCGGCCCAGGCAACAACGGAGATGGTGATGGCGGCCAGGAGCAGGTAGATCAGCGGATCCCGGAATTGCGCCAGGAACTTCCGCCACAGCGGGACCGGCGGCGCGGAGCGCAGCTCGTTGGGGCCATAGAGCTCGAGCCGGCGTGCCGCTTCGGCGGAGTCCAAGCCGGTCTCCGGGGTGACGCCGAAGGTGTGCAGGGCCTCTGCGGCGCGGCGCAGATGCCACGGGGGATGACTTTCGGGGGCGGGCGTTAGGCCGGCGGGCGAATCCTGGCGGGCACCGCCGGGCATGGGAGTGCCGTGGGGATGGTTCATACCGTTGTCACCCGCATGCCCTCATCCTTGCCAACCGCCGGGGCTCCTGCAAGAACGTGACGCCGGGGATCCCGGGCGCGGTCGTACAGCGCGCCGGCCAAACGGAGCTCGCCCCCGAATGCCCGGTGATGATGCTCTGGTAGATGAAGAAGGCACCGCCTAGATGAAGAAGGCACCGCCGCGGCCCGCTGGCCGGGGTCGGCAGCTCCTATGATTCTTGCATGGGAGAGCTGGAGCTGGCGGGCATTGCGGCACGGCTCTATTCCCTGCCGTTCGACGAATTTGTGGCCGCCCGGACGGCCGCCGCCAAGGACGCCGCCGCCACGAAGGAGCAGCCGTCCCTGGCAGCGGAAGTCCGTTCCCTTCCCAAGCCGTCCGTGGCGGCGTGGGCGGTGAACATGCTGGCGGCGCAGCAGCCGGAAACGCTGCGGGAGCTCGCCGCCCTGGGGAAGTCGATGCGTGCCGCGCAATCGGCCCTCGACGCTGCCGGACTCCGCCGGCTGGGACAGGCGCGGCGTCAGTTGCTTTCCGTTGCCGTCCAGGCGGCGCAACTTCTCGCGGAGCAGCAGGGCCGGAAGATCAGTGCCACGATTGCGGCGGAGGTTGAAGAGACACTGCGCGCGGCCACAGCGGATGTAGGTGCCGCGGCGGCCGTCCGGAGTGGCCGCCTGCTCCGGGGGCTCTCCGCCGACGGAGTCGACGTCGTGGACCTGGCCGGTGCCGTGGCCCTGCCGCCCTTTTCTGCCCCGGCTGATGCTGCCCCGGTGTCCTCGAAGGTCCCCGCCCGGACTTCCGCCAGGACCTTTTCCGCAGCGGCCGAGGCGGCAAGAGCGAAACAGCCCCGGCTTCGGGCGGTGCGGCAGGAGCCTCGGACGCCGACGCCGTCGGCGCTGGAACGCGCCACGGCCGCGCTGCAGGAAGCTGAGTACGCGGCACGCGCAGCCGCGGAGGAAGCGGGCCGCTGCGAGGAGAAGCTGGTCGAGTCCACCAGGCTGGCGGCACAACTGGCGGGCACTGTACGCAGCCTCAGGGAACAGCTGATGCAGACAGAACGGGACCTCAAATCCGCGCGCAAACGGCAAGAGCTGTCCGCGGCCCAGGCGCTGCAGGCAGCCCGGGCCGCCGACAAGGCCCTGCGCAAAGAGGGCCTCGCCCGGGAACGGGTTCTGCGGCTTGGCAACACGCCGGGCTGATGGACCATTACTGTCGGAGGCCGGCTGCACACTTAAACCATGGAAACGAACCAGTGCTTTGAAGTGACGTATCTGGACACGGACTGCGGCCATATCCGCACCGAAAGCTTCGCCGACGCCGCGGATGCGGAACGATTCGCCAGCCGCCGCATCGTTGCTGAGGACGGGTGGGCCATCATCGACGCCGTGCCGCTGCGGCAGGACAGGGAAGCCGCCTAGCACGTGCCTGGGAATCCGGGCAGCAGAAAGGGCCTCCACCCGAATCGCCTGGAGACCCCTGCTGCTGTCCTCGGCCCGGCCGCGGCTCGCGCGCCAGGCGGCTCGGCCGGGATTACGGCTCAGCGCAGCCCGGCTGAAAGCGTGGCTTAGGCGAAGTCGGAGACTGCCGGGTCGGGGCCGATGCGTCCGGCACCCTCTGCTGAGTTGTCCAGGCCGTTGATGGCCTGCACATCGGTCTCGTCCAGGCTGATGTCCAGGGCCGCGTAGTTCTCGCGGATGCGGGACTCTGTCACGGACTTGGGGATGACCACGTTGCCGACGGCCAGGTGCCAGGCGATGACAACCTGCGCCGGGGTGGCGGTGTGCTTGTCGGCGATGGCCGCGATGATCGGGCTCTCCAGCAGCTCGCCGCCCTGGCCCAGCGGCGACCACGCCTGGGTGAGGATGCCCTGGGAGGCGCTGAACTCACGCAGCTCGGCCTGGTTGAAGAAAGGGTGCAGTTCAATCTGGTTGATGGCCGGAACAACGCCGGTCTCGTCGATCAGGCGCTGCAGACCCTCCTTGGTGAAGTTCGAGACGCCGATGGTCTTGACGCGGCCCTGCTTCTGGAGCTCGATGAGGGCCTTCCACGTGTCCACGTACTTGTCCTGCTTGGGCTGCATCCAATGGATCAGGTACAGGTCCAGCGTCTCGAGGCCCAGCCGGTCCATGGACTCTTCGAAGGCCTTGAGGGTGGGCTCGTAGCCCTGGTCCGCATTCCACAGCTTGGTGGTGATGAAGATGTCCTCCGGCTTGAGGCCCGAGCGCTCGATGGCGCGGCCCACGCCGGCCTCGTTGCCGTAGATCTTCGCAGTATCGATGTGGCGGAAGCCGGCCTCGAACGCCTGGACAACCACCTTTTCGGCCACGTCGTCTTCAACCTGCCACACCCCGTAGCCGAGCTGGGGAATGGTGTTGCCGTCATTGAAAGTCAGTACCGGTGAAAGGGTCATCCAACCATCCTGCCCACGTCCCGTCCGTCCGGCCAGCGCAGGAGCACGGCTAAGCTACGCGCGTAACGGGGAATATCCGGTCACGGGCGGCCGCCTTCGGTTTTCAGTCCCCGGCAGCGGCCTCGACGAGCCGCCGCTCAGCGTCGCTGACTTGCTCCAGCACCGATTCGGCGCGCCGCCGCACCGACTCCGCGCCTGCGGAGGCGGGTCCAACGGCGAGCCGCAGCATGGCAGCGGCTTCGGCCGTTGTCGCAAGGGAGTTGCCCGCGGTGGACAGCGCCCGGTGGACGCCGCCCAGCGCGCCGGGGATGTCGAGGCCGTCGCTGGGTGAACGCCGCTGGGCTTCCACGCAGACCCGCCGGACCCGGGCCGAGAGTGCGGACAGTTCATCGGCGATCGCCACGAGTTCGGCGTAAAGCGCTTCATCTTCCACCCCCTCAAGGATTTGGTGGTAGCGGTCCAGCCCCCGGGTGAAACGGTCATGGGCACGCCGCCAGAGGCCTTTGCCGAGCTCGGCGTCGTCTTTGCGGCCCTGCCGGGCGCTACTAAAGAATCCCAAGAGTGCCCTAGAGGTATTGGCCGGGGCCGTGGTCGGGATCGGCGGGGCCCGGACGCTGCGCAGGCTCCGCGCCGGGCTTCGGCGCCGCAGCCCTTTGGGGCTCACCGTTTTCCCCGATAATGACGCCGGGCGCAATCACCGTTCCGGGCGGCAACTGGCGGAGCTGCAGCTGGGCCATGGCCTGTTCCCGGGCGGCGTGCTGGGCCGCGAGGGCCGTCTGGATGCCGTGAAAGAGCCCTTCAAGCCAGCCGACCAGCTGGGCCTGGGCGATGCGCAGTTCCGCGTCAGTGGGTGTGGTGTCATCGGGGAAGGGCAGGTTGATCCGCTCAAGTTCCGCGACGAGCTCCGGCGCGAGGCCGTCCTCAAGCTCCTTGATGGAGCGTTCGTGGATTGCAGCCAGCCTCAGCCGCGCAGCGTCGTCCAGCGGGGCGGACTTCACCTCGTCCAGCAGTTGCTTCATCATGGTGCCGATCCGCATGACCTTCGCAGGTTCATCCACCAGGTCCTGGAGCTGGCCCCCTTTGGGCCGGCCCGCGGCGGGTCCGAGGTCCTGCGGCGCTTCCCGCCGCGGCTGCACTGCCGGCCCGGGCTGCGCCGGCTGTCCGGCCACCCCAAACGTGGCGGACGGTGTGGTCTGGCCGCCGTCGTGGGCAGGGTCGCGGTCCAGGGTGGTCCCCTCGACGGGAACGTCGTCGGCAGGCTTTGTAGCGTGTGGATCGCTCATGGCTTCATACTCTCACGAGCCGGGAGCGGCGAACCGGGCACCAAGCACAGCCACGAAAGCAACGGCGACAGAACCTTTCGGGCACAAAAAAGCGGATGACGCCGTCGGGCACCCACGTGCCCAACGACGCCTCCCGAAAGTGGCAATCCGGTCAAGGAACCGATCAGTGGCCGTCGATCAGTGGCGGCCGATCAGCAGCACCGGCTCTGCGGGTTGCGGTCCTGGCGGTCCGCGTGGTCCCGCCAGAACTCCCGCTCGGTCATCGGCGGGCCGCCGTGGCCCGAGTCGGCGTGGTGCTCAAGGTACTTCGCGTAGGCATCCGCACCCATCACCCCGCCCAGGTACCGGGCAAAACCCCGGAACCCTGCAACTACCGCGTTCATTTCCGGCGCCGCATCAGTGGTGTGCGGCCTTGTCGAGCCGCTTGTCTGCCGGCAGTTTGTCCCACTCGGACCGGAGTTCTGCCTCGGCAGCCGATGGGAACGGACCCGCCGGGGCGAACACGCGGGAAGGCAGGGCCGGGTCCTCGTTGTCGATGTTGACCACACCGGCCTTGGCATTGCGGAACGCCTTGTAGGTGGCGATCAGCGCCGCCGTGATAACGATGATGCTGAGCACCACGAAGATGACCGAGAGCCAGCCCTGGATCGCGGTGTTGCGGACCACGGCTTCCATGGCAGGGACGGTCTTGGCCGTTCCGAAGGAGGTCTTGCCGTCCGCCAGTGCCTTGGAGAAGGCGGCGTTGTTGGCGAAGTAGCCCACCGCCGGAGTGGAGGAGAAGATCTTCTGGTAGCTGGCCGTGATGGTCACGACGGCCGCGAAAGCCATCGGCAGCGCCACGATCCAGAGGTACTTGAACGAGCCCTTCTTGGCCGCGATGGCCAGACAGACGGACAGCGCGATGGCGGCCAGCAACTGGTTGGCGATACCGAACAGCGGGAACAGCGTGTTGATGCCGCCCAGCGGATCCGTAACACCCATCAACAGCACAGCACCCCAGGCACCGACCATCACCGCGGTGGCAAGCCAGGCACCGGGACGCCAGGAGTGCTCCTTGAACTTCGGTACGAAGTTGCCGATGGAGTCCTGCAGCATAAAACGGGCCACACGGGTGCCGGCGTCGACTGCCGTGAGGATGAACAGGGCCTCAAACATGATGGCGAAGTGGTACCAGAAGCCCATCAGGGCCGTGCCTCCGATGAACTGCTGCATGATGTGGGCAAGACCCACGGCCAGTGTGGGCGCGCCGCCGGTGCGCGAAACGATGCTGGCTTCACCGACGTTGGCGGCCGTTTCCGCGAGCATGTTCGGGCTGATGTTCACGCCGGAGAGACCCAGGCTGTTGACCCAGGCGGCCGCGGTTTCAACCGTGCCGCCGGTGAGGGCGGCCGGGGCGTTCATGGCGAAGTAAAGCCCGCGGTCAATGGAGATCGCCGCGACCAGGGCCATGATGGCCACGAAGGACTCCATCAGCATGCCGCCGTACCCGATGTAACGGGTCTGGCGTTCCTTTTCGATCAGCTTCGGCGTGGTGCCGGAGGCGATCAGGGCGTGGAAGCCCGACAGCGCACCGCACGCGATAGTGACGAACAGGAACGGGAACAAAGCGCCCGGGAAGACGGGGCCATTGTCGCGGCTGGCGAATTCGCTGAACGCCGGGACGGTGATTTCCGGGCGGACCACGATGACGGCTACGGCCAGCATCACGATCACGCCGATCTTCATGAACGTGGAGAGGTAGTCACGCGGGGCCAGCAGCAGCCAGACCGGCAGGATCGCGGCGATGAAGCCGTAGACGATGAGGGCCCAGGCGATGGTGACCTTGTCCAGGGTGAAGAAGGCGTCGCCCCATTCGGTGGCCGCGACGGCACCGCCGCCGATGATGGCCGCCATCAGCAGCACAAAGCCGATCAGGGAGACCTCCATGATCTTGCCGGGGCGGAGGAAACGCAGGTAGATGCCCATAAAGAGGGCGATCGGAATTGTCATGCCGACGGAGAAAACACCCCACGGGCTCTCGGCCAGCGCGTTCACGACGACGAGGGCCAGGATGGCGACGATGATCACCATGATCAGCAGGGTGGCAATCAGGGCGGCGGTGCCGCCGATGACACCGAGTTCCTCGCGGGCCATCTGCCCGAGGGAACGGCCGCCGCGCCGCATGGAGAAGAACAGGACGACGTAGTCCTGGACTGCGCCTGCAAACACGACGCCGATGATGATCCAGATGGTGCCCGGGAGGTACCCCATCTGGGCAGCCAGGATGGGGCCCACCAGCGGACCGGCGCCGGCGATGGCGGCAAAGTGGTGACCGAACAGGACGTTGCGGTCCGTGCGGACATAGTCCTTGCCATCGGCCTTGTACTCTGCGGGGGTGGCCCGGCGGTCGTTCGGCTTGAGCAGGTAACGCTCAATGACCTTGGAGTAGAAACGGTAGCCGATCAGGTAGGTGCATACGGCGGCAAACACGAACCAGATGGCGTTGACGGTTTCGCCGCGGACAATCGCGAGCATGAACCAGGCAACGGCGCCCAGCAGGGAAATCGCCACCCAGAGCGCGATCTTGCCGGGCGTCCATTTACGGTCTTCGGCTTTGTGGACGGCTTCGTCCACGGCTGTGGCCGGCAGGGCGGGATCCGGCGTGATGCCGTCCTCAACCTGTAAGTTTTTTGGCGTGCCATCTGGCATTGTGCCCATGTCTCCTCCTTGAGAAACCCCAGCTGGACAAACCCACTCGACAGATATGCCCCAAGGCACCCTACCAACGCGGCATCCGGATGGGTATGGCTTTGCGCCAGGCGGTACGGGGGCGGCGATGAGCGGTCGGGCGGACGAGGCCACCGGCGGGGAAGTTGCCGGCGGGTTTTTGCGTGCGAGTGGGAGGACCGGTTCCGCTAGACCGGAGGCATGGCGAGCTGCATCAGCCGGGCTTCGCACAAATCCAGCCAGCGGACCTCGGCTTCGGTCTGGAAGATGAGCGAATCCAGCACCAGCAGCCGTGCGGTGTCGGCCGGCCGCTGCTGGGCGGCGGTGTCGCGACGGGCCTTCGTGTAGTCCTGCAGCGCGCGGATGGAAACGGCCCGCTGGGCCTGGATGGCGGCTCCGACGTCGACCCCGGGTAGCGTCAGGCCGAGCGCGAGCTTGATGGCCAGCTCATTGCGCGGCGGGTTGCTGCGGGCGACCGGCGACGTGAACCAGTCCCGGACAGCGGCCTGGCCCGCCGGGGTGATGCAGTAGATGATGTGGCCCTCGCCGTCGGCGCCTTCCTTGCGGACCAGACCATCCCGCTCCAGCCGGTCAAGGGTGGTGTACACCTGCCCGATATTGAGCGGCCAGGACGAACCGGTGCGGTCCTCGAATTCGATCCTGAGCTGGTAGCCATAGCGTGGCCGGTCCTGCAGCAGTGCGAGGAGGCTGTGGCGGATAGACATTGTGCTCCCGGCGGTGGCGGAACGACAGCATACACGCGCCCCAAGACGCGTGTATACCGCGTATGGAATTACATTACCGTCGTTTAGGTTCCCGAAGCAATACGGCGTATGCCATACCGGGTATAAGTGCCCGCGCGCCGGGGTTACATCATCAGCAGGATCTTGCCGACGTGGTCGCCGCCGTCGAAATACCGGTGCGCGGTGCGGACCTGGTCCAGCGGGAAGGTCTTGGCCACGAGCGGGCGGATCCGTCCGTCGGCGATGAGGGGCCAGACCGCTTCACGGACGGCGTCCATGATGACCGTCTTTTCCTCTACCGGGCGGGGGCGCAGCGCCGTGGCGATAATCGCGGCCCTCTTGGTCAGCAGTTTGCCGAGGTCCAGCTCGCCCTTGGCGCCGCCCTGCAGCCCGATCACCACGAGCCGTCCGTAGTCGGCCAGTGCGTCCACGTTCCGCGTGAGGTATTTGGCTCCGACGACGTCGAGGATGACGTCCGCGCCCTTGCCGCCGTTCTGTGCGCGCAGGCTCTCCGGGAAGTCTTCCTCGGCATAGTTGATGGCGATATCCGCTCCGAGGAACGCTATGGCGGTGCCGACCTTCTCCGCGGTACCCGCCGTCGTGGCCACGCGGGCGCCGAAGGCCTTCGCGAGCTGGATGGCCATGGTGCCGATGCCGCCCGTGGCGCCGTGGATGAGCACGGTTTCGCCCGGCTGCAGCTGCGCGGTCATGATCAGGTTCGAATAGACCGTGGCGGCGACCTCCGGCAGGGAGGCGGCGGTGACCAGATCGACGCCGTCGGGAATCCGCAGGACTTGCCCGGCCGGAACAACCACCTGCTCGGCGTAGCCGCCGCCGGCCAGCAGTGCGACCACCTTGTCCCCGACGGAGAACGGCCTGGTGACACCGGGACCGAAGCCCGCGATCCTGCCCGAAACCTCCAGGCCGGGAATCTCGGAAGCTCCGGGCGGTGGCGGGTAGTGGCCTTTGCGCTGCTGGACGTCCGCGCGGTTGAGCCCCGCGGCAACGACGTCGATCAGCACCTCGCCGGTGCCGGGCACCGGGGCCGGGACCTCGCGGATCTCCAGGGCTTCGGGCCCGCCGGGCTCTGAGATGTAGACGGCCTTCATGGAGAACTCCCGATTTTCTAACTGACTTCGTGCAGGGATGCTCCTGCGGCACACCACGTCCGGCAGCACCTCATCCCAGAGTAAGTGGAGTAGCCGCGCCCGTCGGCGAGCGCCGCCGCGTTTTTTGTGGCTTCCTACCGGCTATGGAACACTACTCGTTAGGGAAGGTTGTCCGAGCGGCCGATGGAGCTGGTCTTGAAAACCAGTGTGCGGTAACCCCGTACCAAGAGTTCGAATCTCTTACCTTCCGCGAACAATGCCCCTGGCTCATGCGCTTGCCGCAGCGCCGGGGGCATTTTTGCGTTCCCGACCGGGGGCTCGGTCCTCGCGCGGGCAGATCAGGGCGGATCCGCGGCCGTCATTCGCCCTGATCTGCCCTCGCGAGGACAGCGCAGCGCCAGGGCAGCCGAAAGTTTTGTTTCCCGCGGCCCGTTATCCGGGCCAGCCCTGCGCCTGCAGGGCCTGCCGGACGCGCATCAGCACCCAGCCCTCGCCGTTTCTTGAGTCGAGCTTGGTGACCACGAGCTGCCGCCACCCCGCGCTGACGGTGCGTTCGTTCCGCAGCGCATCGGAATGCTGCTGTGCCGGCGTCAGGTGGTGGCCGCCGTCGTACTCCACCGCCAGCCGGTACTCCGGGCAGGCGAGGTCCACCCACAGCGGCGCACCCTGCGGGTCGGTCATGACGTAGTTCGGCTCGAAGGCCGGCAGGGCGGAACGCCCGAAGAGTAAACGGAGCCGGGTCTCGGGAGGAGAGTCGACGCCGACGCGAACCAGGCCGAGTGCCTCCCGGAGCAGCCGAAGGCCGGCCACCCCGTGGTGCCGGCCGGCGTACGCCAGGAGTTCCGGGAGGGGCACGCGGGCGGTTCTTGGGTGGTGATACCGCGTGTGTTCGCACACCAGGTCGTCGGCGATGACCACGAGGTCATCCCGGCCCAGGGCCCCCGTCCCGGCCAAATCCAGCAGGGTCCGGGGCATGGACGTGACCGGAACGCCGTCGAGGATCACGACGTCTTCCGGCGCCAGGGGGGAGCGGTGGCCGATGACCCCTTTCCGACGGGGCGCGGCGGCACCGCAGCGGGTCAGGTGCAGCAGACTCGCCGACGGCGGCAGCCGCCTGTCCGCCAGCCGGCCCGGGAGCTTGAAGGAGTGGACCTCGGCGGCGGAGTAGAAACTGACAGTGTCCGGTGTGCCCAGCCGGGTGTAGGGCCGGGCCCTGGCGAGGAGGGTCTGCTCCCGGGCGAGGGGAACGCGGATGCCGCGGCTGGGCACGTGCAGGTCCTTGGCCTTGGCCCGCCACGGAGAGATGCCGCGCAGCCGGGCCTCGCCGATGGTGAAGGAGCCTGCCGCGAGTTCAGCAGGCAGGGGTTTCGCTGTCGCCATCCGACCATTAGGCCACAGGACGGGCCGGGACGCGCGGGGTTATCCACAGCCCAGGCGGGAGAGGCGCAGGGGCAGGGCACCGCTAGGGCAGATCAGGGCGGATCAGGGCGGCGAATCCGCCCTGATCTGCCCGCGCAACACCGGCCGATGGCGGACGCCGCGGCCGGGAAGCGCGTCCGCGGCACCGGCCTCCACACGGCGCGAATCTCCGCCAGCCATTGAATCCGGTTAGGCCCCCGGCATAGTCTCTGTGGTGTCTCCACCACCCACCCGAATCCGGCGGCCCCGGGAGCAACCAGTCCCTGGCCGCGGAGCAGATCAGGAGCCCGCTATGCCTTCCCCCGAACTCTCCAACGGCGCACCCTGTTGGATCGACCTGATGACCTCGGACACCGGGAAAGCCAAGCAGTTCTACGGCGGGCTCTTCGGCTGGACGTTTGTCGACGGCGACCAGGAAAAATACGGCGGCTACATCACGGCGTCGCGGAACGGAAAGTCGGTCGCCGGGATGATGCAGAAGATGGAAGACCAGGCCGGCATGCCGGATGTGTGGACCACCTACCTGCGCTCCGAGGACGCCGCGGCAACGGCCGATGCGGTGGCCGAGCACGGCGGCCAGGTCTTTATGCCGCCGATGGATGTGCCGGAACAAGGACACATGGCGCTCTTCGGCGACGCGACCGGCGCGGCGATCGGCGTCTGGCAGCCGCGCGAAATGAAAGGTTACGAACTCGTCGCCGAACCCGGAGCTCCGGCCTGGCATGAACTCCATGCCAAGGACTACGCGGGGGCCGTCAAGTTCTACCAGGACGTTTTCGGCTGGGACACCGATGTTATGAGCGACACCCCCGAGTTCCGCTACACCACCCTCGGCGCCGGGGATTCAGCCAAAGCCGGGATCATGGACGCCTCGGGATACCTGCCGGCGGATGTTCCGGCCAACTGGCAGATCTACTTCGCCGTCGAAGACGCGGACGCCTCGGTCGAGAAGGCCCTATCCCTGGGCGCCACGGTGATCGACGGGCCGGACGACAGTTCCTTCGGACGGCTTGCCACCCTGGCTGATCCCACCGGAGCCATGTTCAAAATTGTGGCCGAGAACGCCGACGTCCGGCCAGAGGTGCCCTGAACGCACCAGAAAAATCTTCAGGAAAAGCTGAGGAAAAACTCTAGTAAAACTGCTGCAGCAAGTACCGGCCAGACCCTTCCACTTCGGAAACTGGCCGGTATTCTTTCTGGCATGCCCGGATCGTGAGCGGCCGCGCATCGTTCTACTGACGCAGGTCAGAAGCTCCGCCAACACCGTCTCCGGGGTCGCCGTTGGGGTCTCCGTGCCGGCTGTGACGCGTTCCGCTGGGGGACGTCTCGCCGAATGCGCGCGCAGTACACACCGTGTTCATTCAACTCTGTTTTGCTGTGCCGGAAACTGCTTGACCAGGAGCAACCGGCCGGTCCGCGGGCACCACCCGGACACATTCCACCCAGCCCTACCCGGGCACCCTAATGAGAGTTAGAGCGGATGAAACACATACCTTGGAAAACAGCGCTCGGAACAGTGCTGTCCGCGGCGCTCATCGCAGCGCCGCTGGCGGCCGTACCGGCGTTTGCCGTGGAGGCCTCCCCGGCAGCGGCTGGCGCTTCGCCGGTCATCATCAACGAGGCATACCTCAGCGGCGGCAGCGCCGGAGCGGCCTTCAAGAGCAAGTTCGTGGAGCTGTACAACACCTCGGACGCCGCGGTGCCACTGGATGGCTGGTCACTCCAGTACCGTTCGGCCACCGGCACCGGCGCCCCCGGAAACGTCGTTCCCCTGACCGGAAGTATTCCCGCCAAGGGGTTCTATCTGATCAAGGCCGCCGGCAACTCCCCGACGTCCACGGCCCCGGATCTGCCGGCGGCAGACCTGGACGCCGGCACCAGGTTCGCCCCCAGCGGGACCACCGGCACTATCGTGCTCGCCAAGCAGGTCGTTGCGGTCAACCCGCTGGCAACCGGTTCGGTCATCGAGCCCGCAAACGTTGCGGATCTGCTCGGCTACGGCGGCTCCAACACCTTCGAAACCCAGGTGGCCAAGGCTCCGTCGAACACCTCCGACGTCAAGAGCATCAACCGCAGCAACGGCGCGGACAGCAACAACAACGTCGCTGATTTCACCCTCAACACGGCCATCACCCCAAAGACCGCCAACGGCACCATCGACCCCGGCCCCGTCGACCCGGGCCCGGTCACACCTCCGGCCGCCAAGACCATCGCCGAGATCCAGGGCAACGGCGCGTCCAGCCCGCTCGTCGGATCTGCGGTCACCACCCGCGGTAAGGTCACCGCCACGTTCCCCACCGGCGGATTCTCGGGCTACTACGTCCAGACACCGGGCACCGGCGGCGATCTGACGCCGGCCAACCACACGGCGTCGGACGCCATCTTCGTCTTCTCGCCCTCAACGGTTGGCTCGGTCCAGATCGGCGACCATGTCGAGATCACCGGCGCCGTCAGTGAATTCTTCGGCATGACCCAGGTGACGGTTGCCGCCTCGGCGGACCTCAAGAAACTCGCCGAGGCCGCCCCGGAGGTCAAGGCCACCGGTTTTGCCCTCCCGGCCGACGAAGCCTTCAGGGAATCCCTCGAAGGCATGCTGCTGACCCCGCAGGGTCCCGTGACCGTCTCCGACAACTATTCGCTGAACCAGTATGGCGAAATCGGCCTGGCCGGGGGAACCACCCCGCTGGAGCAGCCCACCGCCGTCGCACCCTTCGGTTCCGCCGAATACAGCGCAACCGTCGCCGCCAATGCCGCCCGCGGCATCAAGCTCGACGACGGCGCCACCACCAACTTCCTCAAGGACGCCACCACCAAGGACCAGGTGCTTCCTTACCTGACCGCGGCGGACCCCGTCCGGGTTGGTGCGCCTTTGAGCTTCAAGACCAACGTAGTGCTCAGCTACGCGAACAACGCCTGGAAGTTCCAGCCGTTGACTCACCTGACCGCCGCCAACGCTGACGCAGTCCAGCCGGCAAGCTTCGGCGCCACCACCCGCACGGAGGCTCCGGCGGCCGTCGGCGGCAACCTGAAGATCGCCTCGTTCAACGTGCTCAACTACTTCCCCACCACCGGGGACACGCTGACGGGCTGCAGCTACTACACGGACCGCGCCGGCAACCCGATCACCGTCCGCAGCGGCTGCGACGCCCGCGGCGCCGCCAACGCCGAGAACCTGTTGCGCCAGCAGGACAAGATCGTCGCCGCCATCACGAAGTCCGGTGCCGACGTGGTATCCCTCATGGAGATCGAGAACTCGGCACAGTTCGGCAAGAACCGTGACGATGCCCTGGCCAAGTTAGTTGACGCGCTGAACATCGCCACGCCGGGGATCTGGGACTACGTCCGCACGCCCGCCAATGCACCCCCGCTGGCGGACGAGGACATGATCCGCACCGCCTTCATCTTCAAGAAAGCCGTGGCGGAGCCGGTGGGCGAGTCCGTCATCCACAACGACACCGTCGCTTTCGCCAGTGCCCGCAAGCCGATGGCGCAGGTCTTCAAGCCGGTCGGCGCCTCCGATGACAAGAAGTTCATCGCGGTGGCCAACCACTTCAAGTCCAAGGGCTCGGCCGCCACCCCGGAGGACACCGACAAGGGCCAGGGCGCCTCGAACCTGGCCCGCACCGCGCAGGCCAAGTCCCTGCTCGCGTTCTCCGACGAGCTGCAGACGTCCAAGGGCACCGACAAGGTCTTCCTGATCGGCGATTTCAACGCCTACGCCAAGGAAGACCCGATCAACGTCTTCACCGCCGCGGGCTACGTCAATCAGGACGAGAAGGCCAAGAACGCCGACGGTTCCGCGAAACACTCCTACCTCTTCGGTGGACTGGTGGGCTCGCTGGACCACATCCTCGCCTCACCGGGCGCCAACGCCGTCGTCACCGGCGCGGACATCTGGAACATCAACTCCGTGGAGTCCGTCGCCCTGGAGTACAGCCGCTACAACAACAACGTGACCGACTACTACGCCGCGGACCAGTTCCGGGCGAGCGACCACGATCCGGTGGTGGTGGGCCTGAACCTGCCCGTCACCCCCGCCAGCGTTGAGCTGAACTTCCTCGGCATCAACGATTTCCACGGCCGCATCGATACCAACACCGTGTTCTTCGCGGGGACCATCGAGAAGCTGCGGGCCGCCGCGGCCCCCGGCGCCACGGCGTTCCTCTCCGCGGGCGACAACATCGGCGCCTCCCTGTTCGCCTCCGCCGTGGCCAAGGACCAGCCGACCATCGAGGTGCTGAACGCCCTCGACATGCGGACCTCGGCCGTGGGCAACCACGAGTTCGACGGCGGCTGGGCGGACCTGCGCGACCGCGTTATCGCGGGAGGCACAAATGCCAAGTTCCCGTACCTGGGCGCCAACGTCTACAAAAAGGGCACCACCGAGCCGGTCCTGCCGGAGTACACGGTGCTCGACATGAACGGCGTCAAGGTCGCCGTGATCGGCACCGTCACGCAGGAAGTGCCCTCCCTGGTCACTCCCGCGGGCATCGCCGATCTCGAGTTCGGCGACGCCGTGGACGCCATCAACCGGGTTGCCGCGAAGATCAAGGCGGACAAGCTCGCCGACGTGATCATCGTGGAGAACCACGACGGCGCCGGATCCGGCGCGCCCGAAGGCTCCACCCTGGCGCAGGAAGTCGCCGCCGGCGGCCCCTTCGCCAGGATGGTCACCGATGTCACCCCGGATGTTGCGGCTATCTTCAACGGCCACACCCACAAGCAGTACTACTGGGACGCTCCGGTCCCGGGCGCCCCGGGCAAGACCCGCCCGATCGTCCAGACCGGCAACTACGGCGAGTACATCGGCCAGATCCGGCTCACCATCGACACCAAAACCATGTCGGTCACCGGATACAAAGCCGGCAACGTCAAGCGCACCACCTCCCTGGAGCAGCCTGCTTCGGATCTGTTCCGCGACTACCCGCGGGTCGCCGCGGTCAAGACCATCGTGGACAAGGCACTTGCCGATGCCGCAGCCGTCGGCAACCAGCCGGTCGGCACGGTGACTGCGGATATCACCACCGCGTTCGGCGGCTCCCCGGCAGTGCGCGATGACCGCGCGAGCGAATCCACCCTGGGCAACCTTGTGGCGGACTCGCTTGTGGACGCCCTCAAGGCTCCGGATCTGGGCGCTGCCGAGATCGGCGTCGTCAACCCGGGCGGCCTGCGCAACGAGCTGTACTTCGCGCCGGACGGGACCATCACCTACGCCGAGGCCAACGCGGTCCTGCCGTTCGTGAACAACCTGTGGACCACATCCCTGACAGGGGCGCAGTTCAAGACGCTTCTGGAGCAGCAGTGGCAGACCAACCCGGACGGCACGGTCCCCAGCCGCGCCTACCAGCAGTTGGGCCTGTCCAAGAACGTCAACTACACCTACGACGCGGCCCGCGCCGCCGGCGACCGGATCACCTCGATCCGGGTCAACGGCACGGTGATCGATCCGGCGAAGTCCTACCGGATCGGCACGTTCAACTTCCTGGCAACGGGCGGCGACAACTTCCGCATTTTCACGTCCGGCGCCAACACGAAGGACTCCGGACTGGTGGACCGCGACGCGTGGATCAAGTACCTGCAGGCACACAACCCTGTGGCGCCGGACTTCGCACGCCGCTCCGTGGCCGTGGTGAACACCACCGCCGCCGAGGTCAAGGGCGGGGACGCCATCACCTTGGCCGTCTCCAAGCTGGACCTCACCTCGCTGGGCAGCCCGGTCAACACCTCGCTGCGCGCCGAGTTCACAGACGCGAAGGGCGCCGTGACGGCCCTTGACACGGTACCGGTGTCCGCCGGTGCAGCCACGGCGAATGTGAAGGTTCCCGCCGGCGCAGCCGCCGGCACGGGCACCCTGGTGCTCACCGGCGCCGAATCCGGCACCGTGGTGAAGGCGAGCGTCCAGGTCGCGGCCAGCACCCCGGTCCCGCCGACGTGCACCGCGCCGGTTCCGCCGACGAAGTGGTACGACTTCAAGGGCTGGATCAAGTACACGATTGCCTGGGTCCAGTACCAGAGGTGCCTCAGGGGCTAGTTTCCCCGCCCTGACCCAGTGAGCATGCCCTCCCCCGGGCTGCAGCAACGGACATAATGCCTATATGTCCGTTGCTCAGCCCAGACGGAGGGCATGCTCATTTCTTGTTGCTGGCAAGTAACCGGGTGGCGGTTGCCAGCGCGGAGCATGCCCTCCCCCGGGACGCAGCACCGGACATAATGCCTATATGTCCGTTGCCCAGTCCGGACGTGGGGCATGCTCATTTTCGTGAGCGGGCTCAGGACCCGAGGATGGTGCGGGCGATCTCATCGGCGTCGCGCAGGGTGCGCTGGCCGCTGCGGTAGACGGGTCCGTCCTTCTGCTCGGCTTCGGCCGCGATGGCGGTCCCCCACTGCGTGGCGGAGAGCTGCAGCCCGAGGGCATAGAGACCGTCGGTCACGGAGCCGTTCGCGCCCAGCGGCCGGTACGGGTGCGGGATGACGTCCAGGCCTGAGGTCTGCACCGGCGTGCCCTCCACCGTCATCATGAGGCGCGGGCGCACCAGCCCCTCGGCGAGCAACTGTTCCAGCAGCGGTGACTCGTTGACTGCCACCAGGTTGGCCGGAGCGAGCGCCTCGACCATGGCCACTGCCGCCACGGCGTGGTCCCGGGGATCGCATTCCGGGCCACCGGACGGTCCCGCGCCGCCGCTGCCGACCCACGGGGATACCGCGGTGAACGTCCCGGCCCTGCGGTCCACCCCGAACTTGGGGTCCGGCCCCACAAAGCGGACGACGCCGGCACGCACCAGGGCGGCGAGCTGTTCGGCACGAAGCGCGGGCGGGCCGCTGGCGAGTCCTTCCACGAACGATTCGAACCAGCCGCGGAGCCCGGCCACCCATGACTCGTCGGTGATGCCGCCGTCAGCCACTGCCGTCTTGAGCACCGCGCGGCCATGGTGCAGGGCGCCGATGGCCATCTTCACCGGGTCGTCCTCCCCGAGGGCGGAACGCCGGGCGTCATCGAGCAGATAGTCCACCACAGCGGCATCCAGTTCGGCCCGGGACGCGAAGGACCGCCCGGCGAGGGGCGCCGCCAGGCCAAGCAGGTCCAGCCGGTGCGCGGCGCGGACATGCGCCCCGATCACGGAGTCCACGGCGTCCACCCATTTGGCCGTCGTGTGCGCATGGGGGTGCAGGGACTCCGCCAGAGCCCGCAGGAACTCCTCCGGATCGGTGAGGATGGCGCCCGGCTGCGAGCGCGCAAGTGTCGAGTAGTAGGCCCAGAGCGCATCGCGGTGCAGGAGCGGCCAAAGATCATGGTCGAAGGCCGGCCGGATGCCTGCCCCGGCGAACTTCGCCAGCGCGCTCTCGGTGAAGTAGCGCAGCGTCACGGCCGCGGGGTAGTACCCGGCGAGGGTGGCCTTGGCCCGGTACGGGGTGCCGCGGCGCGAGGCGGCGATGATGTGAGGTTCGCGCCCGGAGGGCAGGTAGCTGAGCCCGCCGTCGTCCCCGGCCACGAACCGCCCGCCGCGGCCCTCGGTCAGCTGGCCCATGGCGTCGAAGAAGTTCAGGCCCATGCCGCGCACCAGCACGGGTTTGACCGCCGGCACGCGGGACCAGTCGACGTCGGCCGGGGCCGCCGGCGGCAGGTACAGCAGCCCGAGCTCCTCGGCGGCGGACCGCAGCTCCCGCTGTTCCGGGTTCAGCCGGGACTCAAGGTGTCCCAGGGCCAGCACCACGGCGTCGACGGTGAGCACCGCGCCGCCCGCAAGTTCGACGTCGAAGATCGTCCGTCCGTTGTCCCCCGCGGCAGCAGCATGCCGGACGGACGTCGCCGTCGTCTCGTGGAAGACCACGGTGACGCCGGCGGGCAGGCGGCCGATCAGCTGCTCGATTGTGGAACGGAGGTAGCGCCCGTACAGGGCGCGGCTGGGGAAATCCGCGGAGCCCAGTCCGGAGAGCTCGGCGCGTTCCTCGGCGTTCAGCGAAGGATGGGGGTCCTGCTGCTGGAGTTCGCGCCACCGGTCAAAGGTGTGACCTGCCAGTGGCGGCGCAAGATCCGGGTCCTCGGGAACCACCGTGGGATAGAAGGACTGCGTGTTCATCAGGTACAGCCGGGACTGGCCGGGCTGCCAGACGTGTCCCGGGCCCGCGGGGTAGGGATCAATGACATCGATGTGCAGGGTGTCGCCGGGGGTGGCCGGGGTCCAGTTGGCGAGCAGCCGCTCCAGCACGCTCGTGCCCCGGGGGCCGGCGCCTATCAGTGCCGTCCGGATGCTCTGCGATATGCCCACGGCATCCAGCGTATCCGTATGCGGCCTGCGCACCGGACCGGTGGCGTGACTTGCTACCGGTGCGCGGATGTTGCTTGGATGGGAAAATGACTGCCACTGAAGCTGCTCACCAACCCCCGCCCGACCCCATTGACGAGAACATCTGGCTCGAGGACATCCACGGCGGGCAACAGCTGGCCTGGGTCCGTGAACAAAACGCCCGCACCGAGGACCTGCTCGAGGACGCGGAGTACGCCGAGCTCCAGGGCCGGATCCTGGAGGTCCTCGACTCCACCGACCGGATCGCCATGGTGGGCAAGCACGGCCGGTGGTACTACAACTTCTGGAAGGACCGGCACAACCCCAAGGGCCTGTGGCGCCGGACGGGCTGGGAGAGCTACCGGGGCGGATCCCCCGAGTGGGAAACCCTGCTGGATGTGGACGCCCTGGCCGCCGCGGAAGGCGAGGAATGGGTCTTCCACGGCGCCAATTTCCTCCGCCCGGCCGACGGCGGGCCGCACCGGCTGGCGCTGCTGGCACTCTCCCCCGACGGCGGCGACGCGAACCGCTACCGGGAGTTCGACGTCGAGTCCCGCAGCTTCGTGGACCCCGCCGCCGGCGGCTTTGACCTCCCGACGGCGAAGGGCAACGCCTCCTGGCTGGACGAAGACACCCTGCTGGTAGCCACCACGGCGCAGGGGCTTCCCAGCACCACGTCGTCCTATGCCCGGACCGGTGTGAAGCTGCGACGCGGGGGCTCCCTGGCCTCGGCCGAGCGGCTGTTCGACATCCCCGAAGACCACATGATGGCGCTCGTGGCCCACGACTCCACCCCCGGCTTCGAGCGGACCTTCGCCGTGGATTGGGTCAGCTTCTTCGAGAAGAGCACGTCGGTGCTGCGCGACGGGCAGTGGGTGCAGTTCGATGTCCCGGCGGACGTGAACCTGAGCGCACACCGCGAATGGCTGTTGTTCCGGCCGCAGCAGGACTGGACCGTCAACGGCACAGCGTACCCGGCGGGCTCCCTGCTCGCGGCCAATTTCGAGGCCTTCCTGGCCGGCGGCCGGGAGCTGTCCGTGCTGTTCACCCCGGACGCGCACACCTCCCTGCAGTCCTGGAGCTGGACGCGGGACTTCCTGCTGCTCAATCTGCTCCGCGACGTCTCCTCGGAGATCCGGGTCCTCGATCCGCAGCACACCGGCACCGACGCCGCCTGGGCCTCCACCGCGCTGGACGCCTGCCCGCCGCTGCACGATGTCAATGCCTACGCGGTGGACGACGAAGACAAGGCCGGCGACTTGGTCGATGACGGTACCGGGGGCTCCGCACCGGTGTCCGGGGCCGAAGCCCCCGGCGCGGGGAACGATTTCTGGCTCGTGGCCACCGGTTTCACCACACCGAGCACCCTCACCCGGGGCACGCTCAAGCGTGCCGCCCCGGGCGGCGCCGTGGCCAGCTCGCACGAGGTGATCAGGACCTCGCCGTCGTTCTTCAACGAAGCGGACTACGAGGTCCAGCAGCACTTCGCGGTGTCGAAAGACGGCACCCGCGTGCCGTACTTCCAGGTGGCGTCCAAGGACCTGGTGCTGGACGGGCAGAACCCCACCCAGCTCTCCGGTTATGGCGGCTTCGAGATCTCCCGGACCCCGGCCTACAGCGGTGCGATCGGCCGCGCCTGGCTGGAACGGCGCACCCGGGAATCCGCGGGCCACGAGGAGGATGCCCCGCATACCCGCGGCGGCGTCTACGTCGTGGCCAACATCCGCGGCGGCGGCGAATACGGGCCGTCCTGGCACCGCGCCGCACTCCAGGAGAACCGGCACAAGGCCTACGAGGACTTCGCCGCCGTGGCCCGGGACCTCATCTCCCGCGGCGTCACCTCGCGAGAGCGCCTGGGCTGCGTGGGCGGTTCCAACGGCGGGCTGCTGGTAGGCAACATGCTCACCCAGTACCCGGAACTCTTCGGCGCCGTGTCCTGCGGGGTGCCGCTACTGGACATGCGCCGCTATACAAAGCTGTCCGCCGGGTACTCCTGGATTGCCGAATACGGCGACCCTGATGCGCCCGAGCAGTGGGAATTCATCAGGACGTTCTCGCCGTACCATCTGCTCCGGGACGGGGTGGACTATCCGGAAACGTTCATCTGGACGGCCACCTCGGACGACAGGGTCGGTCCCGTCCAGGCCCGGAAGATGGCCGCCCGGATGCAGGCGATGGGCATCCCCAACGTCTGGTTCCACGAGGCGCTCGAGGGCGGCCACGCGGGGGCTTCGGACAACCGCCAGGCCGCGGCCCTGCAGAGCCGCAGCCAGCACTTCCTGTGGCGTGCACTGGCCGGCCGGGAAGCCTGAGGCCGGCCGGTCCCCGCGTCAGGGCAACGCGGGGTCACTTCCGGCCCATCCGGAGGCCTGACATGGGCGCGATGTGACCCCGCGTTGGCCGTTTTGCGCTGCATGCCCCCTTCTGCGTATTCTTGGTGGGCTAGTTATTAGCAAATGGAGACGTGCCAGAGCGGCCGAATGGGCTTCACTGCTAATGAAGTGTGGGGCAAAACTCCACCGGGGGTTCAAATCCCCCCGTCTCCGCGTTTGGCCCCGGTCCCTGGACCGGGGCCTTTTGCATGCCCGAGCAACATCGCCGGGCGCCGGGTGCCGGTGTGTGCCGCCGCGCGGGCAGATCAGGGCGGATCGGCGCCCCACATTCGCCCTGATCTGCCCGCGGGCTTCGGGCAGTCCGCCGCGGCGCGTCCGGGTGCCGGACACCGGGCGCCTTCCCGGCCGGCCGGATGGCAGGATAGGCCCATGTCGAGCAACAACGCGTTTGACGCGATCATCGTAGGCGGCGGCCACAACGGCCTGGCCGCGGCAGCATACCTGTCCCAGGCCGGCCGCAGGGTCCTGCTGCTGGAGAAGCTCGAGCACCCCGGCGGTGCCGCGGTGTCCGCCCAGGCGTTCGACGGCGTCGACGCCCGCCTTTCGCGGTACTCCTACCTCGTGAGCCTCCTGCCGCAGCAGATCGTCGACGACCTCGGACTGCGGATCCGGCTGGCACGGCGCCGCTATTCGTCCTATACCCCGGACCCGAACAACGGCGACCGGGCCCTGCTGATCGACAACGAGGATGCCGCGGCCACCGCCGCGTCCTTTGCCGCCGTCGGCGCTCCCGACGGCGACTTCCGCGCCTTCACTGAGTTCTACGCCGGTTGCCGCCAACTCACCGAGGCCCTGTGGCCCACCATGACCGCGCCACTGCGGACGAGGTCCGAGGCCCGCGCCCTGGCAGTCCAGGCCGGGGCGGCTGAAGCCTGGGAGGCCATGATCGAACAACCGATCGGGAAGGCGATAGCCGACGGGTTGCAGCACGATCTGCTCCGCGGCGTGGTCCTGACCGATGCGCTGATCGGCACGTTCTCCCGGGCGGACGATCAGGACCTCCAGCAGAACATCTGCTTCCTCTACCACCTGATCGGCGGCGGAACCGGCGACTGGGACGTTCCCATCGGCGGCATGGGCGCGGTGTCCGGGGAGCTGGAACGCGCCGCCCGCGCCGCCGGCGCAACCATCCGGACGTCCGCGGACGTCACGGCAATCGGTCCCGGCGGTGTGGTCGGATACCGCCACGACTATGCGGACCACAACGCCACGGCGCAGTGGGTCCTAGCCAACGTGGCTCCCGTGGTGCTGGACCGGCTCCGGAACTCCGGCGCCGCAGCAGGCTCCCCTGCGCCGCGCACCACTGAGAACCCCAATCATCTGCGCGAGGGCGCCCAGGTCAAGGTGAACCTGCTGCTCAGGAGGCTCCCCCGGCTGCTGGATGAAAGCGTGAGTCCGGAAGCGGCATTCGGCGGGACGTTCCACATCAATGAGACCTGGTCACAGCTCGACGCCGCCTACCTCAGTGCCGCCGCCGGAACCGTGCCCGATCCGCTGCCGTGCGAAATCTACTGCCATTCCCTCACCGACCCCAGCATCCTCTCCCCGGAACTCCAGGCCTCCGGGGCCCAGACCCTCACGGTCTTCGGACTGCATGTCCCGGACCGGCTGATCACGGCCGACAACAACGAGCAACGGCGCGCGGAGCTTCAAGCCGCCGTGCTGAAGTCGCTGAACTCCGTGCTGGCCGAACCCGTCGAGGAACTGCTGCTGGCCGGCCCGGACGGCCGGCCCTGCATCGAAACCAAGACCACCCTGGACATCGAACGGGCCGTCGGCATGCCCCGGGGCAACATCTTCCACGGCGGACTCGACTGGCCCTTCGTGGAGGACGACGCGCCGCTGGACACCCCCGCACTGCGCTGGGGTGTGGCGACCGATGACCCGCAGATTCTGCTCTGCGGCTCCGGTGCGCGGCGCGGAGGTGCCGTCAGCGCCATCGGCGGGCACAACGCGGCGATGGCGGTGCTGGAATCAGACCCGGCTCCGGGCTCCTGAGCACCATGCCCGGTCATGCCCTTCCCGCTGGGCCCTGGCTCAGCTGGCCCCGGGCTCGGCTCAGCCGGCCTGGCCAAGCACCAGCGGCAGCACCGCCCCGGCGCCCGCGAGCCTGAGGGCACGACCGGCGACGGTCACGGTCCAGCGGCTGTCAACCAGGTCGTCGATGAGCATCACGCTCTGACCCTGGATCCCGGCCAGGGCCGCTTCCAGTTCCGGTCCCACCACGAGCCGGTCCCAGACCCCGGCCAGCCGGTAGGCGCTGTTTCCGCCGCGCCCGCCCGTCGGTCCGCCGTGCTGGAGCTGCAGCTGCCCCAGGTACGGGATCCGGCCGATCTCCGAGATGCCCCGGGCCAGGGAATCCACGAGCGCCGGCTTTCCGCGGGACGGGATGCTGATAATCGCGGCGGGACGGCCTGCCCCGCTCCAGCCCGGTGTGCGCGCGTCTCCGGTGCCCCACTCGCGCAGGACCTGGACGCAGGCCTGCAGCATGCCGGGATCCACCGTGCGGTCCGGTGCTCCGGCGGCGAACGCCTCGCGCAGGGCGCCACCCCAGCCGAGGTCCGTGAGCCGGGCCAGTGCCCGGCCGTTGGCGAGGCTTTCCTCGGGCTTGATCTTGCCCTTCACCGGGACACCCAGCCGGTCCATGCCGCTGGGCCACTGCAGCCGCGGTTCCAGCGGCACGCCCGCGCGGCTCAGCGTCTGGCCCGCAGCTTCGGTGGCGGAGGCGGAGATATCGGCCGGGAACCACTGGCCGGCGCAATTGTCGCAGCGGCCGCAGGCGTGCGCGGTCTCGTCGTCCAGGACCGAGGTGATGTATTCCATCCGGCAGCCCGCGGTGTCTTGGTAGATCACCATGGAATCCTGCTCGTCCACCCGGGCCTCGGCGATCCGGCTGTACCGCACGGCGTCGTAGCTCCACGGCTGCCCGGTGGAGCGCCAGCCGCCGCCGACCCGCTCCACGGCCCCGTCCACGGCCAGCACCTTCAGCAGCAGCTCCAGCGGAGTCCGGCGCAGGTCAACCCGCGCTTCGAGCGCCACCGTGGACACTGCGGTCCCCGCTTCGGCGAGGGCTGTCAGCACGGCGGCGGCCTTCTCCTCCGACGGCATCGACGCCGTAGCGAAGTACTGCCAGATGTCGCGGTCCTCGGAGCCGGGCAGCAGGATCACATCGGCGTTGGCGGCGCCACGGCCGGCACGACCGACCTGCTGGTAGTACGCCACCGGCGAGGACGGCGCGCCCAGGTGCACCACGAACCCGAGGTCCGGCTTGTCGAACCCCATGCCGAGGGCGGACGTGGCCACGAGGGCCTTGACCTGGTTGTCCTTAAGCAGCTGCTCGGCGCGTTCGCGGTCCGCCGGGTCGGTGCGGCCGGTGTAGGCGAGCACCTCGTGCCCGGCCTCGGCCAGGAGCCGTGCGGTGTCCTCGGCCGCGGACACGGTGAGGGTGTAGATGATGCCGCTGCCGGGCAGGTCTTTCAGGTGCGTGAGCAGCCAGCCGAGCCGGTCGCGGGAGTCGGGCAGGGTCAACACGCCGAGGCGGAGCGACTCCCGGCCCAGGGCGCCGCGGATGGTGAGCACGCCCGTGCCCAGCTGTTCCTCGATGTCGTGGACCACCCGGGAGTTGGCGGTGGCGGTGGTGGCCAGCACCGGAACGGAATCCGGCAGCTGCGTGATCAGGTCCGCGATGCGCCGGTAGTCCGGGCGGAAGTCGTGCCCCCAGTCCGAGATGCAGTGGGCCTCGTCGATGACCAGGAGCCCGGTGCGGCGGATCAGTTCGGGCAGCTGGTTTTCGCGGAAGGACGGGTTGGTGAGCCGTTCCGGTGAGACGAGCAGGACATCGACCTCGTCGGCCGCGAGCTGTTCGCGGACGGTGTCCCAGTCCAGCTGGTTGGCGGAGTTGATGGCCACGGCGCGGACCCCGGCGCGGGCGGCAGCCGCCACCTGGTCGCGCATGAGGGCCAGCAAAGGGGACACGATCAGGGTGGGTCCAGCGCCGCGGCGGCGCAGGAGCAGGGAGGAGACAAAGTACACGGCCGACTTTCCCCAGCCGGTGCGCTGAACGACGAGGGCGCGCCGGCCGCCGTCGACCAGGGCCTCAATGGCCTCAAACTGGCCGTCGTGGAACTCCGCGGCTGGGTGCCCGACCAGCTCGCGCAGCACTTCCTGGGCCTGTTCCCGCGTCCCGGCAACCCCGGCGGAACCGGAGGCAGGAGCGGGGTTGGAGGCGGAAAGGACGGCAGCGTTCTGGTTATTGGCCATTGCTTCAGTATCCCAGTCCCCTCTGGCAGCTACGTAGCCCGGTGCCCGGACATGTGGACAATCACACCAGCGCTGCGCTGTCGCGCGCCGGCACTGCTCCTCCACAGGGCAATCCGGCGTCAACGTAAGATAGGACGCGTGACTACGGAAAAGACAAAGACTTTTGACCTATCGGCCTCCTTCAAGGCCTACGACGTGCGCGGCATTGTGGGCGAATCCATTACCGCCGAAATCGTCGAGGCAGTGGGGGCTGCGTTCGTCGACGTCCTGCAGCTGGAGGGCCAGACTGTGCTGGTCGGCGGCGACATGCGCCCCTCCTCCCCCGAGTTCAGCAAGGCCTTTGCCAACGGCGCGGCCCGCCGCGGCGCCAACGTCCAGCTCCTCGACCTGATCTCCACGGACGAGCTCTACTACGCCTGCGGCGCCCTCAACGCAGCCGGCGCCATGTTCACCGCGAGCCACAACCCGGCCGAATACAACGGCATCAAGATGGCCAAGGCCGGCGCCGTACCGATCTCCTCCGAATCCGGGCTCCTAGAGATCCAGGCCCTGGCCGAAAAGTACCTCAATACCGGCTCCATCCCCGCCGCCGCCAGCCGCGGCCTCATCGGCGTGCACGATGTCCTGAAGGGCTATGCCGAGTACCTGCGCAGCCTCGTGGACCTCAGCGGATCACGGCCGCTGAAGGTCGTGGTGGACGCCGGCAACGGCATGGCCGGCCTCACCACGCCTGCGGTGCTCGGCGGTGCCCTGCTGCCCAAGCTGCCGCTGGAGATCGTCCCGCTGTACTTCGAGCTGGACGGCTCTTTCCCGAACCACCCCGCCAACCCGCTGGAGCCGGAAAACCTGCGCGATCTGCAGGCCGCCGTCGTCGAGCACGGCGCGGACATCGGGCTGGCGTTCGACGGCGACGCGGACCGCTGCTTCGTGATCGATGAGAAGGGAGACCCTGTCTCCCCCTCGGCCGTCACCGCGATGGTGGCCCGCCGCGAGATCGCCCGCGCACAGGGCTTGGGCGAGGAAAATCCCACTGTCATCCACAATCTGCTGACCTCCCGCGCTGTCCCCGAGCTGGTGGAGCGCCACGGCGGCCGCGCGGTCCGCACCCGTGTGGGCCACTCCTTCATCAAGGCCGTTATGGCCGCGGAAGGTGCTATCTTCGGCGGCGAGCACTCGGCGCACTTCTACTTCCGCGACTTCTGGAACGCAGACACCGGAATGCTGGCGGCGATGCACGTCCTGGCGGCCCTCGGCGAGCAGGACGGACCACTGTCCGGGCTGGGCCGCGAATACGAGCCCTACATGTCCTCGGGTGAGATCAACTCCGAAATCGAGGACAAGGCCGCGGCAATCGAGCGGGTCCGGCACGATTTCCTCACCGAGGACGTCGAGGTGGACTACCTGGACGGCAGCACCTTCATCGCCACGGACGGCAGCTACTGGTTCAACCTGCGCCCCTCCAACACCGAGCCGTTCCTCCGCCTGAACGTCGAGGCCACGGACAAAGCCACCATGGAGCGCGTCCGTGACCGCGTCCTGGCGATGGTCCGGGGCTAGGCGGGATGCCCGGAATGTCCTCGGAAATGTCCGAAATCCCCGCTGACTCCTGGCGTGACTCGGTCCCCGAGGCCAGCGCAACCGATCTGGAGAACCTGCTCGGCACCGGCGTCGGCGCCGCCCAGGAACAGCTCGAGCGCAACGGCGGTTTCCTGCCGTTTGCCCTCGTGGTCGAGAACGACGGCGAGGTCCGGCTGGTAGCCGTGACCCCCGCCGACGCGGCCGAGGGCACCGACGCGGACTTCGATGCCGATTCGATGATCGGCGACCTCACCGAACTGCTCCGGCAGCACCGGGACGAGTTCCGTGCCGCCGCCGTCGTCTGCGACATCACCCTGCTCGAGGAAAACTCGGACGCCATCCATGTGGCCGCCGAACACCGCGACGGTTCGCTGTTCGCCGCGGTGCTGCCCTACGCGGCGAACCCCGCTACGCGCGAGCTGGAGTTCGGCGAGCTCTCGGCCGATGCGAACCAGCCCGGCGTCTGGGTGGACTAGACCGGCCGTAAGCTGGTGTTATGAAGATCAACGCCTTCGCGGATGTCAGCCTGCGGGCCATGATGGTGCTCGCGGCCGCGCCCGACGGCGACCTTCTCACCACC
The DNA here is from genome assembly GCF_055412745.1 of Pseudarthrobacter woesei. NCBI lineage: Bacteria > Bacillati > Actinomycetota > Actinomycetes > Micrococcales > Micrococcaceae > Pseudarthrobacter > Pseudarthrobacter woesei. The sequence continues at coordinate 63,883 of NZ_JBVAYU010000015.1, forward strand.
CAGAGCATCGCCGACGCCGTCGCAACGCCTTATAACCATGTCAGCAAGGCGATGGCGAAGCTGCGCGAACTGGGCATGATCGACGTCGAGCGCGGCCGCCACGGCGGTTCCCGGCTCAGCAGCGCCGGCCGGCTGGCCACGGTGGGCCGGCTCCTGCGCCAGCTGGATACCCGGGCTGACCCGGCAGACTGCGTCAGCGCCGCCGGGGCGTGTCCGCTGATCAACGAATGCCTGCTCCGCGGCGCCCTGTCCCGCGCCCGGGAGGCCTTCTACAGCGAACTGGACGAGATCGTCGTCGCGTCGCTGCCGACCTCGCGGCAGATGATGCCGGTGTTCCAGGCGATCGGGCTTCGCCCGGGTCTCTGAGCCGCCCCCGGCGCGCCACGCCCGGGAATCCCGCCGATTTGTGCAACTTTTCTACTCCCTGTAGAACAGAGGTATAAATACTCGTATTTCAAATGCATGTATTTTCATCGGTCCGGCAGAAGACCCCCGGGCCACTATCTCAGGAGTCAGTATGCTCTCGGACAAATCCTTCCCCGTCATCGAGGCCACCCTGCCGCTGGTCGGTTCCCGGATCGGGGACATCACGCCCAAGTTCTATGCCCGCCTCTTTGCCGCCCATCCGGAGCTCATGGACGGACTCTTCAGCCGCTCCAACCAGCGCTCCGGCAACCAGCAGCAGGCCCTGGCCGGAAGCATCGCCGCTTTCGCCAGCCATCTGGTCAGCAACCCGGGCACCCTGCCGGAGACCGTCCTGTCCCGCATCGCCCACCGCCACGCCTCCCTCGGCATCACCGAACCGCAGTACCAGGTGGTCTACGAGCACCTCTTCGCCGCCATCGCCGAAGACCTGGCCGAGGTCATCACCCCGGAAATCGCCGAGGCCTGGACCGAGGTGTACTGGCTCATGGCCGACGCGCTGATCAAACTCGAAAAGGGCCTCTATGCCGCGCAGGCCAACGGCGTGATGTGGAGCCCCTGGAAGGTCGCCGCCAAGGCCCCCGCCGGCACCGGCTCCATGACCTTCGCCCTGGAACCGGCCGACGACACCCCCATCACCGCCGCCCTTCCGGGCCAGTACGTCAGCGTCAAGGTCACCCTCCCGGACGGCCTGCGCCAGGTCCGCCAGTACTCGCTGTCCGGCGATGCCGGCGCCAGCCGCACCTTCACCACCAAGCTCGATGACGGCGGCGAGGTCTCCCCGGTACTGCACAACACCGTGGAGGTCGGCGACATCCTCGAGATCTCCAACCCCTACGGCGAGATCACGCTCAAGGACGGCGACGGCCCCGTCGTTCTGGCCTCGGCCGGCATCGGCTGCACGCCCACCGCGTCCATCCTGCGCTCCCTCGCCGAGTCCGGCTCGGACCGCCAGGTCCTGGTCCTGCACGCAGAAAGCGACCTGGACAGCTGGGCACTGCGCTCCCAGATGACGGACGACGTCGAGCGCCTCAACGGCGCCGATCTCCAGCTCTGGCTGGAGCGCCCGGTCGCCGGAACCAGGGAGGGCTTCATGTCACTGCGCGAAGTGGACCTGCCCGCCAACGCCTCGCTCTACCTGTGCGGCCCGCTGCCCTTTATGAAGAGCATCCGCAATGAGGCCATCAACGCCGGCATCCCGGCCACGAAGATCCACTACGAGGTCTTCGGGCCGGACATCTGGCTCGCGAGCTAACCGCCCTGGCCCGCGCGTGGGCAGATCAGGGCGAATGCGAGGAGGATATCCGCCCTGATCTGCCCGCGCGGCTCATCACCCGAAATCGCGGCACGCACGACGGCGGCCCCGCACCTTTCGCAAGGTGCAGGGCCGCCGTCGTTGTTTGGCGTCGATCCGGAGTATCCCCCGCCGGCCCGTCACCTCACATCAACCTCATGTCACGACGGCGGCCCCGCTCAGGCCCGCGCGTGGGCAGATCAGGGCGAATGCGAGGAGGATATCCGCCCTGATCTGCCCGCGCGGCTCACCACCCGAAATCGCGGCACGCACGACGGCGGCCCCGCTCAGGCCCGCGCGAATCCAGCTGGATCTGCCCACCGGATCTGCCCGGGGAGCACAGAAAAGCGGCCCCGCACCTTTCAAAGGTGCGGGGCCGCCGTCGTACTAAAGGAACCTCAGCCGCCGAGGGTTCCCCGGCGGAGCGAAGCGAGGGAGGCGCTGGGGCCGCTAGCTGAGGCGCTCCTTCAGGCCATCGAGCTCGGAGCGCAGGGCCTCCGGCAGCGAGTCACCGAACCTGGCGTACCACTCTTCGATGGAGGCCAGCTCGGCGGCCCATTCCTCGGGGTCGACGCGGACGGCATCCTCCACGTGGGAGTGCGTCAGGTCGAGTCCGGTGAGGTCCAGGGAGCCGGCGGCCGGCACAAAGCCAATGGGGGTCTCGACAGCGGCAGCCTTGCCCTCGATGCGCTCGATAGCCCACTTGAGGACGCGTGCGTTGTCACCGAACCCGGGCCAGGCGAAGCCACCGTCGGCCGTGCGGCGGAACCAGTTGACCAGGAAGATCTTGGGCAGGCGATCCTGGTTGGCCTTGGCGGAGAGATTAACCCAGTGGTTCAGGTAGTCACCCGCGTCGTAGCCGATGAACGGCAGCATGGCCATCGGGTCGCGGCGCAGCACGCCCACCTGGCCTGCGGCGGCGGCGGTGGTCTCGGAGGAGAGCGTGGAGCCCATAAAGACGCCGTTGGACCAGGTGCGGGACTGGGTCACCAGCGGAATGGTGGTCTTGCGGCGGCCGCCGAACAGGATCGCGGACAGCTCGACGCCGTCCGGGCTGAAGTATTCCTCGGCCAGCATGTCGATCTGGGAGATCGGGGTGCAGAAGCGGGAGTTCGGGTGCGCCGCCGGCTTGTCCGAATCGGGGGTCCAGGAGTTGCCCTGCCAGTCGGTCAGGTGCGCGGGGGTCTCGTCGGTCATGCCCTCCCACCAGACACCGCCGTCGTCCGTGAGGGCGACGTTGGTGAAGATGCTGTGGCCCTTGGCGATGGCGCGCATGGCGTTGGGGTTGGTGCCCCAGCCGGTGCCGGGGGCGACGCCGAACAGGCCGGCCTCCGGATTGGTGGCGCGCAGTTCGCCTTCCTTGCCGATCCGCATCCAGGTGATGTCGTCACCGAGGGTTTCGACTTTCCAGCCCTCGATCGTCGGATCCAGCAGGGCGAGGTTGGTCTTGCCGCACGCGGAGGGGAAGGCAGCCGAGACGTAGTATGACTTCTTCTCGGGTGAGGTGAGCTTGAGGATGAGCATGTGCTCGGCGAGCCAGCCTTCGTCCCGGGCCATCACGGAAGCGATGCGCAGGGCGTAGCACTTCTTGCCCAGCAGGGCGTTGCCGCCGTAGCCGGAGCCGTAGGACCAGATGGAGCGCTCCTCGGGGAAGTGCACAATCCACTTGTCCGGGTTGCAGGGCCACGCGACGTCGGCGTGGCCGGCGGCCAGCGGGGCCCCCAGGGAGTGCAGGGCGGGGACGAAGAAGGCATTCGTGGCGGTGATGCGGCCAAGGACCTCGGTGCCGATCGTGGCCATGATGCGCATGGAGGCGACCACATAGGCGCTGTCCGTGATCTCCACCCCGAACTTGGGATCCTCGGCGTCAAGGTGGCCCATAACAAACGGGATGACGTACATGGTGCGGCCACGCATGGAGCCGGCGAACAGGCCGCGCAGCTTCTCCTTCATCTGGGCCGGAGCCATCCAGTTGTTGGTGAAGCCTGCATCGCGTTCCTGCTCGGAGCAGATGAAGGTCTGTTCCTCGACGCGGGCCACATCGGCGGGATCAGAGAATGCCGCGAAGGACTTGGGGAAAAGTTCCTCGTTCAGCCGGGTCAGCGTGCCCGCGGCCACGAGTTCGTCCGTGAGCCGGGTGTTCTCCTCTTCGGAACCGTCGACCCAGTGGATCCGGTCCGGCTGGGTCAGTTCAGCCACCTCTTCAACCCACGCCAGCAGGCCGGCATGTGTGGTGGGTGCCTTTTCAAGCAACGGCAGTCGCGCCAGATCTCCCATTACGGTTCCCTTCCTCGGGTTCATTCGTGTGTCCTAAATGCTAGGTGCCGCGCGGGGCCCAGCTTCGGGCCCAGACAGGGGATGACCGGGACCGCCAGAATCAAAACCGCGGAAATTCAAGGAAGTACCCTGCCGTTCCCTGCCTATTTTGTGACTAAGGTCACGTAGACCGGTCTAGTCAGCCAGATTACACCCATTTCGATTTGTAACTACAGCCCCACCTCGCGTAAAGTAATTCGAGGTTCGGGGGGCGAGAAGCTCCAAGAACCGAAGATGCGCCCATAGCTCAGCTGGATAGAGCGCCTGTCTACGGAACAGGAGGCCGGGGGTTCGAATCCCTCTGGGCGCACACATTGAAATAGACACAAGAAGAAGATCCGCACCGGTCCGCCGGTGCGGATCTTCTTCGTTTAAACCCCCGGCGGAGCGGACCGCGTTACTGCGTGACGTAGCGGGCTATTCGACGCCGGATCCCGTCGAAGTGGGCGTTGAGCCGTCCGGCTGCCAGCATCTTGTCCCCCGCGGCCACGGCCTCGTAGATCCCCCGGTGCCGTGCCGCCTCCGCTATGGGATCCACGGCGTCCGTGCCGCCAAGCTCGATATGGATCCGGCGGTAGACCGTCCAGAAGACGCCCAGCAGGCTGATGAGCAGTCCGTTGTCCAGCGGTTCGAAGAGCCTGCGGTGGAAGTCCGCGTCGGCTTCGACGAAGTGCTCCCCTGACCCGGCGAGGGATTCCATCCGGAGTACGGCCTCCTCGAGTGCGGCCAGCTGCTCCGGCGTTATGAGCTCCATGGCGGCCCCGATCAGCCCGCACTCCAGCGCCTGCCGCACCTCGACGAGCTGCCGGGCTTCCTGCCCGTGATGCCGCAGGGACAGGCGGCCCCGGAACGTGAGGCCGTCGGTCAGGGCATCAAAGTTGCTGGGGGCCACGAACATGCCGAAGCCGTGCCGGATTTCAATCACGCCCAGGGCCTGGAGGACCTTGAGGGACTCCCGCAGCGTGTTGCGGCCCACCCCCAGGGCCGTGGACAGCTCGTTTTCGGTGGGCAGCGGATCTCCGGCCTCCAACCCGCGGTCCAGGATCAGGTCCATGATGTGGGACTGCAAGGCGCGGAGCCGCGCGTGAGCACTGAACCTCGCCTGCGGCCGAGGATTGCCTGCTGTCGCATTGCCGGCGGTCAAGGCCATGGTTCCTCCCCCAGATATCGATTCAACAGTAGCGGTGGTCCCACGTCCTGCAAAGGGCCCATCCCGGCGGAATCCGCGCCGGCGCCGCCCCGGAACCGACACCCCCGGCCCCCTCCTCGGGCGGTCACAGCCCGGGCGTAGGCTTTTGCCATGACGGCACAGCTTGAGCGGGAATTCGATGTCATTGTGATCGGCGCCGGCGCCGTGGGCGAAAATGTGGCGGAGCGTGTGGTCCGGGGCGGACTCACCGCGGTGCTGATCGAAGCCGAGCTGGTGGGCGGCGAGTGTTCCTACTGGGCCTGCATGCCTTCCAAGGCACTGTTGCGGCCAGGCACCGCACTCCATGGCGCCCAGACGGTCCCCGGCGCCGCGGAGGCCGTCACCCGGACCCTGGCCGTGGCCGCCGTCCTGAAGCGCCGCGATTCCTTCACCTCCAACTGGCAGGACGACAGCCAGGTCACATGGGTGGAGGAGACCGGGATCGAGCTGATCCGCGGCCACGGCTGGATCACCGGTCCGCGGAAGGTGGAGGTCGCCGGACTGGACGGCAACAGCTACGCGCTCTCGGCGCGGCACGCCGTCGTCGTCGCGACGGGGTCCGCCCCCAATGTGCCGCCCATCGAAGGACTGGCCGACGTCGAGTACTGGACCACGCGGGAGGCGACGTCGGCCCGGGAGATTCCCGCACGGCTGGCCGTGCTCGGCGGCGGAGTTGCCGGCACGGAACTGGCCCAGGCCTACGCGCGGCTGGGCGCCGCGGTGACGCTCGTGGCACGCGGCGCGCTGCTGGGGATGTTCCCGGCGGAGGCCGCCCAGCTGGTCGCGGCGGGCCTGCGCGCGGACGGTGTCGAGCTCCACCTCAACACCGCCACCACGAGCGTCAGCGAAAACGACGACGGCTCCCTCACCCTGGTCCTCGACGGCGGCGGCACCGTCACGGCGGACAAGCTGCTCGTCACCACCGGCCGGCACCCTGCACTGGAAGGGATCGGACTGGAGAGCGTGGGACTCGCCGCCGCGGACGGCAAGAGCCTGTTGCTCGGCACCGATTCCACCGGCCTGGTCGCCGGAACAACAGACGCCGGAACACCAGGCGGGCCCTGGCTCTACGCCGCCGGCGATGCCGCCGGGAAGGTCATGCTGACCCACCAGGGCAAATACGAGGCACGCGCCACCGGCGACGCCATCGCTGCCCGGGCCAGGGGCGAGCTCCACGGCGAGCCGGCACCCTGGAGCCGTTACGCGCAGACCGCCGATGACCATGCCGTGCCCAACGTCGTCTTCACCGACCCGGAGCTGGCCAATGTGGGCCGGAGCGTGCAGCAGGCGGAAAAGGACGGTTTCCGGGTCTCCTCCGTGGAGCTTCCCATCCAGGTGGCCGGGTCCTCGCTGCACGCCGAGCACTACGCCGGCTGGGCCCAGCTGGTCATCGACGAGGAGCGCAAGGTCCTGCTCGGCGCCACCTTCGCAGGCCCCGATGTGGCCGAGCTGCTGCACGCCGCCACCATCGCCGTTGTGGGCGAGGTCCCCCTGGACCGGCTGTGGCATGCCGTGCCGTCCTACCCGACCATCAGCGAGGTCTGGCTCCGGCTGCTCGAGGAGTACGGGCTCTGAGCACGTCCGGCGCGGCACACCCGTGCCGGCCGTCCGGGCGGCACACCGGGCGGGCCGGAAGATCCGCTTCATCACAGCCTCCGCATCTTATTTGAACTGACTGGTCAGTTCAGTTAGCCTTGAAGCAGACATTCTTCTGCGAAAGGCTCCCCTTGCTCCGCGTGCACCAGCTCTCCGTGAACGGCCGACGGACCGAGCTGCTGCCGGCCACGTCGCTGCAGGCCGGGCGCGGCGAGCTCCTGCTGGTCTCCGGCAACCGCCAGGACCAGCGCACCGCTCTGGCCCTGGCCCTCAGCGGGCGCCTGAAAGCCTCCGGCGGCCGCTTTGACTGGGACGGCACGGAGTGGGATCGCAGCGCCCGGATCAAGACCCTGCGGCAGGCGAGCGCCGTGGTGGACTCCCCCGGGGTGAATGAACCCGAGCAGCACCTCAGCGTCCGGGACCTCGTCACCGAGGACCTGGCCCTGGTCCCCCGCCGCTACCGGGGCCCGCTGCTCAGCAAGCCCTGGCTCAAGGTCAACCGCTTCGAGGACATCGCCGGGCTGTGGACCGAGCAGCTCCCGGCCGCCCGACGGATGGAGCTGCTCACGGCCCTGGCCCTCGCCAACCCGCACACTGACCTGCTCGTGGTCGACTCCCCGGACCGGCACGGCCCCGATCCGGCCGACTGGCTGCCGCGGCTTGAGTCCCTGGCGTACGACGCCGGGCGGCCGCTCGCCGTCGTCGCTACCGTCATGTGCGTCCCGGCTGGCTGGACCGGGCCCGTTGTCTCCATCGGGAACGCAGCCGCGATCGGCCACGCGGGCTCCCTTGCTGACGAAGACCTTTCTCATGACGGACCCGCAACACTGAATATTAAGGACGCAAAGTGACTGTGCTGCGGCTGGCCCGCTCCGAACTCAAGCGCATGACCGGCGGGCTGCTGCCCAAGCTGACCATCCTGGCGCTCGCCATGGTGCCGCTGCTGTACGGCGCCGTTTACCTCTATGCCAACTGGGATCCCTACGGCAAGCTGAACCAGATCGACGCGGCGCTTGTGGTGGAGGACACCGGCGCACCATCGGCCGACGGAACCCGGCTCGAGGCCGGCCGGAAGGTCGCCGACAGCCTGGTGGACGGGCACGTCTTCAACTGGCAGACGGTCGCCGGCACGGCGGAAGCGGACCAGGGCGTCAGCAGCGGCAAGTACGCCTTCGCCCTCAAGATCCCCAGGGACTTCTCCGCGAACCTCGTCTCGCCCGGCAGCTTCGACGCCGCCAACCAGGCCATGCTCAACGTCACCACCAACGACGCGAACAACTACCTGCTGAGCACCATCGTGGACAAGCTCACCACCGCCGTGCACACCACCGTGGCCACCGAGGTGGGCGAGGAAACCGCAAACCAGCTCCTCACCGGGTTCGGGAGCATCCACGCCCAGATGCTCAAGGCTTCCGACGGCGCCGGGAAACTCGCCGACGGCCTCGCCAGCCTCCACGACGGGACGGCCACCCTGCACCAGGGCACGGGCGGGCTCAAGAACGGCGCCGCGGAGCTCTACAGCGGCCAACTCAAGCTCCGGGACGGCGCCAACGCGGTCAGCAGCGGCGCCGGCCAACTCAGCGACGGACTCACGCAGCTCAAAGACAAGACCGCCACCCTGCCGGCCGACACACGCCAGCTCGCGGACGGCGCAGCGCAGGTGGCGGCCGGGAACGCGGCACTCAACTCCAAGGTGCAGGGCCTGGCGGGCCAGCTCACCGCCTCCGAACAGGCTTCCGCCCAGGCGCAGCGCAACCGGGTGACGGCCTCCAACAGCCGGCTCGTCTCGGCCGGCGCCATCACCCCGGCCCAGGCGGAGGCCATCCTGGCGGACTTCGATGCCAACGCAACCCCGCCCGCGTCCGCGGGCCCCGCGGCTTCCCTCAAGACTGCAGCAGGACAGATCCAGCAACTGGCGGACGGGTCCGCTGCCGTCAGTGCAGGGGCGGCCAGGCTGGCGGGTGCCACCCCCGCCCTCGGCGGCGCCATCAGCCAGGCATCCACCGGCGCGGACCAGCTGTCCAGCGGTGCCGCCACCCTCGCCGCCGGGCAGCAGGGCGCGCTCGACGGTTCCGCAAAACTCGCCGAAGGTGTCCAGAAGCTCGACGACGGTGCGGCGCAGCTGGAGACCGGGGCGGCCACGGCCTCCGACGGCGCAGGCAACCTCGCCGGTGAACTCGCCAAGGGCGCCGGCCAGGTCCCTAACCCCGACGACACCCAGAAGAACAGCCTCGCCAAGGTGATGGCGGATCCGGTGGCCGTCAGCAACGTCTCGCAGGCCAAGGCCGGTTCCTACGGCGCGGGCCTCGCCCCCTTCTTCCTCACCCTGGCCCTGTGGATCGGCGTGTTCATGCTGATCCAGGCGATGCGGCCGGTCACCCAGCGGGCGCTTGCGTCCAACGCCCCGGCGTGGAAAATCGCCGTCGGCGGCTGGCTGCCGTTCCTGGCCGTCTCGGCCGTCCAGGCGAGCCTGCTCACCCTTGTGGTGGATGTGGGGCTGGGCCTGAATCCGGCCCACCCGTGGCTGATGTGGTTCCTCATGCTGGCCGCCGCGATGGCGTTCAGCGCGATCATCCAGGGCGTGGTGGCGCTGCTGGGATCCCCCGGTAAACTGGTGGTGCTCATCCTGCTGGTTCTGCAGCTGGTCTCCTCCGGAGGCACTTTCCCCTGGCAGACTACGCCCCAGCCGCTCCATGTGGTGCACCAGCTCCTGCCCATGGGGTACGTGGTCAACGGCATGCGGCACCTAATCTACGGCGCGGACCTTGCCGTCATCCTGCCCACCATGCTGGGGCTGCTTGGCTACACTTTGCTGGGTACCGCCATGTCCACCCTGGCCGTGCGGAAGCACAAGTACTGGACCCTCAAGACCCTGAAACCGGAGATCGCCGTATGAGCAGCCGAACCGACAGCAGCACGGCGTTCTCCGGCGACGCGGACACTCCGGCGGGAACCGCGAAGAAGCTCCGGCCCGCCCGCACCAACGCGACCAGGCAGAAGCTGTTCGAGGCTTCGATGGAACTGATCGGAGAGCGCGGCGTAGCCGGGGTGACGGTCGACGAGATCGCGGCGGCCGCCGGGGTCTCCAAGGGCACGGTGTACTACAACTTCGGCAGCAAGTCGGACCTGATCGCCCAGCTGCTGCGCCACGGCGTGGATATCCTGCTGGCACGCCTCCTGAGCGTCCGGGACGATTCGGCCGACCCGCTCGTGGCGATGGACGGGATGATCGGCCAGGCCATGGACTTCATGGACGAGTACCCGTCCTTTGCCCGGCTCTGGGTCAGCGAGAACTGGCGCACCCCCAGCGAGTGGCAGGACACCTTCACCGAGCTCCGCGGACGGCTGCTCGCCGTGGTCGGAGCCGCCATCGACGGGGTGGCTGCCGTCTACCCGGTGGATCCCGCCGTGTCCCGGGGCAGCCTGGAGACCGCTATCTTCGGGGCCTGCTTCGTGGTGGGCCTGGACCGGCAGACGTATAACCCGGAGCGGACCCGGCAGCAGAGTGTCGCCGCGATTATGGCGTCCATGCGCGGCTACCTCGTGAAGTAGCCCTTCTCGGGGATGATTGGTCCCATGCGCCACATGGGTATCAGCGGCAAGATTGCCATCGGAGCTTTTTTCGCTGCCCTGGCGCTGCTGGCGCTGACCGGCATCACGCTGCACGAGACGGTGGGCCTGTGGTTCCTGGCCGCCGCCGTTGCGGCCTACGTGGCGTGCGTGGCCGAGGTGGTCATCCGCCGGCGGCACAGGACCCTGGTGGCGAGCGGGATTGGCAGTATCCTCGTCATCGCGTTCGGCATCGCCTTCCTGCGGCAGTGGGGGCTGGCGTTCAACGCCGATCCGGATGCCATGTCCGCCCGGGTGGATTCCGATCGTCCGGACCTGTACTTCTACCTGGCGGCGGCCTCCGGCGCGGCCACGCTGCTCCTGCTGTTTGCCGGCACGGTACTCCCAGGACGGGGTCCGCGCGGCGCCGCCTATGCCCCGCGTCGCCGCCCGGCGTCGACCGCCAGGGGCGCCGCCCCCCGGAGACCCGCCACCCGGTCGTCCGCGTCCCGGCAGGCCCCGAGGGACGCGGCCGCCAGGCCGGCGCCGCC
>NZ_JBVAYU010000016.1:0-70343 GCF_055412745.1 Pseudarthrobacter woesei
CGCCAACTCTTGCTGATCCACATCAGTCGCCATGGGATCCAGTGTTTCGCTCATAATCGGTCCTCCCCGCCAGGCACGGCCTGGCGTGTCAGGCCAACCACGGATCCACCGTTATTCAGACACTCCCGGTCCTCTTGCCGTCTCTGCCAGCGGGCTCCGTAGTCCTCAGGGGTCCGAGCGGGTCCGCCTTGCGTCGCGGCGGGACGGCAGGCCACATGGCACAGCAACGATGACGAACAGCAGATAGTAAATACAGAGGTTGCTGTCGTCTCGGCCGTAGCGAGCATCTGGAAAGCCACCATTTTTGATTATGGCAGTTTGAGTGGGGACCGATTCTACAGTCTGAGTTGAGCCCACTTCGCGGCTCGCCGGTTGATGAATCGCAGTTTCAGCCGCGGGCAGGACCCGGTTGAAGCCGCGGTTGTAGTTCTCCAGCAAGATCAAGTTCTTCAGGGCAAAAGAAGCGCCGCATCCTGTCGATGCAGGGTGCGGCTGTTTGGTGCTAGGGGAGGCCTTCGGTGGGGAGAAGGGGGGTATGGACAGTGTCCGCACTTTGGGTCAAGGACTGGGCCGTACCGGTGCCGGACTGGCCCGGATTCGGGATGTTTCGGCGGGAGTCCAGTGTTTGCAAGGGCTGGAACACGGTTCGAGTCCCACCTCGGGCACAGTGTTTCCGCAGGTCAGGGGCTTTTTAGTGCTTTTTTCATGTGGACAGTGTCCACACTCTCGCCTCTGATCTGATGTTCCGGGTGTGTGGGGTCCCGGACAGACCTATTCGGTTGTGTGGGGGAGCGGCTCTCTACTGCAGATCGGGTACCGCCCTGCGGGGTGCGTTCTGGGTGTTCATCCTTGTTCGTCCTTCCGTTGGGTTTCTCGCGTTCACCACTTCATGGTGGCCAGGGCCGCCTACAACATGACTTGCTGATCGTTCTTTAGATATGGCCTGGGTTGCGGCCGGTCCGGAATTGCCGCTCTGATACCTTTTCATGCAGGAATGCGGGACGAACAGCATGACATGTCAACTGATCCGGAGCTGATCATGGGCTCGCTGAGCTGACGTGTCTTACATCAGTAGTACTTCTCAAACGAGCTGGTCCGCCATCGGGATTGCTGTCTGGCTCCTTCACTGTCCGTGAAATTGGATGCAGCCGGCGCCAACACCCCTTGTCTCCGGGGCTTTTCAAACGCTCATAGTGGATTTTCTGTCACAAGATATCCGGCGGGCTGCAGCAATTTCGAGCTCTAGCTCCTGCTGCTCCTCACGCACCTGACGTGGTGGTTTCGACGTCCAGGAGGGACCTTTGGCCACGTCTGGTCCGGCACGCGGCGGGAATTTTCGGTCCGGGCCGGCGTTGGGTCTGAGTATGAAAGCAATCGTGTACCGTGCCACGGGTGATCCGTCTGTTCTCGAACTCGTCGACCGCGAGATCCGCGACCCGGGGCTCGGGGAGGTGCGTGTGCGGATCATGGTCTCTGCGGTGAACCCCACCGACTGGAAGTCGCGTCGCGGCGCCAGACCGGGCGAGCCCTTGCCCTTCGCGGAGGTCGTGCCGAACCAGGACGGCGCCGGAATGGTGGACGCCGTCGGACCCGGCGTCGAGCACCTCCGCGTCGGTGACAGGGTATGGGTGGCCTTGGCCGCCTACCAGCGCGCCGACGGCGGGACAGCGCAGGAGTTCGCCGTCCTGTCGGCCGAGCGGATCTTTCCGCTGCCGGAGAATGCCGGGTTCGACCTCGGCGCAAGCCTGGGCGTTCCCGCGATCACTGCCCACCGGGCCCTGACCATCGCCGAGGACGGCCCGCGGCGGCTGCACCCGGGAGCCTTGGACGGCAAGGTGGTTCTCGTTGCTGGAGGGGCCGGCGCGGTGGGCCATGCGGCGATCCAGCTCGCCAAGTGGGCTGGCGCCGTTGTGATCACGACCGTGAGCGGACCGGCGAAGGCTGCGCTGGTCACGGCCGCCGGCGCCGATCACGTCATCAATTACCGGGAATCCCACGCGGCCGCGGAGATCCGCCGGATCGCTCCCGGCGGCGTCGACCAGATCGTGGAGGTGGCACCCGCGCATAACGCGGAACTCGACCTGGCTGTGATCCGCAACCGCGGTTCCGTCGCGGTCTACGCCAACAACGGCGGCGATCAGGTGACCCTGGACGTGCGCAGGCACTTCAGCCTCAACGTCCGCTACCAGTTCGTGTTGCTCTACACCGTTGGCATGGCGGCGGTGCACGCCGCCGCCGAGGACATCAATGCGGCCATCGCCGACGGCGCCCTTCCGGTGGGAGAGGCCGCAGGCCTGCCGCTGCACCGCTTTGACCTGGCTGACACGGCTGCAGCCCACACGGCGGTGGAAAGGAGCATCGTCGGCAAGGTGCTGATCGATGTGTCAGCGAGCTAGCCGATAACGCCTCGGGAGCCTCGCGATGGCAATCACGCCGTACAGCCGCGGCGCTGGGCCGGCCGAGCAGTCCGGCCTGCGGACCGGTAGCCCGGTACTGAAGGCCCACGTGAAGCGCAGAGGACCTTGGAACCTAGCCTCCGATGGCATGCCATGGAGCGTTTGGTGTCAGGTCCGCGTGGCCGGCCAACGCACCTGCGACCGACCCGACGGCCTCCGTGATCCGATGAGAACCGTTTCGTCGACCGGTAACGGAGCTTGGATGGTTTGATTAGTCCGTGCTCCGTCTAAAACGCCTTATGGTTTTCAGCCTGTTCGCGGTTGGCGTCATCACCGCGTTCTCGTTCTGGGCAGCCCGGCAGCCCGGCGCAGACGCCCGAGGGGCCCTTTCTGCTCCTCCGCGGGCGGGGGCGAAACTTGAAATGTTGTCCACCGGCATCACCACCGCCGTGAACGTGACCCCGAGCCCGGATGCCCAGTGGCTCATCCGGGCTGCCGCGCAGACCGGAATCCCTGCCCGCGCGCTCCGGGCCTATGTTGCTGCTGCAGCCACGGCCAACGATTCCGCTCTAATTTGTGGGATCGGTTGGAACACCGTGGCAGCTGTCGGCTTCGTAGAATCCGCGCACGGAACTTACGGGGGCGGCAGCCTTAACACCGCAGGGCAGTCGAGCGGCCCCATTGTGGGCCCGAGTCTCGATGGCGCCGGATTCGCCGCCATCGCCGACACGGATGCGGGTGTCCTGGACGGCGACGCCCGCTGGGACCACGCCGTCGGACCCATGCAGTTCATTCCCTCCACCTGGCAGCTTGCAGGGCGGGACGGGAACGGGGACGGAACGGCGGACCCGTTCAATATCGACGACGCCGCCCTCAGCGCGGCGACCTATCTGTGCGCCCACGGCCGTGACCTCTCAACCGCCCAAGGATGGACCGACGCCATCTACTCCTACAACCAGTCCGATCCCTACATTCGCCAGGTGCGGACCCAAGCCACCGCCTACGCCGCGAAGGCGGGCACCGCCGAATGAGTCCACGGGCTGAAGGCCCATGGCGGTGAACGCCAGGGTCCCGGTGAATCCACGAGGTGCTTCAAGCGCAGTCAATCGGCGGCCGTGAGCGGCACGGGAACCGTGGCCTGGAGTTCCTCGAGCGTGCAGCCGAAGGTCTCGCGGACCTGCACGCCGTTGGGTCCGGTGAGGAAGACGGCCTTGTCCGTTTAGACCCGGGTCACGCAGCCGATGCCTGTCAGCGGGTACGTGCAGGTCTCGACGAGCTTGGAGACGCCCTCGCGGGTCAGGAGGGTCATCATCACGAAGACGTCCTTGGCCCCGGTGGCGAGGTCCATGGCGCCGCCGACGGCCGGGATCGCGTCCGGCGCGCCGGTGTGCCAGTTGGCGAGATCGCCGGTGGCGGAGACCTGGAAGGCCCCGAGCACGCAGATGTCCAGGTGCCCGCCGCGCATGATCGCGAAGGAGTCGGCGTGGTGGAAGTAGGACGCGCCGGGGAGTTCGGTGACCGGGATCTTGCCGGCGTTGATGAGGTCCCCGTCGATCTGGTCCCCGGTGGCTTCCGGGCCCATGCCGAGCATCCCGTTCTCGGTGTGGAGCGTGATGTTCTGCTCCGGCTCGAGGTAGTTGGAGACCAGGGTGGGCTGGCCGATGCCGAGGTTCACGAAGGAGCCGGGCGTGATGTCCCGGGCCACGAGGCGGGCCAGGTCATCGCGGCCCAGCGGCTTGTCGGATGTCTGAAGTCCCGCGTGGCTGTTGGACTGGCTGTTCATCTCAGGCCACCTTCACAATGCTGTTGACGTAGATTCCGGGGGTCACGATGATCTCCGGATCAAGGCCTCCCGTGGGGACGATCTCGGAGACCTGGGCCACGGTGTGTTTGGCCGCGGCGGCCATGATCGGGCCGAAGTTCCGGGCGGTCTTGCGGTAGACGAGGTTGCCCTTGCCGTCGGCGGTGAGCGCCTTGATGAGGGCGACGTCGGCGTGGATGGGGGTCTCGAAGACCTGGCCGCGGCCGTCGAGGATGCGGGTTTCCTTGCCTTCGGCCAGCATGGTGCCGTAGCCGGTGGGGGTGAAGAAGCCGCCGATCCCGGCGCCCGCGGCGCGGATCCGTTCGGCCAGGTTGCCCTGCGGGACGAGTTCCAGCTCGATCTCGCCGGCGCGGAACTTCGCGTCGAAGTGCCAGGAGTCGGGCTGCCGCGGGAAGGAGCAGATCATCTTCTTCACCCGGCCTTCCTTGATCAGCAGCGCGAGGCCCTTGTCGCCCTGGCCGGCGTTGTTGTTGACCACGGTGAGGTCCGTGGCGCCGCAGTCCATCAGCGCGTCGATGAGTTCGAACGGCTGGCCGGCGTTGCCGAAGCCCCCGATCATGACGGTGGACCCGTCCTTGATGCCGGCGACAGCCTCGCCGACGCTGTCTACGAAGTTCAGCATGTCCTAACCCTTTACTGTCGCTGTTTGTGCCGGCTGAGTTGTTGCCGGCCGAGTCGTTGCCGGGGCGGCGGTTGCCGTGACGTTTTCGAGGACGACGGCGAGGCCCTGGCCGACGCCGATGCAGATCGCGGCGACGCCCCAGCGCTGCCCGGAGGCCTGCAGGGACCGGGCCAGGGTGCCCAGGATGCGCCCGCCGGACGCGCCCAGCGGGTGGCCCATGGCGATGGCGCCGCCGTGCCGGTTCACTATCGCGGGGTCGATGCCCCAGGCGTTGATGCAGGCCAGGGACTGAGCGGCGAAGGCCTCGTTGAGTTCGACGGCGCCCACCTGGTCCCAGCCGATGCCGGCCTTCGCGAGGGCCTTGTTCGCGGCCTCCACGGGGGCGTAGCCGAAGAACTGGGGATCGTTCGCGTGCGCGCCGCGGCCGGCGATGCGGGCCAGCGGTTCCAGGCCCAGGATCCCGGCGGCGTCCTCGGATTCCAGCCAGGCCGCGGACGCGCCGTCCGAGAGCGGGGAGGCGTTCCCGGCGGTGACGGTGCCGTCCCCGGTCCGGAACACGGTCTTGAGCCCGGCGAGCTTCTCGGACGAGGAGCCGGCGCGGATGCCCTCGTCGCGGACCAGGTCCGTGCCCGGGACCGGGGTGACGAGGTTGTCGTAGAAGCCCTCGTCCCAGGCCGCGGCGGCCAGGTTGTGGGAGGTGGCGGAGAACCCGTCCTGCGCCTGCCGGGTGATCCCGTACTTTTCGCGGAGCCGTTCGGTGGCCTCGCCCAGGGACACGGTCCAGTCCGGGCGCATGGCCTTGTTGACCAGGCGCCAGCCCAGCGTGGTGGAGACCAGGGTCATGTCTCCGGCCGGGTAGGGCTTCTCCGTCTTGGGCAGCACCCAGGGAGCGCGGGACATGGATTCGGCGCCGCCGACCAGCATGAGCTCGGCGTCGCCGGTGTTGATCTGCCGGGACGCGATGATCGCGGCGTCCAGGGAGGACCCGCAGAGCCGGTTCACCGTGGTGCCCGGGATCGAGACCGGCAGACCGGCCAGGAGCGTGCCCATCCGGGCGATGTTCCGGTTTTCCTCGCCCGCGCCGTTGGCGTTGCCGAACACCACCTCATCGATCCGCTCCACATCGAGCTTCGGGGCGCGCCTCACGGCCTCGCCGATCACATGGGCCGCGAGGTCATCCGGGCGGACCCCGGCGAGCCCGCCGCCGAA
This sequence comes from Pseudarthrobacter woesei, assembly GCF_055412745.1. Lineage (NCBI taxonomy): Bacteria > Bacillati > Actinomycetota > Actinomycetes > Micrococcales > Micrococcaceae > Pseudarthrobacter > Pseudarthrobacter woesei. Next base: position 6,050 of record NZ_JBVAYU010000016.1, read on the forward strand.
CTTCCCGAACAGGGTCCTGACGGCATCGTAAATAAATGCGTGATTCATACTTCCTCGTTGTTCTACCGGCCGTTTCAGGTCCGGGAAGGGTTTTTCGGATGTTGCGTCGGCCGAAGATGTCGAGGACAGTTCCGTACGCGTAACTGGGCATATGGCCACAAAGTGAAGCACAGAGCCGGTTCATCAAGATCAACAAATCCCCGTATTGGCATCGGGGAGAAGCTGCGCCACGTTATGAGTCGTCCTTGAAATCATGTGACTGACCCATGCCTGCCGGGCAGTTCCCAATGCAGTCACGGTCGGGACGGTACGAATCGGCTATTGCCAACCTACTGGTAGTCGTTCCCCGGGCGGTTGGGAAGGGTCGGAATGAGCAGAATCTTGCAGGAGTCCTGGGAGAGGAGTTCGATGGCTTCGTCGAGAGCGGAAAGTGGAAGGCGGTGGGTGACGAAATTGGAAAGGTCCAGTTTGCCGCTAGCGACAAGTTCAGCGATCTGCTCCCACGTTCCCCAGAGAGCGCGCCCGAAGCTGCCCGTGAAAGTCAGCCCCTTCTTGATCAGGTACGCTGCGACGTCCAATTCAATCGGCCTTCCTGGAATACCCACGGCGACTACCGTCGCCTCCCGGCGGAGGGCTTCAAGGAGCGGCGGCAGAGCGGCCGGCACTCCTGAAGCTTCGAAGGCGACGTCAAAACCAATCTTGTCCCCCGAAAGCTTCCTACACGTCCCCACGACATCATCTTCGGGGGCAAGGGCTGTTGCGCCGAGGGCTTCGATGAGACCTCTGCGGTAGGCGTTCGGTTCCACTACGACTACGTTGGCGGCACCTACGGCGCCGGCAATTGCAGCGATGAATAGTCCGACGGGCCCTCCGCCGCTGATGACTACGTCAGCCCCGGCGAGGTCGATCTTGGATCGTTGGATGGCGTGCATGGCGACCCCGGCCGGCTCGAGCAGGGCACCCTGTTCCAGCGGGAAGTCTTCGGGCAGCTTGAAGCAGGCCGTGGCCGGTACTACGAGCCGCTCGGCAAAGCCGCCGTCCAAATGTAGACCGAGCAGTTCCATGTTTAGGCAATTGTGGGCGTCACCGGTTCGGCAGGGGTAGCAGTCCCAGCAGGCGACGTGGGACTCGAGCGCTACCTTGTCGCCAACGTTGAGGGATTCGACACCTGAGCCGACTTCAATGATGGTGCCGGCGCACTCATGCCCCAGAACGACGGGGATCTTGAGGTTAAATGCCTGCGCCATGGACGAATACTCGTAGAGTGCGCGGTCGGTTCCGCAGACCGAGGCTGCAGCGATTTGAATTTTCACCTTACCTGCGGAGACTTGCGGTTCGGGATAGGCGGTGACGAATTCGATCCCGCTTTCGGGCCTTGTCTTGACCACGGCACACATGGTGCTGCCTGCGTGGGCGGCTTCTGTCTCGGGTTCTTGAAGGGACGTCATTGTCAAAACCTGTCTGTTGGGGATGTTGCTGTGAAAGGAGGTGCCGCCGTCGGCTCGGTAGAAGCCCGGTTCTTCATCGTCGATCCTCGCTACGACGCCGGTGCCTTCTGTGGTGACCGCCAGGTGTCATGCGCGGGCGGCCATCCCCGTGCCCAAGCGGGATTCGATCAGTTCTTCGGCCTCCTGGACAATCCTGGCCACCAACTTCGAGCAGCCTGGCACGTCGTGGATCAGCCCCTGGACCATACCAACGGTCCAGACACCTGACTCGGGATCGCCCTCGGTATAAACTCGTCTACCTCGGGCACCGGCCACCAATTCCTTGACGTCCTCGAATAGGCTGCCTTTGGCCAGGACCTCCACGGCCTCGCGGCTGACCGAATTGCTCGCCACGCGCGAAGTATTGCGAAGTGGCCGGAAGATGAGCTCGGTGTCCAATTCGCTTGCCGAAACAATCGCGTCCTTGATGTGCTGATGAATCGGGGATTCCCGGGTGCACATGAACCGCGTCCCCATGCTGATTCCTTCCGCTCCGAGCGCGAGAGCCGCGACCAGGCCGCGCCCGTCGGCGATGCCGCCGGAAGCCAATACGGGGATCCGGAGCCGGGCGGTCGCCGCGGGAATCAGGACCAGGCCGGGAACATCGTCTTCGCCCGGATGGCCGGCGCATTCGAAACCGTCGATGCTGACGATGTCCACCCCCAGCGACTCGGCCTTCAGGGCATGCCGCACACTGGTGCATTTGTGAATGGTTGTGATCCCGTGGGCTTTGAAAATATCGACGAACGGAGCCGGGTTGTTGCCGGCTGTTTCCACCACCGGCACTCTTTCCCCGACGATCACGTCCCGGTATTCGTCATACGGGGGAGGGTTGATGGACGGCAATAAGGTCAGGTTCACTCCAAACGGTCGGTCAGTCAGTTCCCGGCCGTGCCTGATTTCACGTGCCAGATTCTCTGGTGAGCCGGTGGTCAGGGCGCTGACTATGCCGAGCGCACCGGCGTTGGAGACGGCGGCGGCAAGTTCAGCCGTTGCAACCCACTGCATGCCGCCCTGCACCACGGGATGCTCGATTCCGAGAATCTGCGTGACCCGTGTTTTCATGACCCGTTGTCTTTCGCGATGGTGAACTGGATCTGCTGAGCACCGAGGGCGGGCCCTACCAAACCCTCACGCACCATGGCATGACGCGCGAAGGCAATCACGCCTCGGCTCCGCGACCACATGGGGGCGGACCACTGGACGTGGACGGCGGTTGTAGAGAACTTGGACATTCAGTCGCTCCGTACACTAGTTGGCTTGGGTCTGTTCATCTGCCCTCAGCGCAGATAGAGCTGATTTTGTGGATCTCCGACTTCGCGTGGGAGGGGGCTGTGTTTCAGCCGAAGACCACCCCACCGTTGACGTGGAGGATCTGTCCAGTGATGGTGCCGACGTCCGGCGTGAGCAGGAAGGCGATGGCTGCGGCAATTTCCTCCGGCCTTGAGAGACGTCCCAGGAGCGACATTCCGGCGATCCGGTCGCGATCAGTGTCGCTCAGGACATCGGTCATGGGGGTTTCTGTCGCGCCGGGGGCGACCATGTTCACGCGTACACGGTGGGGGGCGAGTTCGCGGGCGTATCCGCGAACAAGTCCGATGAGAGCGGCTTTAGAGGTGGCGTAGGCGCCGTTTCCCATCAGGCCGCCTCCGGTGAATGCGGCGGCGCTGCCCAGGACGACCACGCTTCCCAAGGCGCCGGAGCGGATGAGGTGCGGCCCCGCGGCGGAAATCGTGTTCTGGACCCCGATCACATTAATGTCGAGCACCCGCCGGAATTCGGCGACATCGATGTCGAGCAACGGTGACCGGCTGACTATGCCGGCGGCGGCGACGACGCCCGTCAAGCTTCCCCCTTCGGCAAATTGGTCGGCGGCGCGCCGCATGGCGTCGGCGTCGGTCACATCGGCGGCAATTGCGAGGTGTCCGTCTCCATCCAGCGTCGCTACTGCTTCTGCGGCGGCCGTGGGGTTGATATCGACGATGGCTACCCGGGCACCTCTGGCCGCAGCCTGGCGTGCGCAAGTCAGGCCGATGCCCGATGCGCCACCGGTGATGAGGACAGCTTCGGCTTTCAATAAGTGGGGTTGATTCACGTTACGTGCTCCTGATGTTCAGTTCTTAGAGGATTGCCATTGCGTTGGCGGGGCTGCCGACGCCACCTAACAGGTTCAGCGGCTGTGCGGTGAGGAATACGTCGTACCGTCCACGCAGGGTGCAGGCAGCGGCAAGTTCGTCGAGTACCCAAAGTTCACCGATGGTGAGTCCCAGCAGCGGGATGAGGATGCGGTGCAGCATCCCGCTGTGGCTGGATTTCGGCATCGTACCGGTGAGTTCTGCGTCGACGGTGACGTTCGAATCTGTCGCCGGCCAAGCCTCGAGCGCGATGTTGTCCGACGCCGCCACCGAGACCTGGTGATCCCAAAGCCAGGCCGCCGTGTCTTCCGACTGGCGAAGGCCCGGCGAGCGAAGGACACCATCGGAACGATCAGGGCCCTGCCGGAAGTACTTCAGCCATCCGGTGCGGATCATGATGATGTCGCCGGGATGGATCGAACTCCCTTGCCACTCGAGCGTCGCGTCAAGGTCCTCGACGGGAATTTGTTCGTTTCGTGTCTGGTCGATGGGACGGCCGACCACCTCGCGGTAGGCGCCCACATCGATGAGTAATCCTCTTCCTGCAATCCCGCGTTGCGCGACCGCCTGGATGCCGAGGTCGGGTTGCCCGGCAACCAGCCGCGTGGGATCGGCGTCGCCGTAGAAACCGCGGTCCGGGTGCCCGAAGTGCCGAAGCCCATCGATCTGCGTGGACGCCTGCAGGAACAGGTTGTCGATTCGGTCATCGCGGTGAAAGTCATTCAAACCGAACACGGTGTGTTCAATTGATCCGCGGTGGGCGATGATCGGCGGGTCGAACTCGGTTAACGGAAGGTTGAGCGGGACGACGTCGCCTGTCACGATGCTCCCGCGTGCGGCGAGCACGCGTTCGGGAGTGAGGTGGTTGAGCGTGCCGAGCTCATCTGCCGGGCCCCACAGGCCCCACGCCGTTCCCCGCAGCCGCCCGGGGCGATCGAGCAGCAGGTCGAACCGGGGGAACTCACACCCTGAGGTATGCGGAAAGGCTTGAGGAGTCGTCATCGGCTGGTTCAGGATTCGCCCTCGGTCATGACCTGGTGGATCTCGATCATGTTGCCGGCGGGGTCGGTGAAGAAGATCTGGTGCCAGCCCTCGACCGACCAGATGCCCCAGTCGTCGAACGGGATGTTGTGCTCGGTCAAACGCGCCTTGATCGCCTCAATGTCATCGGTCCGGAATGCGAAGTGCCCCCCGATGAGCGGGTTGACAGAATGCCCTTCCTGCGCCGCCAGATATGGCTGGCGCTGGGTGGCGTGGATCTGAAGCTCATTGGGGTCGCCGGCGTCGAAGAACTTTGCGGCGGAGTCCCACTCGGCGTCGCCGTCGATGTCCTTGTCCGCGTTCTTGGACGTCGCGATCATCGCAGGTGAGGGGAGTTGGTTCAGTCCCAGGGCCTTTCCGTAGAAGTCGGTCAGCAGCGACATGTCATCGGAGGTGACATTGACGTGGTGAAGACGGAGGTAAACCATTATGGATCCTTTGATTGATTGATTGATGGGTTGGGATTGGAAGTGCGGGTTTTTGAACGGTGTCAGAGGTCCACGCGGTAGCGGGCAACCTTCTCCGGATCGAGTCGGACGCCGAGGCCGGGCCCGTCAGGGACACGCATGTGCCCATTCTCGATCAGGAGTGGTTCCTGGAGTAGTCCGTCGGCCATGTCCAGGTAGTTGGACAGTTCCGCGGCGGAGCGTGAGGTGATCTCTTGGGATGCGCCGAACACGAGCGAGCAGACGGTGCCGAGGTGCGCGTCGATCTGGTTACCGATGACTGCATCGATCCCGAGACCCTCGGCAAGGTGGGAGACACGGAGCGAGTCGGAGAATCCTGTCCGGGCTGTCTTAATGCTCACTGCGGTCGCTGCACCCGAGAGGATTTCGCGGGTGACGTCTGCGGGCGTCGGAGCGCTCTCGTCGGCGACGAACGGGATTGGGCATTGCGAGACGAGCCAGCGTCTGCCCAGTACGTCATCGGCGGGGCAGAGTTCTTCGACGCGGCTGAGACCCACGTCTTCGAGCTGACGGACCGCAAGGGCGGATTCCGCTGCTGTCCATCCGCGGTTCCCGTCGATGTACAGTTCGGCCTCGGGCCCCAGGGCTTCGCGGACGGCTTTGCAGACGGCCACGTCCAGGGGGATGGGCCGGCGTCCGACCTTGATTTTGAAGCTCGAGATGCCGAGCGTCTCGCGCAGTTGGATGGCCTCGGCGGCCACGACCTCGGGATCATCGAATCCCAGCATGTGGCTGACCTGGAGCTGGTCGGTGAAGCCTCCCAGAAGGCTGTGGACCGGGGTTCCGATCGTCTTGCCCCATGCGTCCCACATGGCCATGTCGATTGCGGCTTTGGCGGTGGGGTTTCCGACTGTCCGTGCGAGCCGTGACCGGACCTGTTCGCGGTCGAGGATTGAGAGTCCGATGATGGCGGGTGCGAAGATCTGCTCGATCACGGCGACGATCGACGCTTGCGTCTCACCGTAGGTGTAGGGGCGCGGGGGTGCTTCGGCGATTCCGACTACCCCGTCGCTGGTGACGATCTCCACGAGAACGTTGTCTGCAAGGTCGATCGATCCGCTCGCGAACCGAAGCGGTTTGCGATAGGGGATCGCATACGGCACGGTGCGTACGTCGAGGATGCGTGCCGCCGTTGACGGCTCATGGCCCGGAGTCGCTGTATGGGTGGCTGTTTGAACAGGCAAAGTCTCGGTCATCCTTCGGTGTGCGGTTTGTCGGCTGTCCGTGCAGCCATTTCGGTATTCAAAGTCCCGCGGAGGCCCCCTGTGTGGCGGTCAGCCCATCCGATCAGGATGTAGAGCAAGATTGCCGCGAGGGCGAAGAAGCCGGACATGACCAGGAGCCCTGCGGAGGTCGTTCCGGTGAGGTCGGTAAGCCACCCCAGAATGTAGGGGCCGACGAGTCCGCTGGTGTTACCGACAGAGTTGACCAGGGCAATGGACACGGCGGCCAGTGCGCCGGCATAGACCTGCGCGACGGTCGCCTGGAACGTGGACAGGACGGCGAAGAAGCCGGCAGCGGCGACGCTCACGCCAATGAGTGACAGGAAGGGGTTCCCCGAGAGAACTCCGATGAGAAGTCCCAGCGCGGCGGCAACCATCGGGATGGTGAGGTGCCAACGACGTTCACCCGTCCGGGAGATGCTGCGGAGGATAACAAACATGACGATCGCCGAGAAGATCCACGGAAGCGCGGAGACGTAACCGGATGCGACAGGGTCGAGGTGGAATTGCTCTTTGACGATTGTGGGGAGGAAGTACGTGATCGACCAGAATCCGATCAGGATGAAGAAGTACGTGACGGCGAACGCCCAGAGTGACGGCCTCCGCAGCGCTGCCGGGAGCTGTTTGAGTTCATGGGCTCCGGAATCCGTTCGCTGTGTGACGTTCTGCGCAAGGTATGCCTTTTCTTTTTCGTCCAGCCAAGGCGCCTTTGCCGGCGAGGACGGCAGGAGGAAGAAGATGACGACGGCGAGGATGATTGCCGGCAGGCCTTCGAGGACGAAAACCCAACGCCACCCGGCGATGCCGCCGACGCCATCCATGAGAAGGATCGATGACGTCACTACGGAGCCGGTCGCCAAGGCGACAGGGACAGCGAGGTTGAGCCACGAAATTGCTTTCGGCAGCAGTCGGGCCGGGCACCAGAGAGCGAGGAAGAGCATCGCCCCGGGAGAGTAGCCCGCCTCAGCCAATCCGAGCAGGAACCGCATGATGTAGAGGGTGACATCGTTCTGCATCCATGCCATGGCGATGGTCACGATGCCCCAAGAGACCATGATCCGCGCCAGCCAGATTCGTGCGCCCACCTTGACGAGGAACATGTTCGAGGGGATCTCGAACAACAGATAGCCGATGTAGAAGAAACCGGCCGCGAGGCCGAATGTCGCAGCAGTCAGGCCCAGGTCCTTAGACAGCGGGCCTGCGATCACGCCGAGATTGGCGCGGTCTATATAGGAGATGAACATCCCGAGCATTAGGAGCGGAAGAACCTTGACCGTCACTTTTCGGAAGACACGGGCCTCGATGCCCGGATCTACCGCCACAGGTGTTGTTGTCATCGCAATTGTCTCTCTTCATTGAGGGCGTGTGATTTGGTGCCTTCTCAAGAGACTAGCTACAGATTCTTCTCAATAGAAATACCAATTGCCTCTCATTTGAGAGCGAAACCAGAAAGATCAGGGGTGGGTAGAGCCGACTCCGAGACCTTCAGGACTGCCGCAAGCGCGGGGGACTGGTCATCCTTGCGCCAGGTCAGCGTTGCGAACATATGGCTGGGGTTAATGTCGACCAGTTCCCGGTAGACGATTCCGACGGACTGCGCCGGCGTCACGGAACTCAGGGTGATGGTGATGCCCGCCCCGGCAGCTACAAGGGCAAGCGCGGTCGCCGAGTCGGGCGACACCTGGACCACCCGTGGCCTGAACCCGGCTGTGATGCAGAGGGCAAACATGGTGGCCTGGAGAATTGATCCGGTGTCAGAGGGAAGGCTGACAAAATCTTCGTCGTGTAGGTCCGCCAGCGAAAGATTGGGCTGATTGGCCCGTGGATGCCCCTCCGGCAGTGCACATAGAATCTGCTCGACTTCGACCACGCGCGATTCGAGCTCCGGGTGCGGCGTAGGAAGGCGCGCGAAAGCAAGATCCAGCGAGCCCTCAAGGAGCTTGTCCAGCGCCGTATACACGTAGGTCTGTGATTCCAGCTGCAACTCGATTCCGGGATGCGACTCCCGCACCGCCCGGGTCAATAGCGGAAGGGCGCGCTGGCTCGAGGCGCCGGCGAAGGCGATCCGCACCCGCCCCTGGTCTCCGGCGGCGATTGATTCAGCGAGATTCTGGACCGCGACAACCTGGCTGAGCACCTTTCGTGCCGGAACCAGCAACCTTGAACCTGCATCAGTCAGCGCAACGCTGCGCGTGCTTCGCTCGAACAGCTGGAGGCCGAGACTTTGTTCGAGCTGCTTAATGCGCGCACTAAGCGGCGGCTGGGAGATGTGCAGCTTGGCGGCCGCCCTGCCGAAATGGAGTTCTTCGGCTACAACGGCGAAAGCCTCAAGATCCTTGATATCCACGACGCTGTGCTCCCTAATTTGATTATTCTGTTCTAGGAATCAGATTAGCCCCAATTAGTATGAAAGTCAGGTACTATCCCAGCCTCTTTGGACGGATACTAGAGAGCGTGTGTTGCGCCGAAGCAACAGCGTTCCGCTCATGCCGATGTGTGCGGAGGAAGGAAATCTCATGGTCGAACGTCTTTTGGTCACCGGCGGCGCGTCAGGAATCGGACGCGCAATCGCACTGCACGGACTCGAACAGGGATGGGAGGTTGTAATCCTCGACAGGCAGCACGCAAGCGTCGGTCGCTCGATTATCGCGGACCTTTCCGACGTCGACAGCACCGCGGAAGCCCTGGAAACGGCCCTGTTGGATGGTCCTATTACACGCCTGGTCAACAACGTTGGCGCCGTCTTCCCGGCTCCGCTCCGGGAGCAGACTCTGGGCCAACTTGATCAATCACACGCACTGAACCTCCGATGTGCCGTGCAGTGCACCCAAAGTGTCCTCGAAGGCATGACAGAAGCTGGATTCGGTCGCATCGTCAACATGTCCTCGCGCGCTGCTCTCGGCAAGGAACTACGCACCGCCTATGCTGCCGCTAAGGCTGGCCTTATTGGCTTGACCCGGACATGGGCCCTAGAACTCGGAGGAGCCGGGATTACGGTCAACGCGATCGGGCCTGGACCGATCGCCACCGAGTTGTTCATGAACGCAAATCCGGAAGACTCGCCGCAGACCAAAGCCATCATTTCGTCCGTTCCCGTCGGCAGGCTCGGCCAGCCCGATGACATCGCCAACGCTGCCGGTTTCTTCCTCCACGAGCGATCCGGGTTCGTAACGGGCCAGACGCTGTATGTCTGTGGCGGACTTACAGTCGGATCGAATCCAATCTGAGGACAATCAAGACCTTGTGAATACAGTGTCCGCGACGACCTTGGCCCACCAGCCAGAGTCGTCAAATAAAAGGTAAGCGACGCTCTGGGCCGGTTCAGGGTGAAACCCTAGCGAAAATCGACGCTACGGAGCATGACGGCACGCACCGCGAAAAACGTACAAACCTCGTTGCCCAAGGAGGCGCAATTGACTGGTCATGAAAAGTCGTTTCGAACCACGGACGGCGTTCGTCTTGTCTATGACGATCACGGCTCCCTATAGCCCCCAATGCCGCCCCACGTCGGACAGCTCCTCACCGAAGTCGGGGGCCTCGTCGATTTCCCCGAAGGGGCCGTGCTTCAACTGATGGTCGATCACTTCACCGCCGACTGGCGGGACGTCGTTCCGACGGTCAATGTGCCGTCCTGGGTAGCCGCCGGCCGTTACTCGCCGTCATTCCCGCTAGCAGGGATGCAGTGGTTTGCGCAGTCCCTGCCCGACTCGTCCCGTTCCGTGTTTGAAAACGGTGGGCACTGCCCTCACTGGAACGAACCCGAGGACTTCAACCGGGAACTGCTCGCTTTCCTCCGGCGGTCCCTGCGGTAGTGGTGACCCTAGGGCCTCACTGGCCGCTTGAACTCCTGCGTCGTGATGGTGCGCAGGAAAGCCTTCAGCTGGGCGCCACATCCAACGAAGCGTTGTCCAGAAGACACTGCACCTGCAAACGATCCATCGGTGCCACCAACGGCCGTGACGCTGCGGGCCGACCGCCCCGGGCCTCAACCTGCCTCGAGGATCCAGATCGGAAGAGGCCTGGCGGACAACTTCTCGGACTCACTCATAGCGTCTTTGAATTACGGTCTGTCGACTCGGCTGAGCGCGATTGTGAAAGCCCCCTCGAATTTGAGGGGGCTTTCCTTGTCATGATGGGGTCAGGCGCTGTGGCTCAGATCCATTTCGGGGCGGCCGGAACCGTGCCGTTGGTGGCTGCGATGCCGGTACCGGCGGCGGTCACGCCGGCACTGCCGCGTCCGGCGGCCCACTCGACGACGGACGCGAGCGGGCCGGAGACCAGGGTGGGGGCCGCCGACGCCGTGTCCCCGAGGGTGAGGTTCCGGTCTGTGGCCTTGACGAGGAGGCCCTCATCGGTGCCGCGGGTGTGCCAGGCGCCGGTGATGTCTGCCAGCAACCGTTCCAGCACGGGTTCCGGGATGTCCTGGAAACTGGCGCCGTTGTCGAGGTCGACGGCGTGGATCCAGACTTCGCGGGTGCGCATCCAGACGGTTTCGGTGGCGGGCACTTCGCGGCCCTGGATGGTCCGGACTCTGTGGTGCCAGGCGTCCTCGGGCAGGTCCCGCCATTCGACGTTCAGGTGCACGGCGGAGTGGTCGAACAGGTGCCGCAGCGCGATCGGGCTCAGGGTTGCCCCGAAGTCGATCTCGTGGTCCCGGACCGCGGTGGAGGCGTACATCGGGGTTTCCACCCCGGTGGCTGCCCACTCGACGAGCCGGGCGATAGCCCGGGCGTTGTAGCCGATGTGCGCCGTGATGTGCCGGCGGGTCCAGCCCGGCAGCAGCGAATCGCCGTCGAGCTCCGCGTCGGTGAGTTCGTTGAGCTTGCGGGCGAAGAACGCCGTGCCCCGGCGCGCCTGCAGCAGGGCCGCCAGCAGCTCCGGGTCGGTCGTCTGGTCGTGGCGGGCAACCATCAGGCTTCCTTGACCACGCGGTTCTTCAGCTCTCCCAGGCCCTCGATGGTGGTGACCAGGAGCTGGCCTTCCTGCAGGTAGCGCTTCGGGTCCTGGGCGTGGCCCACCCCTCCCGGGGTGCCGGTGGCGATGACGTCGCCAGGGTTCAGGGTGATGATGGTGGAGATGTAGGAGACCAGGAACTCCGGGGTGAAGACGACGTCGGTGGTGGGCGTCTGCTGCTGGATCTCGCCGTCGAGGGCGGTGGTCATGAGGCCGCCGCTGAACTCGTCCCGGGTGACCAGGGCCGGGCCGAACGGGGTGGACTTCTCCCAGGTCTTGCCCTGCAGCCACTGGACGGTGCGGAACTGGTAGTCGCGCATGGACACGTCGTTCAGGACCGCGTAACCGGCGATGTGGTCCGCGGCGTCGGCCTCGGCGATCCGGCGGCCCTTCTTGCCGATCACGACGGCGAGCTCGGACTCCCAGTCGACCGTGTCGGATTCCTGCGGCAGGGCCAGGTCATCGTTCGGGCCGATCAGGGATTCCTGGTACTTGGCGAACAGGGTGGGGAACTCGGGGACTTCCCGGCCCATTTCCTTGATGTGGTTGCGGTAGTTGTGGCCCACGCAGATGATCTTGCCGGGGGAGGGGACGACAGCGGCCAGGTCCGCGCCCTCGAGCGGGTGCGTGGCACCCGTGGCGGCCTGCGCGTTCGCTTCCCAGTTGGATGAGCGGAGCAGCGCTCCGACGTCGGCGAAGCCGTCGATCTCGGTCAGGGTGGTCCCGTCCTGGCGGACAGCCTTGGTGCCGTTTTCGGTGCGGAGGGTGAGGAGTCTCATTTGTTGTTGCGTCCTTCGATGTAGGTCCGGTTGAAGTTCAGCCGTTCGAAAATGGGGGCGTCGCTGAAGTGGAAGAGATCAAATTCGGTCTCCGCCTGCAGCGACCAGGCAGCCCAGGACGGGACGACGAACAGGTCGCCCTTCTCCAGGGTCCTGGTTTCGCCGTTGAGGACCACCGAGCCGGTCCCTTCGAAGACCTGCCAGACGCTGGAGCCGACCTCGCGGAGGGTTTCGGTGGAGGCGCCGGCGCGGAGCCGGTGGAATTCAGCCCGGATGGTCGGCATCACGTCCCCGCCGGTGGTCGGGTTGGTGTAGCGGACGGCGGCGTGGCCCTGGGAGACGGTGGCCGGGTGCCCCTCGTCCTCGAGCAGCAGCTGCTCGGCCAGGGCCCGGTCCGTGTATTTCCAGCGGTACGCGGCGATCGGGGAGCTCGTGGTGTCATCCAGGCCCGAAAGCGGGCGCAGGCCCGGGTGGGCCCAGAGCCGCTCGGAGCGGGAGATGTCCGGGGTGGCCTCGTCGGTGACCCGCTCGGTGCCGAACTCGAAGAATCCGGCGTCAGCGTAGTGCACAAACGGGATGTCCAGGCCGTCGATCCAGGCCATCGGCTCATCGGTGTCGTTGTGGTGGCCGTGGAAGTTCCAGCCCGGGGTCAGCAGGAAATCGCCCCGGGACATCCGGACCGGGTCCCCGTTCACGACCGTCCAGACACCCTCGCCCTCGACAACGAAGCGGAACGCGTTCTGCGAGTGGCGGTGCTCCGGGGCGGTCTCGCGGGCGCCAAGGTACTGGATCGCTGCCCACAGTGTCGGAGTGGCATACGGCGTCCCGGCGAGGCCCGGATTGGCCAGGGCGATCGCGCGGCGTTCCCCACCACGGCCCACCGGAACCAGGTCGCCGGCGCGGGCAGCCAGCGGATACAGGTCACTCCACCGCCACACGTGGGGCACCGCCTTGGGCGTCGGGACCATCGGCATCAGGTCCCCGATCTCGGTCCAGAGCGGGATCAGGTTCTCCCGGTCAAAATCCCGGTACAGCTCCTTGAGCTGGGCGGCTTCCTCGGGCGTCGGCTCCGGCAGGGCGTGGCTGGCAGCAACTGACTCATGGGTGATGTTCTCAGTCATGGCAATCCTCTACTTTGCGTGGGCGCCCGCGGATGCGAGGCGGTCGGCGATGTCGGCGCGGAGGTCTTTCTTGTTGATCTTGCCCACCTTGGTTGTGGGCAGTTCATCGAGGACCACCAGGTGTTCGGGAATCTTGAAGGCCGCTACGCCGGTGCGGCGCAGCATGTCCTGGATCTGGGCGAGAGTTACTTCACGTCCGGGTTTGACCGTGATGTAGAGGCAGAGCCGTTCACCAAGCATCGGGTCCGGCATGGCGACCGCGGCTGCCATGGTCACGTCATCGATCCGGTAAACCAGGCTTTCGATTTCCTCGGCCGAGATTTTCTCTCCGCCGCGGTTGATCATGTCCTTGTCCCGACCCTGGACGATCAGGTTCCCGTCGGGACGCCGCTCGACAATGTCACCGCTGGCGTACCAGCCGTCGGCGGTGAAGGCCCGGGAGTTGGCCTCGGGGGCGCGGTAATAGCCCCTGGGAGTGTAGGATCCGCGGGTCAGGATGGAGCCGGGGACGCCGTCCGGCAGGTCCTCGCCGGCCTCATCGACGATGCGGACCTCGTCGGCTTCGGACACGGGGCGGCCCTGCGTGGTGCAGATGACGTCTTCAGGATCGTCCAGCCGGGTGGTGTTGATAAGTCCCTCGGCCATGCCAAAGACCTGCTGCAGCGTCGCGCCCAGGACCGGCTTCACTTTCCGGGCAATCTCGTCCGGAAGGCGCGAGCCGCCGACCTGAAGCACCTCAAGGCTGGCCAGCTGCTTGGTGCCTGCTTCCAGCTGGTACTCAATCCATCGCTGGGCCACTGCGGGGACCGCGGTTGAAAGTGTCACACCCTCATGTTCGATAGCGGCGAAGGCCTTCCGCGGTTCGGGGCTCGGTAGCATGACCACGCGCCCACCGGCGAACAGGATTCCGAGGATGCCAGGGCAGGCCAGCGGAAAGTTGTGGCTGGCCGGAAGGGTGCCCAAATAGACAGTGTCCTCGGTGACTCCGGTGGGAATTGACGTAGCTTTGATGTTGTAGGCGTAGTCGTTATGCGTCCTGGTAATCAGTTTGGGCAGCCCGGTGGTGCCCCCCGAGAGCAGAAACAGGGCTGGTGAGTCAGGCGACGGTGCAGCGGCGTCCAGCCGTGCGCGGGCCCCCGACACATCCTTGCCCGGTGCCAGGATTTCCTCGAGACGTACGTTCAAGGGGTTCGCTGCACCGGAAACAAGGATGATCTCCAGCGACGGAATGCGTGAGGCAAGTTCTTCGGCCATCGCCTGGTGGTCAAAGTCCTTGATCACGTCCGGTACGGCGATGGCCCGCGATTCGGAGAGTTCAGTGAGGAACGACAGCTCATATTGCCGGTGCGCCGGCAGCGCCATCACCGGGATGATGCCGGCCCGGAAACACGCCAGGGTCAGCACCGTGAACTGCCAGCCGTTGGGCAACTGGACCATGATGCGGTCGTCCGCTTTCAGGCCCAACTGCAGGAGGCGTCCCGCGGCCGCGTCCATTCTGTTGGCCACTTCGGCGTAGCTGAGGCGGACGTCTCCGTCCACTATCGCGATTTTTTCCGGCAGCCGATCGGCCGTTTCGAGGATGTATGCGCCGAGCGGTCGGTCTTCCCAGTAGCCCTTGCTGCGGAACTCTGCCGCAAGGTCCGCCGGCCAGGGGATGGTTCCCTCACTGGTGTGGCTGGTCATTTCATGTCCTCCTCGACATTGATAACAACTGCATCAAGGGCCACGAGCCCATCATGGGTCAGGCGCAGGGGGTTGATTTCGATTTCTGCGATTGCGTCATTGGAATCAAGCGCATCGCCGAGCCTGACCAGCAGGGCCGCCAACTCCTCCGTCTCCAGCATCGGCCCGGAACGGAACCCGTACAAGAGCTCGCGAGCCTGCAGATCACCGGGCATGCCCTCCGCCACACGGGCGGACAGGGGAGCGGACCGGATGGAAATATCGGCGAAAATCTCCGCGGTGGTGCCACCCAGGCCCAGCACGGCGATCGGACCGAAGACAGGGTCGCGGCGGACGCCGACCACCAGGTCGATACCGGATGGGGCCATTGCCTCGACCAGGAATTCGCGGGCACCGGCGGCCTCGAGGCCGTCCAGGGCCCGGTCCATGGTCTCGGGGGAGTCCACCCCCAGGTGCACACCACCGATCTCGGTCTTGTGCAGAACCGCGGCGTCGAGCAGTTTGACCGCAACCGGACCGCCCAGCTCGGAGAGAGCGTCTTGAGCCGCGGCGCGGGTGCTGCAGCTTCGCCGGGCGGGGGTGGCGATGCCGAGTGCGCCGAGGAGTTCCTTGGCGCGGTTCTCGTCCCAGGGCCCTTCAATTGCCGGCCAGGTGAAGGTTCCGGCGGGTGCTTCGGCGCGCTGGTGTTGCCCGCGGGCGTCGTTGACCAGGGCGGCAATGCCATGGGCCAGCGAGGTCGGTCCGCTGATCAGTGGCAGGTCGTGCTGCTGCGCTGACTTTTTCGCGCGTTCGAGGTCGCCGTCGGGCCCGTCCACGCCGATCAGGAACGGCATTGTGCCAGCCACTCCGGAACTGGCGACGGCGAGAGGAAGGTCGGTGACGGGTTCGGTCAGTCCGTACACCGCTACGACATCAATGGCCGGGTCGGAGGCAACGGCGGCCACGACCTTTTCATAGCCGGGACCGGGGCGGCCGGTGTCCACGGGGTTGGCCTGGAAGGTCAACGGCGGCAGCAGCGTGCCGATGGTGTCCTGGCTGGCCTGGGCCAGGCGCGGCAGCGTCACGCCGGCGCTGTTGAGGGCATCGGCGATCAAAAGTCCGGGGCCTGCCTGCCCCGTGATGAGTCCGACTCCGGGGTTTGCCGCCGGGGCAAGCCGGCGCCCGGCCAAGGCGGTGACAGCGGCCACCAGCTGGTTCTCGTCGTCGACGATCACAGCGCCGGCTTGCTTCAGGACCGCCCGTGTGGTGCGCCAGGATGTGGCCAGGGCACCCGTGTGGGACTGGGCGAACTCCGAGACGTCATTTCGCCCGACCACCAACGCCACGACCGGTTTGATGGCACTGAGGCGTGAAACGGCGTCGAGGAGTGCTGGTCCGTCGGCGACGGTTTCGAGGTGCAGGGCGACTGCCTTGGTTTGTTCATCGGAGATCAGGTAGTCGAGGACATCGGGTGCGCTGATGTCTGTGCCCGCGCCGATGCCGACGGCGAGGCTGACGCCCGCGCCGGCGCGCTGCAGGTGGAATGCCAGGACGTGGTTGACTCCGCCGCTTGCCGCCACGACGGCCACCGAACCCGGTTCCAGTTCCGCGACGCCGGGGACGAAGCTGGCGCGCAGGTTGCGGCGGGGCACGAAGAAGCCGGACGTGTTGGGGCCGAGGAGCCGAATGCCGGTGTCCCGGATCGCTGCCTCCACCTGGAGGGCGAATTCGACGCCCGGACCGCCGGCTTCGGCGAATCCTCCGGCGCAGACAAGGGCGGCCTTGGCGCCGCTTGCTGCACTATCGCGTAGGGCCTGGGCGGTGGCTGCAGCGGGTACGCAGAGCACTGCCAGATCGGGACCGTCCGGAATTGCTGCTGCGGCGTCGGCGATGCTGGTGTGCATGCCGTTTTCGCCGCGGCTGTTGACGAGTTCAACGGGAGCCGGGTAGTTGGACAGCGACTGTGCCATGACGGCGCCGAGCTTTTCCGGAGTGGACGAGGCGCCCACGACGATGATGCCGCGGGGTGCGAACAACGGAGTGAGGCTATGCATTGGTTGCCTCCGTGCCTGCCGTTGCAACGGCATCGGCGCGGCCGGAGAGCACCAGGGTCAGGGCCGACACCGGCCCCCGGTCATCGACGATGACGCTTGTCAGGCCGCGGCCCAGGCGGGCTTCCTCTGAGAGGAGGATCCGTGTGAACGGATTGCCGCCCCGGATGACAACGGCAGCAGCCCGGGCAGGCAGGTGCTCGAAGGCAGCCGCCAGCCCCGCTTCGGTATCAGGCGCGGTGAGCAGCAGCCCGGTGTTAGCGTCGGCGTCGGCCGGGTTGGTACTCAGGGCAATACTGCCGCCGGGGCCGGTCAAAGCCACCTGGCCTTTCTGCTCTGCCAGGGAGAGCTGGCGCCCCGCGAACTCGACGGATCCTGCGATCAGCGGCGTCTCCAGCGGTGAGTTGCCGTGTCTGGCCAGCCAGTCGTGTTCCGCAGACGCAACGAGCTCCGGGTCGCGCTGGCGGATCTTGTCGATGTCGATGCTGCGCGAGAAGAAGTGGAAGGTGAACTGGGTCGGGTCGAAGGAGTTGTAGTAGCGGGCGAAGTGTTCCCACCAGCTCAGGCCCCCGCGGGCCTGGTTCTGGATCTTGGCGACCTGCGGCTGGCGTTCGGCTTCGTAATTTGTGAAGGCCAGTTCGAGGTCGTCCTGGTGCGCCGCGACTTCACGGACCAGTGTGATGGCGTCTTCCATGGCCATCTTGGTGCCGGAACCGACGGAAAAGTGGGCGGTGTGTACAGCGTCCCCGAGCAGGACGACGTTGCCCTTGTGCCAGGAGCGGGTGCGGCGGGTGCGGAAATTCGCCCACCGGGAGTTGTTGGCCACCAGCGGTTCACCGGCGATGTCTTCGGCGAACAGTTTCTCGAGGAAACGCTGGGTCTTGAGATCGGAGGGTCCCGGGGGCTGGCTGGCATCAAATTCGTCGAGGCCGGCCTTCCGCCAGGTGTCTTCGTCGGTTTCCACGATGAAGGTGCTCAGGTCGTCGCTGATCGGGTATCCGTGGACCGCGAAGTTGCCGAATTCGCTTTGCCGGTGAACGAAGGTGAGCCCATTAAACTTGTAGGTGGTGCCGAACCAGATGAACTTGGCCGTCGCGGTCTCGGCGGTGTGACCCAAGCCGTCGCCGAGCTGTTCGCGGGTGGAGGAGTTGGCGCCGTCAGCGCCTACGATCAGGTCGAAGTCATCGAGCTGGGACAGGTCGGGGACGTACTGGCCAAAGCGCATATCGACGCCGACTTCTGCTGCCCGGTCCTGCATGAGCTTCAGGAGGGTCTTGCGGTAGATGGCGGCCATGCCGTTGCCGGCGAAGGACTTCTGTTCGCCTTTGAGCCAGACCTCGATGTCATCCCAGTGGGTGCCGTGGTCCCGGAGTCCGTTGCGGACTACGGGGTCGGCGTCGTTGATCCGGTTCAGCGTTGCGTCGGAGAAGACCACGCCAAAGCCGAAGGCGTCAGTTGCCTGGTTCCGCTCAAAGAGCACGACGTCGGCGTCGGGAACGGTCTGCTTGAACAGGGTTGAGAAGAACAGTCCGCCGGGACCGCCGCCAATGCAGGCTACGCGAAGTGCCATCGATGCCACCTTTTAGAGATTTGGGGGAGGACGTGTGCTACGTCTCGTTCTCATTATGTAACGGTTCCCTGCGCCTCGTCAAGTATTTGTTACATATCCTCCTCTGGACCGGGGCAACGGGCCTTCCGATGATTGCCTCGACAAACCACGGCCGGCTTCCGGTCCTCGACGAGTTAAGCGACGACCTCCTGGCCTTGCCCGACGGGCTGACCAATGATGCCGGAGACGAATTCCGTGGCGGCAGGACCGAGCTGGCGGTGGATTGCACCAAACAGGCTGTACGCCTCACTGCTGGGCCAGCCCTGGGGCTGCAGTTCGAGGGGCAGGTGGGGGTCCCGGAAAGGGAAGCGACGGAAGTCGCCGATAATCTGCATGCGCTCGATGAGTGCCGTTCGCCCGTCCTTGCCGGCGTTGGCTGCCTCATCATCAAGGGCGGCATAGGTGCGGATGAATTGCCGATAGTCCGCGCCGAGCTGCTCGAGATCCCAGCACCGTGCGGCAAGGTCCCTGTCCTCCTCGAGGTCGCCTGTCCCGCACCAGAGGGCATCAACTTTGGCCAGCGGATATTCGGCGGCGATTTCACGGACCGCGGAGATGAGATCGTGCGGGCTCAGCCAGGTCGACGGCGACAGCTGGCCGAAACCATGCCAGGCGAGCTGCTTCCGGAGCTGTTCACGGACGGCGCGTTCGGATTCCGGAACCTGGTAGATGGCCATGGTCCAGCGCCCCTCCCACATTTCGTCCCGCCGCCGGAAGATCCGTTCGCGGCCCTCGTTGAGGATCTCCAGCATGTGGGGGGTCAGGGAGTAGACCGTTTCCCGCCCGACGCGCCGGGTAGTGAACCAGTCCTCCTTGCGCATGCGCGAGAGGTTGACGCGGACCGTGGCCGCCTCAATATCAAAGACCGCGAGGAGTTCCGTGATGTCAGCGAGCTTTACTTCGCTCCCGGCATACCGGAGGTAGTCCCCAAAAAGATCCAGGATCAGGGCTCTGGGCTTCCACTGCATAAGGCTTCTCCAATACTTGCGTGCACGGGCGGGTTGTCCACTAGGGGAATGTGCAACACCACTGTTGACGCACAACACATTTATGTTACATTCAGTTGTGGGTCAGATCACAGCCGAACGACCCCTCATCTTTTGCACAGCCACAACGTCGTGTATATCACCTGGAGTCCTCAATGGCTTTTCAATCGCCTGTCTCATCTCCGGTTCGCCCTCGCAAATCGGCAGCCGCTGTCATCTTTCTCTGCTTCCTGGCAATCGTCTTCGACGGATACGATCTGGTCGTCTATGGTGCCATCGTCCCCAAGCTCCTGGCCTACGAACCCTGGGGCCTGACTCCGGTGCAGACCGGCGCCATCGGCAGCTATGCGCTGGCCGGAATGTTCATTGGCGCCATCCTGATCGGATACCTGACCGACATCGTAGGGCGCCGGAAGGTCATGATGGTTTCCATCGCCTCTTTCTCGCTGCTGATGCTGCTGACCGCTTGGGCGCCAACCCCCGAGCTGTTCGGCTTGTTCCGTTTCCTCGCGGGCCTCGGACTGGGCGGGGTGATCCCCACGGCGATTGCACTGACCGTGGAGTTCTCCAAGTCGAACCAACGTAACTTCAATAACGCACTGATGTTCTCCGGATACGCTGTCGGCGGGATCCTCGCCGCGCTCCTCGCCCTCGCCTTCCTGCCCACGCTCGGATTCCGCGGCATGCTGGCACTCGGTGGCGTACCACTCATCGCCGTCGTGCCTCTGTTGTACAAGTTCCTTCCCGAGTCCCCAGCATTCCTCGCCGCCAGGGGAGACCGGGTACAGGCGGAACGCATCACCGCCGAATACGGGTTGGAGCCGCTGCCCGCAGCGGCAGCACAAGGGGGCGCGCCCGTGCAGGGCCGTTTCCGCACCCTGCTGACCGGGCGTCTGCTCCGTGCGATGATCCTCTTCAGCCTGGCCGGTGTCTGTGGCCAGACCCTCGTGTACGGGCTCAATACCTGGCTGCCGCAACTCATGGTCATCGCCAAATACTCGCTGGCCTCCTCCCTGACATTCCTCCTGACAGTCAACATCGGCGCCGTCGTGGGAGTGCTCGTTTCCTCCCGCCTTGCCGACCGCTTCGGCCCCCGGCCCGTTACCGCAACGGCCTTCGCCAGTTCCGGAGTAGCGCTGGTTTTGATGGGAACAGGCGTCATGCCGCTCCCGGTCATGTACCTGCTGGTCGCGGTCGTCGGCTTCGGGTCAGTGGGCGCCCAGATCCTGGTCAACGGATTTGTCGCAACGTACTTCTCCGGCGCAACCCGGGCCACCGCACTGGGCATCACACTCGGCGTCGGACGGATCGGCGCCGTCCTGGCCATCTCCGGCGGCGGCGTGCTGGTGGCCGCCTCACTGGGCAACTTCATCAACTTCTCCGTCTGGGCGATAGCAGCAGCAATCGGCGTCGTCGCGGTCCTGACCGTACCGCGCCTCCCTGGCGCCGCATCCACGGACACCGCTTCAGCGACGTCTGAGCCTCACATATCCAGCAGCACGCCCAAGCACTAAGAACCGTATTGCCAAGCCCGACTGCCGGCTTACCCGGCAGAATCCAACTAAGGAGTCCACTTGCAAACGCAACTCATCATTGACAACCAGCCCCGGAACGGCCGTGAAGGCAAGACGTTCGAGCGGCGCAACCCAGTGACAGGCGTGCTCGTGACTGAAAGCGCGGCAGCCGGCGTCGACGACGCACTCGACGCTGTTGAGTCGGCATCACAGGCCTTCAGTACCTGGTCCACTTCCGGCCCCACGGAACGGCGGGCTGTGATGCTCAAAGCCGCAGACATCATGGAGCGGCGCGGCCCGGAGTTCATCGAGACAATGATGTCTGAAGTTGGTGCAGCCCAGCTCTGGGCCGGGTTCAACGTCTTCCTCACCGCGCAGCTCTTCCGCGAAGCAGCCGGGCTCGCCACCCAGATTCAGGGGGAGACCCTCCCGACGGACAAGCCGGGGACACTCTCGATGACGGTCCGGCAGCCCGCCGGGGTTGTTCTAAGCATGGCCCCCTGGAATGGAGCAGGCGTGCTTGCGGCCCGGGCCATTGCGTACCCTATCGTTTGCGGCAACACGGTGGTCTTCCGTGCGTCGGAGACCAGTCCGAAGACCCATGCGATCATTGCCGAGGTCCTGCACGAGGCTGGACTTCCGGCCGGCGTGCTGAACTTCCTGACAAGCACCGCGGAAGATTCTGACCGGGTCGTGGAATCCATCATCGCGCACCCGGCCGTTCGCCGGATCAACTTCACCGGTTCGACGGCAGTGGGCCGCATCATCGCCGAAAAGGC
The DNA here is from genome assembly GCF_055412745.1 of Pseudarthrobacter woesei. Taxonomy (NCBI): domain Bacteria; kingdom Bacillati; phylum Actinomycetota; class Actinomycetes; order Micrococcales; family Micrococcaceae; genus Pseudarthrobacter; species Pseudarthrobacter woesei. Next base: position 27,857 of record NZ_JBVAYU010000016.1, read on the forward strand.
GGCCCGGTACCTCAAACCGGTGCTGCTCGAGCTTGGCGGCAAGGCACCGTTTGTCGTCCTCGATGACGCCGACATCGACGGAGCCGTCAATGCGGCCGTCTTCGGCTCCTTCCTCTACCAGGGTCAGATCTGCATGTCGACCGAACGTTTCGTCGTTGACGAGAGCGTGGCCGACGAGTTCGTTTCCAAGTTCGCCGCACGCGCAGGGCAGCTGGCCGCCGGAGACCCGCTGACCGACGAAGCCTGCATCGTCGGCCCCATGATCCGCGAAGAGTCGGGTCCCAGGATCAACGGACTGATCGATGATGCACTCGCTAAGGGCGCGGAACTTGTCGTCGGTGCCCGTGCCGACGGTGCATCGATGCCAGCCACCATCATCGACAAAGTGCGGCCCGAAATGTCCATCTACGATCAGGAAACCTTCGGACCGATCACCACGGTGGTCCGCGTTTCCGGCGTCGAAGAGGCAGTCCAGGTCGCAAACGATACGGAGTACGGTCTCGCTGCGGCCGTTTTCGGCGCCGACAGCACCCGGGCGTTGCAGGTTGCGATGCGAATCCAAGCAGGACACGTGCACGTCAACGGGGCAACCGTCCAGAACGAAGCCCAGGCCCCCTACGGCGGCATGAAAAACAGTGGCTACGGCAGGTTCGATGGCAGGGCCGTCATCAACGAGTTCACCGAGCTGAAGTGGATCACTGTGGAGCAGTCCGACCAGCAGTACCCCTTCTAAATCCGAGCCCGAGGCATCCGAAAAAAGGAATGAAACGACTATGCAGGTAACCGCAGCAGTGGCCCGGGAGCCACGGCAACCCCTCACAATCGAAGAACTTGAGCTGGACGAACTCCGCCCTAACGAGGTGCTCGTAAAAATGGTGGCCTCAGGTGTCTGCCACACGGATGCCATCGTGCGTGACCAGGTTTATCCCACACCCCTGCCGGCCGTCCTTGGACACGAGGGGGCCGGGATTGTCGAGAGGATCGGGGATTCGGTTACCACTGTGCAGCCGGGCGACCACGTCCTCCTCGCGGCCGCCTATTGCGGTAAGTGCGACCGCTGCCGCTCCGGCCAGATGGCGTACTGCGAGAACCTCTTCGCCGCCGACTTCGGGGGCCGGAGGCCCGACGGGACCACGGCACTGAGCAGGGACGGGGAAGTGATCTCCTCCCACTTCTTCGGCCAATCGTCGTTCGCGACCTACGCCAACGTCGTCGAGGAAAGCGTGGTCCGTATCGACTCCGACGTTCCCCTGGAGATCGTCGCCCCGCTCGGTTGCGGCATCCAGACCGGAGCCGGGGCCGTCCTCAACGAACTCAAGCCCACGCTGAACAGCACGCTCGTGGTCATCGGGACCGGCGCCGTCGGATCGGGTGCCATCATGGCCGGCGGGATCGCCGGGTGCGCCCGTATCATCGCCGTCGACATCCACACGTCCCGGCTCGACCTCGCGAAAGAACTGGGAGCGACGGACGTCATCAACACGAAGGAAGCCGACCTGACCGACGAGATCCTCCGCCTGACGGACGGCCGTGGAGCTGACTACGTGGTCGACACGACCGCCCGGCCGGAACTGCTCCGCAAGGCAGCTGACGCGCTGGCCCTCCGGGGCACGCTGGCGCTGGTTGGCGCCGCAGCACCCGGAACCGAGGTCTCGTTTGAGATCGGTCTGTCGCTGGTAAGAGGCTGGACGTTCAAAACGGTAATCCAGGGAAGTTCCGTACCGCAGGTGTTCATTCCCAAGCTCATCCAGTTGTGGAAGGACGGCCGGTTCCCCATGGACAAACTGATGCAAAATTACAGTCTGAGCGAAATCAACCAGGGGTTCGAAGACTCAGCCAAGGGCACCGTCATCAAGCCTGTCATCGTCTACTAGGCACCGACTGGTTTTCACTCGGATGCACTCTGGCCATGATCATCTTGGACAAAAGAGGACGACGGCGGGAGAGTTCCCGCCGTCGTCCTCTTGGCTAACCGGGTGTCGGCTATTGCCGGACCGCTGCTACTTGGTGACCTGAAGTCCGGTGTCCCAGTTGAAGTCGGCAAACTCCGGGTTGGCCTGCATCGTCATGAGGACAAACTGGAACCCTTCCAGTTCGCGGGCGCGCTTAAGCGGACCGACGACCAGGGGGCGCATGCCGCCGGTGCTGACGAAGCCGCTGACAGCAGTGTTGGCTTTTGCGTTGTCCCCCGCGATGAAAACGTCCAGCGGCTGTCCGCCCGACTCCCCGGCCACCAGGGTGCCGGCGAAGGTCGTGTTGAACGCCTTGACCACGTTGGCGTCTGCCGGGGCAAGCTGTGCGATTTCCTCGGCGGCGGAGTTGCCGGGCTCAACCACCAGGGAATCGAAGGTCTCGAAGTTCACCGGGTTGGTGATGTCGACGACGGTCTTGCCCGCCAAAGCGTCGCCATAAGCGCTAACGACGGACTTGGCGGCGTCGAAGGGGACAGCCAGGACCACGATGTCACCTTGCGGGGCGTCGGCTGTGGTGCCGAAGGTAACGCTTGCGTGCCGCAGGTCTTCATTCCCCGGCTGCTCCAGCTCTGGAAGGACGGCCGTTTCCCGTTCGAAAAGCTCGTCAGTGACTACACGCTTGACGACATCAATCAGGGCTTCGAAGACTCCAGGAGCGGCAAGACGATCAAGCCGGTCATCATCTTCTGACGAGTCACAGGGACCTCGGAGCCTGCGGTCCCCAGCGTTCCTGAGACGTCCGCTGGCCAGATGCCGAGCAGTGGATGCCAAAAAGCCCGGCTGGGAGGGTCCCGGCCGGGCTTTTTGGTCGGAGATGCGACGACGACTTGGTGGGGCAACGCGCGGGGCCACGCCGGAAGGTATTACAAACTATCGGCGTTGGCCCCTGTGGCGTATGCGTGGCTGGTCTCTACCATTGCGGCAACCACGTGCAGTTCATTCTCGTCGCGGGGCCCGTAGACCATGACCATGCCTCGAGCCAATCGGATCCCGGCCAGCGGGTGGGCCGTCGCCCAGCCCTTGGCGACGGCGTCCGCGACCAGGTCCGGCGGCAGTGCAAGGTGGAGCGAACCGTCATGGGAAGGGTGCTGGTGGGCGAACTCACCGGCTGAGGGAACCAGAAACGAATCGACGGGGGCTTCGGGCGCCGGCTTTACCATGAGGCCCCGCGCACCTGGGACGGAGATTGCTGACTGCGAGGTTGAGACGCCGGCGAGCAAACGGATCCGGGCGAACAAGCTTTCCTGGAGCTGCCGTGGCGCGTTGTCATTGAGCTGTTCCTGCGGGATTGTCCACGACACGGCGGGACGCTGACCGGCCCGGAGAGGCAGGTGCCCCTCCGGCAGCGCCGTCCAGAGAACGCTGTCAGCATTGCGGTCATCTGCCTCTGGGCGGGTAAGGAACGAAAAGCGCTCGTGAATCCAGCCCCCGAGTTCACCGAGCGTCTGAGCGCTAATCTGGTGCCCCCCGGGGTCGCGGCGGGCATAGGCAGGGGCTGCAGATTCGGTCAGCAGGTACTGCCACGTGCGATTCAGCAACTCCGGCGGGATAACCCTGTCCTGGTCGCCCTGGGCGACGAAGACCGGAAGGCCAGTCAGTCGGGCCGGCGTGACGGGGACCCCGGCGTCGAACGGCAACGTGCCATACAGAATGGCCGCACCGGAAAAGCGTTGCGGATCTGCAAGAATCAGCCCACCAGCGAATGCTGCGCCCCCGCTGAAGCCGACGAGCACGACAGGCCGTCCGTCCGGGGCGGCAGTATCGAGCCAGTTTCGGAACCACGCCATGGAAGCAGTCAGCGACTCCGCAATCGGGCGGCCGATGCCACGGTTGGCAAACCATGCAAAGCCGCCGCCCTCGGCGATGGGCGCCCGCACTGCGGCGTAGGCGGGGCCTGGCGGCAACTGATCGGCGAGGGCAATGATCTCTCGCTCGCTTGAGCCGCGGCCATGCAACAGCACCACCAGAGGCGCCGCCGGATCGGAGGAGCCGGCGGTTACCACCACATGTGATGGGGTCTGGGATGGTTCTTCCACAGCCGTAGGCTGATCGGGGACTGGCATGATGGCTCCTGCTCGGTTCGTTGGAATTGAGTCTACTTGAAGCTTCAACCATCATTCGCGGTCAAGTATTCCTGGATCGACTCCTGGGATCAGAAACGCTTGCCGGAGGTTTCCGGCATCCGGGGCCAGGGAAGGGAGCACCGCCAGCGCCACCAAGGTTGCCAGGGCGCCGGGCAGGAGTGTCCACCCTCTCAGCTCGGTGAGCAGGGTCGCCACATATGGTGCCAGGTCGCCGAAAGCGGCTGTCGCCCGATCCTGTCAGATCGCGCCAGCGTAAGCGTCGTGAAATCTACAAGCGGTCTTCATCCACCATGCGCGCCACGTGGAGGGTGAGGTACGTGACCTCGTCCTCGGTCAGTGGTTCGCCGAGCCTGAGCTCGAGGACGGCCTGCAGCTTGCGGGCGGTGGAGTAGGCGTCGGGGTAGGAGCCCCTGATCGCCTCACGGAGTTTGCTGGCGCTCTCCTCGAGCTGCTTGCCGGAGTTGGCGCGGACGAAAAAGTAGCGCAGATGGGTGATAAACCGGGCCGCGTTGACGGTATTCCTGTCGAAGGGGCGTTCATACGCCTGCTCGAGGACTTCGAAAAGCTGAGTGAATACTCCCGTCATCTGATAGGTGTACGAGAGGTCGCCGGTGGCGAAGCCGGCGTTGACGAGGTGCAGGGTGATCGGCACAGCCTCGTCGTCGGCGAGGGGAACCTCCAGATGGGCATTGATGTGCTCGAGGATGCGTCGGGCGGCCTGCAACTCCGCCGGGTAAAGGTGGGATACCTCCGCCCGAAGGGGATAGTCGAAGGGCATACCGAGTTGGAGACGCTTGATGGCGAAGCTCAGGTGATCTGCCAGGGCGATGGACAGCACGGAGCTTCGCGGGATGGACAGCTCCGTCCGCCTCGCTTCGAGTGCCTGTTCCGCAAGCACGAGGTGCTCGGGCGGGATGGCTGCGACCATGGCTCCCAACTGGTCGGGGTCGCGTCCGTCCTCGGGTACGAACGTACGCAACACCTTTGAGGGGTCAATCTGTTGACCGGGCTTAGCCTGGAAGCCCAGGCCGCGGCCGGTGAGAATTACCTCGCGGCTGCCGTTGCGGGCGAGGACCACGTTGTTGTTGAATACGCGCAGGATTTCCACGTCGTTGTCACTCCTGCCTTCGATGTGAGGGGCCGGGCGGGAGCCGCTCTGGCCCCCGCCCGGTCGATGCTAGCGCAGGGTTGCGCCGTTGCTGGAGATCAAGTCCTGATACCAGCTGAAGGACTTCTTTCGGTACCGGGCGAGCGTGCCCGATCCGGCGTCGTCGCGGTCTACATAGATAAAACCGTAGCGCTTGCTCATCTGGGCCGTGGACGCACTGACCACGTCGATGCAGCCCCATGAGGTGTAGCCCAGGACGTTTGCCCCGTCGGCGACGGCTTCACGGACCTGGACCAGGTGGTCGTTCATGTAGTCGATCCGGTAGTCGTCTTCCACGGTCAGGACACCGTCAACTTCGACCAGGGAGTCCTTGGCGCCGATGCCGTTCTCCACGATGAAGAGCGGCTTCTGCCAGCGTTCCCAGTAGTCGTTGATGACGACGCGCAGGCCCTGCGGGTCAATCTGCCAGCCCCACTCGGAGGCTTCCAGGGTGGGATTCGGAACCCCGCCCATGATGTTGCCCGGCCCCTTGTCCTGCTTGTCCGGATCCGCCGTCTCGCAGATGCTCATGTAGTAGCTGAAAGAGACGAAGTCCACGGTGTTTTTCAGGTCCTCGCGGTCCTGGGCCGTGACGTCAAGGTCAATGCCGTTGTCCCGGAAGTACCGCAGCAGGTAGCCCGGGTACTCGCCCCGGCAGTGGATGTCGCCGAAGGCATAGCTCGCATGCGCCGTGTCCATGGCCCGCACAACGTCGGCCGGGGAAGGGGTCAGGGGGTAGACCGGGAGAGCCAGAATCATGCAGCCCACCTGGGCGCCCGGCATGATCTCCCGGGCCAGCCGCGTGGCGCGGGCGGAGGCGACCAGTTCATGGTGGATGGCCTGGTATAGGTCCGTCTCGGTCAGCTCCGCCCGGGGCGTCGGAATGCCACCGGACAGGAACGGTTCATGGAGCACCGAATTGATCTCGTTAAACGTCAGCCAGTACTTGACCCGGCCGCCGAACCGCTCGAAGAGCACACGGCAATAACGCTCATAGAAGGAGATCAGCTGCCGGTTGGTCCAGCCGCCGTAGCCGCGCGCCAGGTTCAGCGGCGTCTCGTAGTGGCTGATCGTAACCATCGGCTCAATGCCGTGCTTCTCCAGCTCGTCCAGCACCTTGTCGTAGAAGGCCAGGCCTTCCTCATTGGGTTGCTCGTCGTCTCCGTTCGGGAAGATCCGGCTCCACGCGATCGAGAAACGGTACACCTTGAAGCCCAGCTCAGCGAACAGCGCGATGTCCTCCGCGTAGCGGTGGTAGAAGTCGATGCTGACCTGCTTGAGGTTGTCCGGCGTCGGGCCCTCGGTGGGCGGCTCCGTGATGCCGCGGGGCATGACGTCCTGGATGGACAGACCTTTGCCGCCGTCGGCGTAGCCGCCTTCGATCTGGTTGGCCGCGGTTGCCCCGCCCCAGAGGAATCCCTGCGGGAACGGTTCAGTTGATGGTTTCGCCACTGCTTGGCTCATGTTGTGTTGTCCTTTCGTTTCAGCTTTTGTTCTCAAAGTTCCACGTCGAGGGCGGTGGCGCCGTGGGTGAGGCGCCCGGCGCCCAGGGGCACGACGGCGGTCAGGGCCTTGGTGTTCGTGACGACCATGAGCGTGGTGGAGTCGTATCCGGCTGCCAGGATCTTGGCGCGGTCCACGGTTGCCAGCAGGTCCCCGGCCTCCACGCGCTGACCCCGTGTCACGGCAGCTTCGAAGCCCTCGCCGTCCATCTGGACGGTGTCAATGCCGATGTGGACCAGGACCTCGACGCCGTCATCGGACTTGATGCCGTAGGCGTGTCCGGTCTTCATGGCGGCCTGCACCGTTCCCGAAATCGGGGCGTAGATCGAGTCCTCTTCGGGGACGATGCCTATTCCGGCGCCCATCGCTCCGGAGGCGAAGACCTTGTCGTTCACGTCGGCCAGGTTGATGACGGCGCCGGAAACCGGGGCCAGGACCTTGACGCTGCCCGCCACTGCGGGGGCCGGGGCCGTGCCAGCGATACCGGCGGACGGGGCGGGGGAGTCGCCGTCGTTCTCTGCAGTTTCCCGGGGGCCAAAGACGAAGGTCAGGATGAAGGCGATCGCGATGGCTACGCCGGTACCCAGCAGCTGCATGGCGAAACTGCCCACCGTGGTGTAGGCTGGCAGGGAGAGCAGCGACGCGAAGACAAAGGCGTTGGCCGCACTGCCGCCCATTGCGGCAATGGCACCGCCCACGGTGCCGCCCGCGATGCCGAAGTAGAACGGCTTCTTCAGTGGCAGGTTCACACCGTAGATGCCGGGCTCGGTGACGCCGGCCAGAAAGCCCGAGAGCGCTGCTGGCGCTGCGACTTCACGGCGTTTGGCGCTCCTGCTGCGGATGGCAACGGCCAGCATCGCGGCTGCCTGCGCCAGGACGGCAGGAACCAGCGGGCCCATGAGGAGGGAGTACCCGGTGGTTGCCAGGTCGTTGGCCATGATCGGTACGAAGCCCCAGTGCAGGCCGAAAAGCACAAACACCTGCCACAAGCCGCCCATGATCGCGCCTGCCAGCCACGGAGCGAAGCCGAAGATCGCGGTGATACCGGCGGATATTCCCTGGGAAGCGAAGGTGGTGATCGGACCCACCGTCAGGAGCGTCAGCGGGACCATGATGGCGATGGACAGCAGCGGCGTCATGAAGTTGCGGAAGGCTGAGGGGAGGATCTTCAGCAGGAAGCGCTCCAGGTATCCCTGCAGCCAGACGGCCACGATGATGGGGATCACCGAGCTGGTGTAGTTCATCATCACCAAAGGAATCCCGGCGAAGTCGACCGGCGCACCCGCAGCTGAAAGCGCCACGATGCTGGGATAGACCAGGGCGCCGGCGATTGCCATGGAGGTGAACTGGTTGGTCTTGAACCGCCGGGCCGCCGTGACGGCCAGGAACAGCGGGAGGAAGTAAAACAGCGCGTCCGCGGCGGCGGACAGGATCACGAAAGTCTGGTTGGCGGGATCGGCCCAGCCGAAGGTTGTGGCCATGCTGAGGAACGCCTTGAGCAGGCCGGCGCCTGCCAGGGGCCAAAGGATGGGCGAGAAGATTGAAGACACCATGTCGATGAAGCGGTTGAACAGGTTGCCCTGGGCGGGCGCCTCCTCGGAGGTGTCCTCATTGCCGAAGCGGCTGATCCTGCCGAGTTCAGTGAAGACGGTGGGCACATCGTTGCCGATGACGACCTGGTACTGGCCGCCGGCCTTCATGACGGTGATGACTCCGGGCAGCTTCTCGACGGCAGCGGTGTCCGCCTTCGCCTCGTCCCGCAGCCGCAGCCGCAGCCTGGTTGCGCAGTGGGTGGCACCCACAATGTTCTCCTCGCCGCCGACCCCTTTCAGGATGTCTGCGGCCAATGACTTGTAGTCCACGGAAGCCATGGCAGTCCTTTCTGTCAGTTCCGTCTTTCGGGCACAAAAAAAGACCCAAGCCGCACGTCTCCGTGTGGCTCAGGTCTTGCCTCGTATCCGAGTAACAATCCTTCAGGCTGCATCGCCTGCTGGAGCAACCCTAGCAGTGATTCAGGTCACGAGCAACTTGACTCTTCAACGGTCCGCGTCGCCGGCAGTTGAAAATTAACCGGCCGCAGACGGGATCAGAGGAGGCCGAGTTCGGCGAAGGCGGCCACGAGACCCTCCTGCCGCGGGGGCGCAGCCGTGCGGTCCGCGATCGCCACCAGTTCAGGATGGGACCCTTCGATGGCGATGCCGACGCCGGCGAACGCGATCATCTCCAGGTCGTTCTCGCCGTCGCCAACCGCGACGGTGTCCTCGCGGGCGATACCCAGATGGGCGACAACGGCCGCCACGCCGTCGGCCTTGCTGATCCCGCGTTGGTACAACTCACCCGCATGCCGGCCCTCGTCCGCCACCGAATTGGCGACGACGGCAATCGCCCCGCCGATTTCCCGGACCAGGCGCTCCATGGCAACGGGGGAGTCGAACACGGAGACCTTGGCGAACCTGACAGCCGCGCGGTCTGCCGTGGTCTGCAACGCATCGAGAATGGCGGACGAACCAACCGGGCCTTCCGGTGACTGCCGGAAGTGCGCTTCCAGGATGGCTCTCAAACGCTCCGTCGCCGCCGGCGGAACGTGCAGCGCCTCCTGCGCCTCGAGGACATACACGGCGTCGTGCGCGTCGAGCGCCCTGACCGTTCTGGCGGCCAGGTCCGCCGGAAAGCGCCGGTCCACGAGCACGCTCCCGGCCACCTCCACGTAGGCGCCGGCACTGGCGACGAGGCCGTCGAATCCCGCGGCGAGGATGCTGGCGGGCAACATGGACACCGGACGCCCGGTGCACAGCAGGACCTTGTGGCCGGCTGCCCGTGCTGCGCGCACCGCGCGCACGTGGCCCTCGGGAACGACGCCGTAGTCCGCGTAGGTGCCGTCCACGTCGAGGAAGACAGCGCGGACAGTTCCAGTTGTGCTCGGCTTAGTGCTCATGATTCGGGATCTTACCGATGAAGCCCGGTCGCCCCTAACCGGACGTCTCCGGGTCGGTTTGACGCCGGTCACCCTGGTTCTGCACACTGGGTGCGGATATGTAACTGGTCAGCCAGGCAGGATTCGAACCCCGAGCGTCGCTATGCTCGGTGATCGGGTCCTTTTTTGCTGCCCGGATGACGAGCCTATCGACGACCCATCAATCACAGGAACGAATGGCAGCCATGACTGAACGTACCGCCACCATCGCCAGCCGCGTCGGACTGCATGCCCGTCCGGCCGCAATCTTTGCCGAAGCCGTTAGGGGGCTGGACATCGACGTGACTATCGCCCATGAGGGTGAGCCCGCCGACGAGGCACTGGACGCAGCCAGCATCCTCTCGCTCATGAGCCTCGGCGCTTCCCACGGCGACGTCGTGGTGCTGCGGGGCGACGGAGCCGGCGCTGACGATGCTCTGGACACTCTGGCGAAGATCCTCGAGACCGACCACGACGCCGAATAGGCCGGTGTGCTGCCCCGGATTCTCGACGCCGAGACCCCGTGTTCCGTGCCCGCGACCCGGAACACGGGCACCCGGCTGGCGGTGCGGTGCTTATTCGGGCCGGTTCGGTTGAATGGGTCAACTCTTCATATTGGAGCGAAATAGCGACCCGCCCGGTCGGCCGTCAGGGCTGCCCGGATGGGCGCGGCGAAGCGGGCAAAAATGAGGGTGTGCACAATGTGCACACCTTGGGCTTCGGATTGGGTCGTACTGCTGCCGGGCTGGGTCGGATTGGCGATGTTTGCGGGGGAGTGGCGGAAATTTAAGGGCGGGAACCCGGTTCGAGTCCCACCTCGGGCACGTGTTTTCCCTGTTCAGGGGCTTTAAGGGCCTCTAGCCCTGTGGACGCTGTCCACACCCTTTGTTGGGGGACGTCCGAACCGCTCCGCCGGGGTCCTGTTCAGTTGTGGCTGGCCGTTCGTGTGGCCGGTGCTTCCGTTCTCGTGGGCTGGGCGATGTTCTCGCTTTTCACTTCTTCATGGTCCAGACTGGCCCAAGCGACATGACCAGGTTTGCGAGGGGACCGAGGTCCTTTGTTGCTGGTGGTTGGTTCTTGTACGCACACAGGTTCATGGCGACTTTCGTGGGGCTACTGCATGACTCGCGACCAACGCGTACCTAATCCAATGTTTAGGACAACCCGCGCTGCGCGGAAGAGTCTCCCTACACACAAGCATCAGGCGCGTAGCCTTCCCTAATGACGACAGATGCGGGTCTTCGGGCCGTTCCCATCAGGCAGATCTGGCAGCAACTACGGCGCTCTGCTCCCAGAAGATAGGGCGAGTTGCCAAGGCGGCCGTCTGGGTACCCAGGACTTCATGCAGCACCCGATCCGTACGGACGTGTGATCGCTTCGAGGAAATGTCCGTCGGGATCCGCGAAGTAGACGCCGCGTCCGCCGTCGTTGTGGTTGATCTGCTGCGGGCGGGACCGTCCCGGGTCTGCCCAGTAGGGGATGCCCTGGGCCTGAATTCTTTCGAAGATTCGGTCGAAGTCCTCCTCGCTGACCAGGAAGGCGTAGTGCTGCGGGGAGATGGGCCGGTCTGCCGTGGCGAAATCGAGGACCACTCCGTCGTCGAGGGGTACGGTCATGAAAGCCCACATGGCGTGGGGTTTCGGCAGTCCGAGCACGTTGGCCAGGAACTCCGCCGAATGGTGTTTGTCCGTTGCGTAGACGATGGTGTGGTTGAAAGTAACCGTCATGGTGACCTCCTCGGGTGTTTAGTCTGCGACCATCTACGCCCAGCGCCCTTCAGATTTCAAGAGCGGCCGCTTGGTCCTTGGAACCTTCATGGGTCAGCATCAGGGAATTAGGGCTATCTGGGGCTGATCAGGCCTTGGCGATCGGCAGCACCAGCATGTAGCCGGTCGGCATATCGCTGCTCCAGCGTCGCGGCTCGCGGACGACGAACTGCGTTGCCAACTGTTCGGGGGTGAGCAGGGCGTTGGGCGCGGGGGACGGTCCCCACTTGTTGTCGCCGTACGGGTAGAGCGGATCCTGGACACGGATGCCGGTGACCGGGAACTCCGGGAACTGGTCGGGATCGCCGAGTGACTCGAAGCCGCTCATCACCCATACGTGGCGGCCGCGCCACATGACCAGCCCGACCGGCCGATCCGTGTCGGCAATGGCGCGCGCCGCGGTCTGCAGCGCTTCCTCATAGTCGGCGACGCTCACGACGGCGTACGGCCCCATCCCGACCTCGGTTAGCACCTCCGCCCAGCCCAAGGGGTTGGCGCCGTTGAACGAGTTGAACGACCGTGCCCGGGCCATCTCCCAGAGCTCCCCCTGCTGGACGCGATCGGTCCACGTGCCGGCCTCGGTGTCGTCGATGAGGTTGTGCATCATCTGGATGCTGGCCGCCACACACCAGTCAAAGGTGTACTGCGGCACGAAGTCCCCCTCCTGGTAGAGGTTGAGGGCGAACGGCTGGGGCACCGGGGGCGGCGTGGGAACCGGCGTCGGGGTGGGGGGTGGGGGCCGGTGAGGAGCGGGGACGTCATCGCGTGCGGCCGGCGGGGCCGAGGAGGTCTGGATCGTTGGATCGGCGGTGGCCTCATCGAGTCTGATCGTTGGCGCGCAGGCCGAGAGGAGGGTCGCTAGGATGACGAACCAGGCCAAAATACGGAGCAGGGCACCTATCATTATCGGTCCAGTTTATCGCGACAATGCGGGAATTTTCGGTCGAGGCCGGCGTTAGATCTGAGTATGAAAGCAATCGTGTACTGTGCCACGGGTGATCCGTCTGTTCTCGAACTCGTCGACCGCGAGATCCGCGACCCGGGGCTCGGGGAGGTGCGCGTGCGGATCATGGTCTCTGCGGTGAACCCCACCGACTGGAAGTCGCGCCGCGGCGCCAGGCCGGGCTAGCCCTTGCCCTTCGCGGAGGTCGTGCCGAACCAGGACGGCGCCGGAATGGTGGACGCCGTCGGACCCGGCGTCGAGCATCTCCACGTCGGTGACAGGGTCTGGGTGGCCTTGGCCGCCTACCAGCGCGCCGACGGCGGGACAGCCCAAGAGTTCGCCGTCCTGCCGGCCGAACGGGTCTTTCCGCTGCCGGAGAATGCCGGGTTCGACGTCGGCGCAAGCCTGGGCGTTCCCGCGGTCACCGCCCACAGGGCCCTGACCATCGCCGAGGACGGCCCGCGGCGGCTGCGCCCGGGAGCCTTGGACGGCAAGGTAGTTCTCGTTACTGGAGGGGCCGGCGCCGTGGGCCATGCGGCGATCCAGCTCGCCAAGTGGGCCGGCGCCGTTGTGATCACGACCGTGAGTGGACCGGCGAAGGCTGCGCTGGCCACGGCCGCCGGCGCTGATCACGTCGTCAATTACCGGGAAAGCCACGCGGCCGCGGAGATCCGTCGGATCGCTCCCGAGGGCGTCGACCAGATCGTGGAGGTGGCGCCCGCGCAGAACGCGGAACTCGACCTGGCAGTAATCCGTAACCGCGGCTCCATCGCGGTCTACGCCAATAACGGCGGCGATCAGGTGACCCTGGACGTGCGCAGGCACTTCAGCCTCAACGTCCGCTACCAATTCGTGTTGCTCTACACCGTCGGCATGGCGGCGGTGTACGACGCCGCCATGAATATCAATGCGGCCATCGCCGACGGCGCCCTTCCGGTCGGAGAAGCCGCAGGTCTGCCGCTGCATCGCTTTGACCTGGCTAACACGTCTGCTGCCCACGCGGCGGTGGAAGAGAGCTTCATCGGCAAGGTGCTGATCGATGTGTCAGCGAGCTCGCCGATATCGCCTCGGGAGCCTCGCGGGGGCAATCACGCCGTACACCCGCGGCTCTGAGCCGGCCGAGCAGTCCGGTCCGCGGGCCGGTAGGTGACACGCGTACCATCGACGTGACCGACGGTCGGGTGTGGTCCGGGGGAGCACCACTGGAAGGGAAATTCATAGTGACTGAGCTGACGCTAACACTCAACATCCTCGTCATCATTGTCTCCGCGGCAGTCGTCGGCGCCTTATTGGGTCAGCTCTTCCCACGGTCAGGCCCACTCTATTTGGTTCCGGTTGGACTCGGTGTCGGCATATCCATTCGCTTGATCGCACGGCAACTGGCGAGCAGACGGGAAAACTAGGCCGCGGTGCGATCTTCGCGCCTGCGGTGGACGGTACTTCCACCCGGCGCCGAAATAGCTGTCATTGAGGAACCCGCTCTTGCTCCCAAGGCAGCAACGAATCGGGGACTACGGAAACGGCCCGGCCAACTTCGGCAGAGACCTGCTGAGACTTTGGTGAGAACGTTCGCGTTCAACGAGGTCCATAGCCGCATTCACGTACTCGGGCGGTTGTGCAAGCGTTCGGGATGCTTAGGGTCTTGGCCGCGTCCCGCCAGTACTCACCCCGTTGCCCAACGAAAATCGGATCGTCGAGGTGCCGAAAATGATGGTGCCAACTGCAAGAACAGAGGTTTTGCCCGGCCCGTTACATTTATTGGGTCCCCGATCGCCGGGGACATGGTCGCTGGACCCGGTATGACTTTCTCGCCCTGTCACTGATGACCCGGGGGGTGTTGTCGCCGGGTTCGGAGACACTTGTTGACCGCTGATAGGGACAAGGCCGGACCAACGGTCCAGGTCTCTTTGTAACGTGGGTGCCGGCATCGGGTGTCGTGACTGCGGCCATATGGTGATGCAAAGGAGCGCCGATATGGATGAGGGATTCGACGTTTGCTGCGGACTCGATGTCGGCAAGAGCGACCACCACGCCACCGCGCTGAACCGCGCCGGCGAACGCCTCTTTGATAAGCCGCTGCCGCAGGACGAAGCCCGGCTGCGGGAGCTTTTCATGACGCTGCAGCAGCACGGGAACGTGCTGATGATCGTGGACCAGCCGAACACCATTGGCGCGCTGCCCGTGGCAGTGGCCAGGGATTGCGGCTGCGAAGTCGCCTATCTGCCCGGGCTGGCCATGCGCAAAGCTGCGGACCTGTATCCCGGGAAATCGAAAACGGACGCCCGGGACGCGTTCATCATCGCCGAGACGGCCCGGGCGATGCCGCACACCCTGCGGGCGGTCGACCGTGACAGCGAGGTCCTCTCCGCACTGAAAGTCCTCTGCGGGTTTGATACGGATCTGACCCACGAATGCACGCGCGCGATCAACCGGCTCCGGTCCCTGCTGCTGCAGATCTTCCCGGCCTTGGAACGCGCCTTTCCCGGGACAGTCTTGACCGTTCCCTGGTCCTAGAACTGCTGATCAAATATGCGGGCCCGACCGGTCTTCGTGCCGCGGGACGTGGGAACGTGCTGCGCTGGGCCCGCAACCACAGCCGCAAAGCCCCGGCCGCGCTCATCGACGCCGTGTTCGCCGTCCTGGGCGAGCAACCGGTAACCGTCGCCGGGACCGAGGCCGTGGAGCTGGTCATCCCGCGCGTGGCCGCCCAGATCAAGGAACTCAAACACCAGCGCACGATCGTCGCCGACGAAGTCGAAAAGCTCCTGGACGACTTCCCTCTTTCCCGAGTCTTGATGTCCATGCCGGGAGTCGGCATCAAGACCGCCGCCACCATACTCCTGACCATCGGCGACGGGAGCAGCTTCCGCACCTCCGGCCACCTCGCCGCCTACGCCGGCATCGCACCGGTCACTCGACGGTCCGGAACGTCCATTCGTGGCGAATTCCCTGCCCGCTCCGGCAACAAAGCACTCAAGAACGCACTCTTCCGATCCGCCTGGATAGCGTCCTGCCACGATCCCGTGTCCAAGGCCTACTACGAGCGGAAACGCGCCGAAGGGAAGAAACACAACGCCGCCGTCATCTGCCTCGCCCGGCGCCGCTGCGACGTCATCCACGCCATGCTCCGCAACGGCACACTCTACGAGGAAAAAGCTCCCCAAACCGCTTGACCAAAAGCATAGGGACCCCCCGGGCCGCGGAAGTCTGCGAAGAGTTGCATGCGGCTGGTCCGCCCTGACCTGCCGCTGGCGTTGAATGTGTGCGGCGGTCACAGGGGTCTTCCGGATACTCATTCACTCCTCGGACCGGAAATCGGGCGACGATGCTCATTCCCATACGACTACCGTGACGGACTGCCGGTCCGGACTAGCACCCTTCATCCAGGTGGCCCATCATCCGAACGCATGACGGGGGCCGTAAAACGGGCGAATCCAGTGCGGCACGGTGCGGCGTCGAGTCGTCCATGTCAGTGCGAAGGTGAGCGGTTGTCAGATTTCCGGTGCCCGGCTCATATCAGTAATGCGGGCCGCTTCGTCCTGGAATCACCGGCGGCCGCATTGATCTGAATCCGGGGCGTGAACAGCGGTGTTCCGGAAGATCGGCACGGTTCACGTCTGCATCGCGAAGATCGTCTCCGGTGAGGCCTGCTGACCTTCCGGCCGCCCGGCCCCGTCGGCTGTCGGCGGTCTCGTGATTGTTGCCGTCCCGGGCGGCCCGGCCGTTCCCCCTCACATCGATGACGCAAGAGCCGGCCGCGCCGGGGCGGTTTACATCCGCGCGAATTTGGCCTTCACCATCAGGTAAAGGCCGTAGCAGATCAGGCCGGCGCCGACGGCGGACAGCATATATACCCCGTAGGGTTGCTCGCGTAGCGCCTTCAACCCGCCGTCCAGGCCAGTGGACTCCTGGGGGCGGGCGGAAACGGTGGCCATGATGAACAGCAATCCCACCAGAAAGAGGGCTATGCCCTCGGCTATGTAGCCGACAACGCCCAGCCCCGTAATAACGGACCGGCCGGCGCCCGAGGGCGGCAGCCGCAGATCCTTCTTGAACGATGCCTTGAATCCGAGGACCATGAAGACAATGCCGACGACGGCGACCGCGGCCCCGATGGCGATCAGCAGCAACGGACCCCCGGGTGCTTTCATGATGGAGACCGTGAAATCGCTGGTGGACTGTCCGCTGTTCCTGCTGTTTCCGCTCGCAGAGGCAGCGAACGTCAGCGCCATGACGGCGAACACGACCGCCTTGCCGCCTGCGGAAAGTCTATTCCCCACCTTCTTCTTGGCTTCCAGCTGACCGTAGCCGTAAACGGCGTTGCCGGTTTGCCAGAGCGCCAGAGCCACGCAGGCGGCGAATCCGGTCCACAGCAGCAGCAGTCCCTCGGGCTGTCCGGCGAGTTGGGCCACGGCGCCGCCCTGGTCTGCCTGCCCGGCCTTGCCGAAGGCCAACCGGATGGCGACGGAGCCGGTCAGAACGTGCAACAGGCCGCTGACGGCAAAACCTGCCCTGGCGGCGATCACAAGAGCCCTGGAATTCGATGCCTCCTCGACCGCGTCCGCGGCGTCGTCCAGCTCCTTCTTCATTTCCCGATCCTTCATGCAAGCGCGCGCAGATGCCGTGGTGTGTAACACGACCATTTTGTCACGTGAGCCCACGCTCACACAGGCCCGGTCTGAGCCAGCGAAGACAGCCGGTACCATCGTCGGTTTCCCGGCCGCGGCCCGGATTGCTTCGCGGGCAGAGGTACCGTACGCGATCACACCAGACCATCCCCGGGGCTTCGCCTCGGCGCGATCCCTGCAACGCTGCGTCAACACCGGGGAGGCGACGGCCGCCCTGACCGGACATGGCGCACTTCTCCGCGGCGCGGGTCCTGGGAGAGCCGGCCGGGGCGAGGGCAAATCTCGCGCAGGGTGACTCGTGGGGACACCCGGTGCGTGTTGTTTGGAAGAGCGGGGAAGTCAGGGTTGTCTTTCAGGGTTCGAACCGGGCGCCTGGCGGGACGTTGCCGGAGAGCCCGAGTAGCAGTTCTTCGGCGACGAGATGCAGTTTTTTGTTCCGGCTGTTTGAGGCCCGGGTCAGGATGGCGAAGGCCGCTTCCTGGCTGCAGCGGTTTTGGGCCATGATGGCTCCGCAGGCGAGGTCAATCGTTGACCGGCTTATCATGGCGGCTTTGAGGTCTTCGGCCAGAAGCTGTTCTGTTCCTATCCGGACAGCCAGGCGCAACGCGTCGCCGGCGATCCTGGCGAAGTCTTCGGCGATGGCGATGGACGCCGGGGTGAAGGCCCCGGCGGCCGGAGCGAACAGGTCAAGCGCGGCCCAGGAATCTTTGCCGAGCTCGAGCGGGATTCCGAGGACGGCGTGGTAGCCACGGGCCGTGAGTTCGCGTTGGAAATCGGGCCAGCGCGGGTCGCCGTTGACGTCGTTGAGCAGGACCGTGGTGTTGGTTTCCAATGCCAGCATGCAGGGGCCGCTACCGAGGGCTTGCTCGATCTGGTCCAGGGCGCGGGCTTCCTCGCTGCTTCCGGCGATCGTGATGGTGCGCCGGCGCCGCCGCAACGCCACGGCGCACTCGACCGGATGGCCGATGGCCGGGCTGATGGTCCGGGCCGCGAAGAGCGCTAGTTCGTCCAGGAACTCCCCGACGGTGCCGGACTCCGTGATGAGGTCCTGGAGTTCTGAGACGGCGGATTCATCGGAAGGACTTGTCATGGCCTCAGAATACGACGCACGGGGTCCCGTGTGTGCCTTTTTCATATCCGGTTGCCCGGCCTGACGATGATCTTGCATCGACCGGCCGCGGCGGCTTCACTGTCCTGGGCCATCAGCAGATCTCCGTCCGCGAGCGGCACCATGTTGTGTAGGATTCTGCCCATGCCCGGACCGCTGACAGGTTCTGAAGCGACTGAGGCTGTCCCGGGTCGAGGACTGCCGGCTCCGCTATCGCGCGCGGGTGTGGGAAGCCTGCGGAGATGCGCGGTTCTAGAGCGGGCAAAGACGGGGCCTCATCGCCGAACGAGGGCTGCCGCCCGGACCGGTAAGCAGAGGCGATGACCGGTTCGAGCTGGTCGACTACAGACCGGATCCCAGGGAAAACCACCTGGGCCAAAACACAGGATGGGACGCTTTACGGAACATTACTTGGCGTCCCATCCCTGAACAGAAGTCCACGGCACTTGGCGTATAGCCAGCAGACGGTCAAGACGCGGCCATGGAACTCTATCGTGGAGCTGCCGTGCCTGAATCTTCCCCTCCTCGTTCCGCCGCCCAGCGCGCACCCGCCCGCCAAAGCGCCGCCCTGGCCCAGGCACCTTCCGGGGCCGGCGCCCTTGAACTCGTCCGGGTCGAGGGTGGCAGAATCCTCATACGGATCCTGGACGGGACCGGAGCGGTACTTGCCCTCTCACCGTCCTTTCCGGATACGGCTGCCGCGCTGGAAGGTGCTGAGGCTCTGCGGGAATACGCTGCCACCTCTCACATCTCGGACCAGACCGGCCCTCACTCCGAAGCCACCCGTCTCCGGCCGGACGGCCGGCCCGTGAACGAACCCCTTTCCCCGCGGCGGGGCCCGAAGCCAGCACGGCCAGGACCTGCCGGCCCGTTCCTCACTCTTGGCCTTGCAGACGGTCAAGGACGCAGGTGCGACTGAGCCGGGCCATGTCGCCGGTTTGTCCGGAGCACGACACCCCCGGCGGGTTGCCGGGGCCCCGGACCCCCTCGCTGCCCAAGGAATGGCCGTTGAAGTGGCGTAACCCGCTGAAGCCCCGGGCCGGGGATCTGCTGCGGGAATCCATGGGACGGGCCGAGGAGCTGCTCCATACCCAGGACCGGTTGCGGGGTCTGCTTTCTGCGGTGGTGTCCCTGACCGAGGATCTGAGCCTGGAGGCCGTCCTGGATCGGCTCGTGCAGTCGGCGTGCGCACCGACCGGTGCCCGGTACGGGGCGCTGGGCATCATCGGCGGGGACCAGGTGCTGAGTCATTTCATCACCGTCGGCATCGACGGGGACGGCATCCGGATGATCGGTGCGCCTCCCACGGGAATGGGGTTTCTCGGTTATCTGATCCGGGATCCGCAGCCGTTGCGGCTGCACGATCTGGGCGGGCACCCCGCGGCGGCCGGATTCCCGCTCAACCACCCGCCCATGAAGACGTTTCTCGGCGTCCCCGTCAGGGTCCGGGACACAGTCTTCGGGAACCTGTATCTGACGGAGAAGCAGGACGGGGCAGACTTCACCGAGGAGGACGAGGAACTCGCCGTAGCACTGGCCGCGGCCGCCGGCATCGCCATCGAGAACGCCGGCATGTTCGAGGACAGCCGCCGCCGGCAGGGCTGGCCGGAGGCCAGCAAGGAAACCAGCGGCAAACTGATCACCGCGGCACATCCGGGCGCCCCGGACTACCTCGATCTGGTCGCCGAACGCGCCGGGGCGGTTTCGGGCTCCACGTTATCTGTCATCGCGGTTCCCGGCCCGGACGGCGTCCTCCGGTGCCGGGCGTCCCTGGGGGAGCAATCGCTGCCGGCCGGATTTGAAATCCCGGTCTCCGCGGCCATCACAGGCGTACTGGAGACAGGGGACACGGCGGTGGTTCCGGACCCCGGACAGCTCTTCGGTCTTGGTGCCTCCGGGAAGATGGGCCCCGTCCTTATCGCCGCCCTGGGCCACACCGGAACCAATATCGGCCTGCTCATTCTGGTCCGTCCGGGGGGCGCCGACCCCTACCCCCGGTCCGATCTGGAATCCAGTGCCCTGTTCGGACTCAGCAACGCCATCAGACACTCCGGAGCGAAAACATCAGCATCAGCCTCACAGCCAACCAGGACAACGCGGAGCTACTCATCACCGACGACGGCTGCGGCTTCCAAAACCCTGAACGAATCAGCGGCCTGGCCAACATGGAACAGCGCGCAGCATCCCTCGGCGGAACCTTCAACATCGACAGCCCACTCCGGATCCAGGTGGCCAGACCCGGGTTAGCCGCGACGCAGAACCTCCTGTGCCCGTCACCACGGCTCTTTCTGGCCGGTCGCGGTCCTTTGGCCCTAGCCTCGGGGTCTTCCAGGAGGAACGATTGTCCGTAGGTGACCCCCGGGTGGGAGGGACCTGCACGACGTGGCGGGTCGGTGGCGCTCAAACAACAGGAGTCTGTCGATGGCTTTGCCTTTAGACGCCGCTGCTGCGCGGGAACGGTCCCAGGGTTCGGTGCGCGTATTTGTCGTCGATAATCACGGGCTCGCCCGGCAAGGGCTGAGGGACCTGCTCGAGGCGGAAGGCCTCGAGGTGGTCGGTGACTGCTGGTCAGTGGCCGAGGCCAGCCGCAGGATCGTGGAAGAGGGCGCGGACGTGGCGGTACTGGATGGGCGTCTGCCTGACGGGACCGGAATTGAAGTCTGCCGGTATGCGCGCTCCGCTGAAAAGGACCTGCAGTGCCTGATGATGACCAGCTATGTCGATGACGAGGTGCTTCGCGGCGTCGTTCTTGCCGGAGCGGCCGGATATGCGCTCCGGCAAGTCCGCGGCAACCATCTGGCCCGGGCCATCCGTCGTGCCGCCACGGGGGAATCGCTCCTGGGCCCTGACGTGGTGGACAGGGCGAGGGCGTGGTTCGCCAACGCGGCGGCGGAGCCGGGATTTCGTGACCTGGCCGGTGCGGAGAGGGAAGTGCTGGCAGGGATTTCCGAGGGTCTGAGCAACCGGCAGATCAGTGAGGCATTGGGTCTGGCTGAGACGAGTGTACGGGAGTTCGTTTCCACTCTGCTGGTCAAACTGGGGTTTGGAGGCGGTAGGGGGCCAGCGGTCGGCCGGTCGACAGATGCACTCCCGTGAATCGACGAGACTGAGCCGTCCGGCGGCCGGATCCCGGGCCTGAACAGTGCACTTCACATTGGGTTGCCTCTGTGGCGTTCGCCCGGCACCGCATCCTCCACGGATGAGACGAGGAGAAGGATCCGGCCACATTCACGGGATTCCTCCCCGCCCCGAATAACCTTCGGCCAGCTCATGAAGAATCGTGGGACGAACGCCGCACACCGCTATCACCTGTGAGGACCGGCAAGTCATCCATTTCGCATGAGGCGCTCTTCCCCGGGTGCGGTGCAGACGATACAAAGCCCGCAATCGGGCCTCGCTGCGCTCGGGCAGCACAAGCATTTTCCCTGTTTCTTTTTTGCTGCTGTCCGTTAGATTGCGAACGGCAAGCAGCTCAGGAGATGACATGTCCCTCGTCCGCGTGCATAACTTCTCGGTCTCCCTCGACGGCTTCGGTACCGGCGAGGGCCAGCAACTCGACGCTCCGTTCGGTCACGCAGGCTCACGGCTAATGGAGAGGGCTTTCGAGACGAGCACCTTCCGCGAGATGGGCATCCACGGGGAGTCGGAGGGATCCTTCGGCGTCGACGAGGCGTTCGCCGGCACGTGAAGGCCCGGGATCGGTGTGGAGATCATGGGGCGAAACAAGATTGGCCCTCAATTCGGTGCCTGGGAGGACAAGGAATGGAAGGGATGGTGGGGTGATAACCCTGACTTCCACACCCCTGTCGTTGTTCTGACACACCATCCCCGGCCGGTCCTCGAGATGGAAGGCGGAACAACCTTTCATTTCGTTGACGCCGATCCCGTCTCCGTGCTCACGCAGGCCCGCGCCCTAGCCGGCGACCTCGACGTCCGGATCGGTGGCGGCGTCAGCACGGTTCGACAGTTCCTCGAGGCCGATCTGATCGACCACATGCACATCGTCCTCGTGCCGATCGTCCTGGGCCGGGGCGAACGGCTCTGGGATGGACTCGAAGGACTCGAACAACGCTTCGACATCGAAGCGACCCCTTCCCCATCCGGAGTTCTCCACCTGTTCTCCACCGGATCTTCACCCGTCGCACGGCCCGGTAGGCCGACATGGGTGCGATCGCGGGGCCAAGGACTCCATTGCCGGAAGCGCCGCGGTAACTTGGGCATTATCTGGGGGAGATTCCGCCAACCTAACCACACGCGCATAAGCTTCAGGGTGCCGACCGGTCGTGCCCTACGCATTATCTCTCTGCGACTTCTACCTACACCGATACTGACATAGGGTGATATGCACCACACGATTACCGTGCGGGAATTAAAGGAGACTCTCATGCTGCTCTGGATAGCTATCATTATCGCAGTTCTCTGGCTTCTCGGCCTGCTCGGCAACATCGGTGGCGGGGTAATTCACATACTTCTGGTGATCGCCGTGGTCGTCTTGATCATTCACTTCGTTCGCGGCAGGTCCCGCGCATAAGATACAAGACTGTGGTCCGCCTCTGCTGGACAGCGAGGTGGGAGCTGCCGCCGTTCTCGGGCACGGCCTGCAAGTCGCCTGACCTGACCGGCAGATGGCTCTGTACTGACGAACATGCCAGCCAGCCAGCCGCCGGGCGGCTAGCCCTGAGGCGGGCGCAGAAGTCACCGGCAGCCGCTGACCTGGCCAGCTGCGCCGTCGTGCCCGGCCAGGTCGTGGTAGGTGCCGCTGCCACCTGCGGCACCGAACGTGGACCGAAGAAGACGGGATCCGATGCGCGATTCTCTCATTACACGGGAGCGCATTTGGAACGCTGATAACCGGTCCTTTGCCGGGTCGCTTAGGGCCAGTGGCGGCCCACGAGCATTCGGACGCCGGCGAGACCATGTCGTCACGCTATCGTCGGTCCAACACAGTAGTCAGGAGGCCGCATGCCGTACGTTGTTGACTCCGAGAACGTTTCTTCTATCGGGCTGGAATCGTCTCCGGTCGCTGAGTCGCTCGCCGGGTTACGCGCCAACGAAGCCCGGTATTACCGCAACAAGTACGACCACGTCTTCACTGTTCGCCCAGCCAGCGAGCTTCCGGAAGTGGTCGAGCGGGTGAACCGCATCCTCAGGGAAGACCGTGACATTGTCATCGGCTCCCGCCCGCTCGAAGCATCCGCCTTCGAAGTCGACGGTTTGCGGATGGATTACGTGTTCTACGAGTCGGGGCTGTCGATCAACATCGTGTACAGCATCGAGGACGGCGGGAAGCGCGCGGTCGGATTCAAACTGGCCGAAGGCATGGAGATTCCAGAGGAACTGGCATCCCGTTTCAAGTTCGCCCGCCAGAAATCAAAGCTGGCAGGCGTTATCCGCGGCTCCTACTTCGTGATCAAGGGCGAGTACTGAACATCTAAGGATTTGCTGACGGAATACATGGTCCTCACACTTGCCGCCGCGACTGTGCGGCGGTGATCGGTCCGGGCATAGTGCCGCTGCTGGACGGACAATCGTGAGCCACCGGTCGCAAGGGCCAGTTTGCCATTCGCAGCAAGGGTCTGGGCCGGCCGCGTCAGCTTGCGCCTCTAAGGTATGGCTGTCCACGACGTCCTGCTTGGAAACCCGGCTGCCAAGCTCTGCAGGCTGGCCGCGACGCCTTCAGGGCAGCAACTGGGCATGCCGAGTGGCGCGGGCCGAAACCCCCGGACTGGTTCAGCCAAAGCTTGCGCAACAGCGCAACGCAGAGCCCTGGGTGCCCCTCTTCTGCACGGGCGGCCATTGAGAGTCGGTCATGCCGCTACGTACCCGTTTGCCTATGAGATCTTCGGAAAAGAGGAACGAACAGCCATGACCTATGTCGACTCCCAAACTGTGCAATGCCACCTCTGTGGCTGTTTGATAGCAGTCGTCACGGACGCTTCAGAAAACACTAGGCCGGAGCGCAGCCACATCACGCACAGTGTGGAATTGTCGTGGCCCGCAATATCACAGCAGACTTTTTGGGCGGCAACAAAATGCGCAAAAAGAGGGTGTGCACAATGTGCACACCCTGGGCCTCGGATCGGGTGGTACCGGCGCCGGACTGGGCCGGATTGCGGAGGTTCTCGGGGGAGCGGCGGATTTCAAGGCCTGGAACCCGGTTCGAGTCCCACCTCGGGCACGTGTTTTCCCTGTTCAGGGGCTTGTGGGCCTTTGAGTGTGCACAAACTGTTCACATATGGGCCCCTTCGGGGGTTCATTTTTGTTGGCGGCCGGTTGCCTCCTTTCGGGTGTGGGTAGCGGTGTCGCTCGTTACCTGTTCATGGCGGATAGTGCCGCTCACGGCATGACCTGGCGCTGGCTGGCAAGTTTTTGGATCTCCGCAAGCGATCAACACCTGAGCTGTAATTGTATGAAGATGCCTAGCAGGACTTAGGAGCGAAGATCGGGGAACAGGTGCTGTAGGAGTCAGGCGTGCCGCGGGTGATTTTGGCGTTAGGACTTGGCGTGGTCCGCGCTTTCAAGCAGTCGGGACACCATGTAGCCGATGACGAGACCCCAGAACGCCGGGTGGATGTTGTAGAGGCTCATGCCGGACATTGTCACGACGAATGTCACCAGGGACCCCAGGGTGAAGGCTGTGGCGAACGCGGTCACAAAAGCCTGCTGGAGAGCGCGCAGCATCGCAATGCCGCCCAGGGCCAGGATGAATTCCTTCGGTGTTGCGAGCATGAGCCGGGTAAGGGCTGGCGCGAGGAGAGCACACGCCATGGCCAGGACGCCATATACCACGGCAGTTGTGTACTGGCGCTGCCGGCTTCCAGAGGAGGTCATGAGGGCGTTCGTGGGGCCGGTCACGCAGGCTGAAACAGCGCCGCAGCAAGCGTTGAGAAACGAAAACGCGCCTGAAACGATGGCGAAGACGTTGATCGGCGGATTGTGTTCGGCGGCACGGAGGACGGCGACGCCCTGGCCATTCTGAACGAACAACACGGTGAGGGCCAATGGAACTACCAGCTCGAGCTGGGCAGCCCAGGTGAACTCGGGAAGGGTCAAGACCGGGGTGGCCAGAATCGGTCCCCCTTCCCGGAGGGCAAATTGGCCACTTGCCGCCACAGCAAGGCAACCAACCACAAGGGTGCCGAGCACCGGAGGAAGAATCCTGCCCAGGGTGGGCACGGCTGTGAGGACCAGGAACACGGCCACCATCGGGGCAGCCACCACTGGGTTCGCCTGCGTTGAGGCGACTATGTCTGTGCCGAATTTCAAAAACACAGCAGCCACCATGGCCATGACAATGGGCATCGGGACCGCCGCCATGATCCGGCGCACGATTCCGGTGGCACCCAGGGCGAGGATGAGAATGGCGGACGTGAAGAATGCGCCGACCACCTCCGGAAAGGAGAGGTGCTGCAGCGACGGGCCGAGGAGTACCGTGCCGGGAATGGACCAAGCGAAGCCCAGGGGCTGGCGATAGAGGAGCGACATGAAGACCGTCGCTGCCCCGCCTGAAAATAGGATGGCAAACACCCAGGACGCGAGCTGGCCGTCAGTAAGTCCGCCCGCCGTTCCAACGGCCAGTGTGACCGCTATCGGGCCGGAGCCGGCGAAGATGAGTCCGATTAACCCGTTCGATACATAGGGCGTGCCCAGATCACGGAGGAATTGGCGCAACCCGGCGGGGCGAACCCCCGGGCGTTCCAGCCGCGGTTGGGACTCCGGAGCCGCAGCGGCTTCCGCATGGGGCATGGCGGGCTGGATCTGGCGGTATCGCGGCATTCTGGCTCCTGGGAACGGCGGAAGAAAACCGGCGCCCCGGAGTTGGCACTCCGGGGCGTCGTCCGTGCAAGAGCCGGGGCGCGTGCACTGATTGCGGGCATTGGCTCTACTTGTGCTGGCCTTCTTTGGCGAGGACGTAGTCATAGACCACTTCTTCGCCGGCCTGGCCGTCCGTGCGCGGACGCGGGGCCAGTATCAGCTCGGGCTTGACCGCCGAGGCAATGTCATCGGCGTTATGAGGATCGCCGGGGAAGTACAGCTGCTGGGTCACCGGCTGGAAGCCGGGCGCGGAGACCTTGATGTGGATGTGCGCCGGGCGCCAGGCGTGCCACCCGGCCGCGTTGATCAGCTGACCGCAAGCTCCGTCCGTGGGGATCTGGTAAGGCGCCGGACGCATGGTGTTGATTTCGAAGCGGCCGTCGTCGTTTGCTTTGACCGTGGCGCGGAAGAGCCATTCGGGGAGGCCCGGGGCGTACTGGGAGTAGAACCCGGCGCTGTCCGCATGCCAAATTTCCACCTGGGCACCCTGGATTGCATTGCCCTCGGTATCAGTGAAGCGGCCCGTGAAGTGCAGCGGGGTGCCCTCCTCGTCCTCGCGCATCTCCACGGTGCCAGGGCTCTGGAGCACCGGGGAGCCGGGCACGTAGTAGGGTCCCTCGATGGTACCCACAGTGCCTGGACGGTCCTGGGAGTTGACGTCCTCGACAGTGTGTTCCAGCCACACGTCCAGGAACAGCGGCCATTCCCCGTCGATGCCCACCTTGATCAGCCAGGCTTTGAGTGCGTTGTATTCCTCGTAGGTGACCTCGTGTTCGACGACGATGTCGTTGGCGGCCTTGATAAGTGCCCCTGCCAGCAGGCTCACCCTTTCCTTCGGCACATCCAGCTGTGCGAGTTTTCCTGAGGCGGTAAAGCGCTCGGTGGCCTTTGAGCCGGCTTCGACGGCAGTGCCCTCGTCCTCTTTACGGGCGTCCGTTTGGGTGTCAGTCATGGTGATCTCCATACTCTTCGTTGAACAGGGGAGGAAGGGTTCCTGTACCCGGTGCGAGCCTCCGTGCGCCAGGGTTCTATCCCGCGGTGACTTGGCCACGCGTGATGTCTGTCTCATGATAGGCCTCCCGATAAGGACGCCACAAATATCGATTAGGCCGCTTTTTAGTCATGAAGCCTACATAATGACACCCTTGGTCGAACCTAGGTATTTGCCTGATGTGAGTGCGGTCACGATGGGACAGGATTGCCTGACCACGTCCCACATCGGTGCCCCCGGCCTGCCCGGACGTCCCGCCAAATTTGTCCAGCACTCTCCAATGAAGGAGCAGCCATGACCGAGAATCTGACCCATGTCCGTGGGGTCCTTTCCGACGCCGTTATCGATGACCGTGAGAACGGTGTCATCCGGGCCAAGCGCGAAATTTTCACCGATGAGGATATTTTCGAACTGGAGATGAAGCACATCTTCGAGGGCAACTGGGTTTATCTCGCCCATGAGTCCCAGATCCCCAATGTGGGGGACTACTTCACCACCAACATCGGCCGTACTCCGGTTGTGATCACCCGTGACAAGGACGAGAACCTGAACTGCATCGTCAACGCCTGCTCCCACCGCGGCGCGATGCTGTGCCGCCGCAAGACGGACAACCGCACCACTTTCACCTGTCCGTTCCATGGCTGGACCTTCAAGAACTCCGGTGAATTGCTGAAGGTCAAGGACTCCCGCAACGCCGGCTACCCGGAGACTTTCAACAAGGAGGGCTCCCACGACCTCACCAAGGTTGCCCGCTTCGACTCCTACCGCGGTTTCCTCTTTGGTTCCTTGAAGGCGGACGTGCTCCCGCTCGTAGAGCACCTGAGTGACGCCACCAAGGTGATCGACTCCATCGTGGACCAGTCCCCAGAGGGACTCGAAGTCTTGCGCGGCTCATCCACCTACACCTATGACGGCAACTGGAAGGTGCAGGCGGAGAACGGCGCCGACGGCTACCACGTCACCGCCGTGCACTGGAACTACGCTGCCACCACCGCCCGCCGCAGCGCAGGCGACTCCGCCAACAAGACCAAGGCCATGGACGCCGGCAAATGGGGCAAGGTCAAGGGCGGCTTCTATTCCTACGACCACGGCCACCTGCTGCTGTGGCAGGAGTGGACCAACCCCGAGGACCGCCCGCTGTGGGACCGGCGCGAGGAGCTTGTGGCGAAGTACGGCGAGGAGATGGCCAACTTCATGATCAACATCTCGCGGAACCTGTGCCTGTACCCGAATGTCTACATCATGGACCAGTTCTCCTCCCAGATCCGCCACTTCCGCCCCATCTCCGCGGACCAGACCGAGGTCACCATTTACTGCATCGCACCCAAGGGCGAATCCCAGGAGAACCGCTCCAAGCGCATCCGCCAGTACGAGGACTTCTTCAACGCCACGGGCATGGCCACCCCCGACGACCTCGAAGAATTCCGATCCTGCAACAAGACTTACTGGGCAACCTCCGCGCCTTGGAACGACATGACGCGCGGATCCACCCATGAGATCGCGGGCCCCGACGAGCAGGCCCAGGCCCTGGGCATGACCAAGGTGATCGCGTCCGGGGTGCGCACCGAGGACGAGGGGCTCTACCCAATCCAGCACGGGTACTGGAAGAAAGTCATGGACCGGGCCCTGACGGAGGCGGAGCTCTCCGCCGTGGATACCGTTCCCGTCACTGCCTGACCGCGTCCACGTCGAACCAGAGAGAGTGCATAACCCATGACCAACCTGACAAAACCTGCTGCGGCGCTCAAGACCGCCGAGGAGATCGCCACCCTCGAAACCGTCCGCGCCTTCCTGTATCGGGAGGCCCGGCTGCTGGATGAGCGCCGATTTGATGACTGGCTCCAGTGCTACCACCCGGACTCCGAGTTCTGGATGCCCGCATGGGACGTCGACGACCGGCTGACCGAGGACCCGCAGAACGAGATCTCGCTCATTTACTACGACAACCGCGGAGGCATTGAGGACCGGGTCTTCCGGATCAAAACGGACCGGTCCTCGGCCACCTCCCTCCCGGAGCCCCGCACCGGGCACAACATCACCGACATCGAGATCGTGGACCGCGACGGCGACCAGGTTAAGGTGCGCTTCAACTGGTTCACCCTGTACTTCCGCTACAACACTACGGACACATACTTCGGGACCAGCTTCTACACGATCGATCTTGCCGGCGGGGAGCCGGTAATCATGAAGAAGAAGGTCGTCCTCAAGAACGACTACATCCACCACGTGGTGGACGTCTACATGATCTGACGGACCTGTGCCGGTGCCGGGCATTTCCCCGGCACCGGCCTTGACCGTTCCAAAAACCGTGCCCGTCGGGCACATCAACACTTTCCAGGGTCGCGACGGCGCGATCTTTAGCCAGGAGGAAATCATGGGCCACAAAGTAGCCCTCAGCTTCGAGGACGGCGTCACCAAAGTCATCAAGGTCGGCGACTACGAGACCGTGATGGACGCCGCGTACAAGGCACGCATCAACATTCCGTCGGACTGTCGTGACGGTGCCTGCGGCACCTGCAAGGCCTTTTGCGATTCCGGTTCCTTCGATCCGGGCGACTACATTGACGACGCCATGACGGAGGAGGAGCTCGAAAAGGGCTACATGCTCACCTGCCAGGCAGTGCCTGAGTCCGATATGGCCATTCAAATCCCTGCCACATCGGAATCGGCGAAAACCGGGGCCACCACCTTCATCTCCACTGTGAAGGAGCTCAACAAGCACACGGAAACCACGGTCTCCTTTACCTTGGACGTGGAAAACCGGGATGGGTTGGCATTCCTTCCGGGCCAGTATGTCAACCTCAAGGTCCCCGGAACCGACGCGGAGCGTTCTTATTCATTCAGCAGCGGCCCCGAGATGCACAATGCGTCGTTCATGGTGCGGGTGACTCCCCAAGGTGCGATGTCCGAATACCTCCGTGACAGGGCAGCGGTGGGCGACACCATAGAATTCACGGGCCCCTACGGCTCGTTCTTCCTGCGCGAGCCCAAGCGCCCCCTGCTTCTGCTGGCAGGCGGTACCGGCCTGGCCCCGCTCTTGTCCATCCTTGAGAAGCTTTCCGAGAATCCGTCGTCGGTACCCGTCCACCTGATCTATGGTCTAACCCGCGAGGCGGACATCGTTGGCCTGGACTGGCTGCGCGAATATGAGGCGAAGTTGCACGGCTTCACGTGGGACTACATTGCGTCCGAACCAGGCACGTCTGCTCCAAACACGGGCTATGTCACCCAGATCATTGCGCCCTCACACCTGTTCGACGGCGATGTTGACATCTATCTCTGCGGGCCGCCTCCCATGGTCAATGCCGTGTCGAAGTGGCTGGACTCCGAGGCCATCAAGCCCGCCAACTTCTACTTCGAGCGCTTTGCCCCGAAGGAGACCACCGGCGGCGACGCGGAGACAGGTTCACCGGCACCCGTGGAAAAGATCGAGGCAGAAGGCGACACCATGAGCCGCAGTGAGGCAGTCTCGTCCCTCGAGACCGGCCGGCTGGATTTCCGCAAGGAAGACAGCTTCGCCCAGCTTGACGCACGCATGGGCCTGGAGCTCGCAGTGAGCGAGCTGATGCTGGGCCGGCTCAGCCAGGAGCAGCTGCACCATTTCCGCCGGCTTGCCGAGGCCACCACGCGCTCTGTAACCGGCGGTACCGTTCAGGACCCGGATGAGTTCGCGCGGACCAACGAGGAGTTCCATGAATACCTCTTTATGGTCTGCGACAACCCCATGCTGCTGGAGTCCTACCGCCGGCTCGACGTCCACGCGCAGATGGCGGCGGCCTTCGAAGCGGGAACCAGCATCTTCACGCGGGTCACGCAGGACCATCTCGATATCGTTGACGCCTTCGAGCGTCAGGACAAGGCACGGGCGCGGGAGGTCATCATGGCCCATGCACACGACGCCAAGGACACCATGGCCACGGCGATCGACGCCAAGGCCGGCCGCTGATGACGCGGCCATACGCTGGACAGTTCATTACTCCGGGCCGCTATGCCGGCAAGGTAGCTCTTGTGACCGGCTCCGCCCAGGGCATTGGCCAGAAGGTGGCGGAGCGGATCGGGGCCGAGGGCGGCGCCGTTGTCCTCGTGGACCGATCCGACCTGGTCCACGAGGTGGCGCAAGCGATGGAGGAATCCGCCCAGGGTTCAGGTTCAGGAGGGTCGGCTACCTCGGTGACCGCAGATCTTGAGACCTTCGCAGGTGCGCAGCAGGCCGTGGAGGCTGCGCTGGCCGCCTACGGCCGGGTGGACGTGCTGGTCAACAACGTCGGCGGCACGATTTGGGCCCGCCCGTACGAAGAGTACGACGAGGAGAAGATCGAGAAGGAGATCCGCCGCTCACTCTTTCCCACCCTCTGGACCTGCCGGGCTGTGCTCCCGGCCATGCTGGAACAGGGCTCCGGCACCATCGTCAACGTTTCCTCGGTGGCCACCCGCGGGCTGCACCGGGTGCCCTATGCAGCGGCGAAAGGTGGTGTCAACGCCCTAACGCAATCGTTGGCAATGGAGGTGGGCGGACGCGGCATCCGCGTGGTCGCAACCGCCCCGGGGGGTACCGAGGCGCCGCCCCGCAAGGTCAAGCGGGGGCCGGAAGCCGAATCCTCCATGGAAAAGGCCTGGTACCAGGTGATCGTAGACCAAACCGTGGATTCATCTTTTCTCAAGCGCTACGGGACCTTGGACGAACAGGCCGCGCCGATCGTATTCCTTGGGTCAGATGAAGCGTCGTACCTCACCGGAAGCATCCTTCCGGTTGCTGGCGGGGACCTGGGCTAAGGCCACCGGTGATGGATTCGCGCCGCCAAGGCCGTACGGTCCACTCCAGTAGGATTGCGGTCATGACGACGGGCTCCCTCAGTGGTGAAATGGCGGAGGACCTTCCGCTCGTTGGCCGGCGGGAGGTCTTCGAGGCGCTGTTGGAGATTCTCCGCAATGTCCGCAAGGGAAATGTGGGTGCAGTCGTGATCTCCGGGACGGCGGGCTCAGGGAAGACCGCAGTGTTCGATTTATTCCTTGAGCACTGCCGCACCGGGGTCCGAGGTGTCCGCGTGCTGTCCGCCATGGGCGACGACTGGGAGGCTCAGTTTGCTCTCGCCGGTTACTCCCAGCTTATGCTCACGACACCGCTCCGCTCGGCAAAGGATTACGACGGCGGCCCGCCCGTTCCCCCTGGCCCCGTCGCGTCGCTTACGCCGGGCCAGGTGGTCAATTACGCTTCGACCCTCAGCAGCCACCTCGAAGGACTGCAGTCGCACGGCACCGTAGTTGTCGCCGTCGACGACGTTCACAAACTCGACACGGAGAGCCTGCGCATCCTCACCTTCGTCATGCGCCGGCTGCACGGAAAACGGATTCTGTTCCTGCTCACGATCAACCCCGATGACGCAACACATGTCCCCGCAGGTGCGCTGGACTTCCTTTCGGGTCATCAGGTCACCCGTATCCCGCTGGATCCGCTCACGCCGCAGCAGGTCCAGCTTCTTGCCAGGACGACGCTCGGCATCGACCTTAGTGCCACGGCGGCCCACGGGCTGGTCCGTCACACCCGCGGAATTGCGCAACCGGTCGTAGAGCTGCTCCACGAGTTACCAGCGGAGACGTGGCAGGCGTGGTTTCCCTCCCTGCCGCCGACCTCTCGGGTGCGCGCCCGGGTGCGCAGCGTCCTCGCGGCGGCGTCGCCCGGGCTGGTCTCTGTGGCAGAGTCTGCGTCCGTGCTCGGACGCAGCGCGGGGCTGGCAGAGGTGTCCCAGGTCAGCGGGCTGGAATCGGTCATGGAGGTACTCGACGAGGGGCACCGGGCAGGGTTGTTGGGGCTGACTGTGGATCAGGCCCGTTCTTCCGTTCTGTTCTTTGAACCAGGCACCGCCGAGGCCATCTACGAACAGATCGTCCCCAGCCGGCGCATCGCGCTGCACCGGCTGGCAGCTGAGGCCGTGCAGCCCGAGGGTGAACGTCTGGGCCACCGCGTCTCAGCAACTCCTGGTGCAGACGAGGCCCTTGCTGAAGAGCTGGAGGAGTATGCCCGGGGCCAGGCACTGCTGGGAGTCTGGCAGGATGCCTCGACGGCACTGTTCTCCGCGTCCCGGCTTTCCCGAGACGTCCGATCCCGGAACGACAGGCTCTTGAGGGCCGTGGATGCCCTGGTGGGCTCCGGCAACATAGCCCAGGCGCAGATGTGGAGCGCGGCAGTGGACGCCCTGCCATCCTCTCCGCTCCGCTCCTCCGTCCTGGGATACCTCTCTACTGTGTCGGGACAAAATGACAGCGCGCAGACGCAACTGGAGATGGCCTGGCGCACCTGCAACCCAGAGCATGATCCCGCGGCCGCCGCGCAGGTGGCGCAGCGCTTTGTCCTGCACGGCGTCGCGTCCTGGGACGGCCCGCTGATTACCGGCTGGGCCGAACGGGCCATGGAACTTACGCAGCCGGGAACCCCCGCCCACGTTGAGTCAGAGGCAATTTACGGCTTGGGCCTGTACGCACAGGGCCGGCTTTCCGAGGCGGAGGACTCCTATGGCCGGGCCTTCGAACATGCTGCAGAGAACGCCCAAAAACAGCGGGTCCAGATGGGTGCCGGCTGGCTGGCACTACGCCTTGACAACGTTGAGTCAGCGTTGGTGAACTTCGAGGCGGCTGCTCCCACCGAGTACCGTGGCGGCTCGATGCGGATTTCCCTGTGGGCCGAGGCCTGGCTGGCGCGTACCCACCTGGTGCTGGGAAACTGGGATGCGGCCGCCGCCACCGTGGCGCGCGCATCCGTCCGCCTCGAAACCTCGCGAATGCCGCTGATCCGGCCCCTGCTGTACTGGACTGCGGCGGAGCTTTGGTCCATGCGTGGGGACTGGGACCGGGCCCGCTACTACGTTTCGCAGGCAGCGGTACAGCCGGGGACCTACCGGGCCATGCAGGTGCCGGCAAGCCTTGCCCGTGCCCGCTTCCACGAGGCGCGGGCCGACTACGAAGGTGCTTTGGCTGTGCTGCAGCCGCTGACGGAGCTGGACCCCTGGACTGAGAACCGGGTGTCCTTCTGGCCCTGGCAGGACACCTACGTCAACGCCCTTGTCATGACTGACCAGCTCGACGCCGCCGACTCGTTCCTCACCGCGTTTGAACGTGTCCCGCGAGAGCGGGAAGTGCCATCGGATCTGGCGCGGATGGCGTGGGCGAGGGGCCGGCTCGTGGCCGCGCAGGGGGACCCTGACACTGCCAGGGAACACTTCGAGGCGTCCCTGGGCCACCTCCGCGGGCTTAACCGGCCGTACTTGCGGGCCCGGATTAGCTTTGCCTTCGGCCAGAGCATGCGCCGGGCCGGCAAACGGCGCTTGGCGTCCTCGGTCCTGCGCGTGGCCCGCGACCTGTACGACTCCCTTGGGGCGGCAACCTACGTGGAACGGTGCGACCGTGAGCTCAAAGCAACAGGCCTTGACGTCGGTCACCTGCCTGATCTGGCCGACCCCGTGCTCATGGCGGCCAGCGACCACCATATTCAGTTAACAGCGCAGGAACGGGCGGTGGCTGAGCTGGTAGCGGCCGGGGCCACTAACAAGGAGGCGGCGCGCGCCCTGTTCGTGGCGGAGAAGACGGTGCAGTATCACCTGACGCGGGTCTACCGGAAGATGGGAGTCCGCTCCCGCAGCGAACTTGCGGCTGTGTTCCGGGCTACGGACTGACCCGGGACACAGCTTGTCCTGACGTCCGCCGGTGTAACTTGACCCGGCGTTTACTTGACGTCGGACGGGTGCTTGGCGAGTGGCACCACCGAGATGTCCATGAAAGGGAACAGGGGAAGGTTCTGCAGGATCTCGTGAAGTTCGTCGTTCGAATCGACGTCGAAGATTGAGTAGTTGGCGTATTCCCCAACCACCCGCCAGATTTCCGGCCACTTTCCCGAGTTCTGTAACGCCTGCGAGTAGGCTTTCTCCTTGGCCTTGATCTCCGCGGCTTCAGCGGCGGGGAGGTCGACGGGCAGGTTGACGTCCATGTGGACAAGATATTTCACGGATGTACTTTCGGAAGGTGGGATGTTATCGGTCGGAGCGGTACAGGGAGAGCTTGTCTTCATCAACAGCTGTGCCTACGCCCGGTCCCTCGGGAACACGGATGCGACCGTCGGTGATGGCCAGGGGCTCTTCCAGGAGGTCGTCGGCCATGTCCAGGAAATTGGACAGCTCCGCCGCACGCTTGGCGGTATGGGCGAAGGCAGCGCCGAAGACCACCGAGGCGGCCGTGCCGACCTGAGTGTCGATCTGGTTGCCTATATAGACGTCGATGCCCATACCCTCGGCCATTCCAACGATCTTGGCCGCCTCGGTAAAACCGGACCGTGCCGTCTTGACAGCCAGGAGGTTCGCGCCGCCGGTGAGGATTTCCCGTGCGGCCTCACCTAGATTGGCGGCAGACTCGTCCGCGGCGATGGGGATGGGGGAGTTCGCCACGAGGCGACGGCGCCCGAGGACTTCGCGGGCGTCGTCGGGCTCCTCCAGGAACTGCAGGCCCAACTCCGCCGTGCGTCGCAAAACCTCGGCGGCCTCGTTGGCGGACCACCCGCGGTTGGCGTCCATGTAAAGTTCAGCGTCCTCGCCAAGGCCATTCCGCAAAACCCGGGCGGCCTCGATATCAAGGTGAAGGGGACGGCGCCCGGTCTTAAGCTTGAACGTGTTGATGCCGTAGGTCTCGCGGAACTTCAGCGCCAGTGCCAGCAACTCCTGGGCAGGTTTGAAGCCGAGCATATGGGATACCCGGAGCGAGTCGGAGTACCCGCCCAGCAGCTTTGTCACCGGCTGCCCCAGAGTCTTGCCAATGACGTCCCACAGGGCGATATCCACGGCCCCCTTGGCCGTCTGGTTGTGGACCGTCCGGTTCAGGATTTCCTGGACTTTCTCTCGGTCAAAGATGTCGACCCCGATCAGTTGCGGGGCAAAAATGTCCTCTACCACCGCGACGATGGACTTCTGCGTCTCACCATAGGTGTAGGGGCGCGGCGGCGTGTCGGCAGTGCCCACCACCCCGTCGTCTGAGCGAAGCCTGATGAGCACATGGTCTGCCTCGTGCACGGAGCCGGAGGCGAAGTGCAGGGGGTGGAGATAGGGGATCGAGTAGGGAATCGCTTCAATGGCTGCGATCTTCATCAGCGGGTCTGCCTTTCATTAGTGGGAAACGGCACGGGGCCGGGGCCGGGGTGCGGGGGCAGGCGCCCGGGCTCTGCCGTCGCGGTATCAACGACTTCCAGGAAATTCTGCAGCAGGGCGGAGGGGTGCCCGCGCATCCATGCAACTGCGAGTTCCACCGCGGGGACGTTTTCAATCTCCCGGTAAACGACGCCTTCGAGTTGGATGGCCCGCACGCTGGACGGCATGACGGCCACCCCGCCCCCCGCGGCTACGAATGCCAGCATCGTGGAGGTCTCTCCTACCACCTGAGCGATGCGTGGCCGGAAACCGGCCTGGCGGCACAGGTCTGATGTGGTCCGGTAGAGCACAGACTCGGGTGCATAGGCGATGAAGTCCTGGTCCTGCAGTTCGTGCATCGCCACGGTCCGGTCTACCGCGAGGGCGCTGAACGAGGGAAGCGCGACGACGAGCGGCTCCCTGGCCACAATCCGGTAGTCGATGTCGGAAGAAGCAACGGGGGGGCGCAGCAACGCGGCGTCCAAAGTACCCTCCCTCAGCCCTGCTTCCATGGAAGGTGTGAGCATTTCGCCGTGCAGTGCAAGGGACAGGCCGGGCAGGACCTGCTTGGCGAGCCGGGCGATCTGCGGCATGACGCCGTAGGTTGCCGACCCTGAAAAGCCCACCCTGAGGACGCCGGTTGCGCCCTTGCCCACTTGAGAGACATCGGCCTGAAGTGTGGCTAACTCGTTGACGATCTGCCGACCGCGATCCAGCAGGAGTTGGCCCGCCGCCGTGAGGTCAACCCTTCGCGTAGTGCGGTTGAGCAAGCGGACTCCCAACTGCTCCTCCAACTGGCGGATCTGCTGCGATAGAGGAGGCTGAGCCATGTGCAGGCGCTTGGCCGCGCGGCCGAAGTGCCGTTCCTCGGCAACCGCGATGAAATAGTTCAACTGCCGAATGTCCAACGTGGTGCCGTCCTTCCGCCCGACCGACCCAGCCGGTGCTGCCCTGGGCGCGTTATTGATTCATAGAATAACCATAAAGAGCCCTACTAGTATATTCAGTAGGCGTAATCGTGTCAGGGCAGCGACCGGTTGGTCTACGTGAGTTGCTCAGTACGAACGCTGTCCTCGGCCTGCCCTTCGGCGATCTCTTCGACTTGGTGTTCGGCCTCCTCCAGCTTGCGCTGGCGGGGTACCAGGACTGTAACCACGGCGCCGAAAAGTGCCACAGCCCCGTAGATGTAGAAGGCGGTGGACCCGCCGATGCCGGCGGCGGCCAGCCAGCCGCCAATGATCGGGCCAAGCACCCCGCCCAGCCGGCCCACGCTGGCGCACCATGCAACGCCCGCCGCCCGGGCATTGGTGGTGAAGTAGTTGGACTGGAACCCGTAAACCAATACCTGGGTGCCCAGCGTTCCCACGCCCGCGAGGGCAATGAAGGCAAAAAGCAGCGGCAACGGAAAGCTAAAGGTCATGAGCCCCAAGGAAATGGTCGCCAGTACGAACGTTGCGGCGATGACACGCTGGGGTCCGTTCCTATCCGCCAGACGGGACGCGAGCAGCCCGCCCGCCACTGCGCCGAGGTTCAGCGCGAGCGGGAAAAACAGGGAGTATGTCCGACCGTAGCCGTAGCCCTCCATGATTTTGGGCAACCACGTGTTAAGTCCGTAGGTCAGCAGAAGGCCTGAGAAGGACATCAGGCCAAGAAGAACGGAGGCTACGGCGAACTGACGGGAAAAGACGGCTGCAAAGCCTGACTTCTGGGGCGCGGCACCGACCTCCAAAATCACCCGCTCTTCGATGAGCGGGACGCCGGTGCGTTCGGAAGCCGCCATGGCCTCCTCTTCACGGCCACGGGACAACAGCCAGCGCGGCGATTCCGGGAGCTTGCGCCAGGCAAGAGGCAGGAGGACGACCAGTGGCAGGGAACCGATGATGAATAGCCCGCGCCAGCCGATGCTGTCGAGGAAGAGGATGCCCATGATTGATGCCAGGAC
This sequence comes from Pseudarthrobacter woesei, assembly GCF_055412745.1. Taxonomy (NCBI): domain Bacteria; kingdom Bacillati; phylum Actinomycetota; class Actinomycetes; order Micrococcales; family Micrococcaceae; genus Pseudarthrobacter; species Pseudarthrobacter woesei. The sequence continues at coordinate 65,874 of NZ_JBVAYU010000016.1, forward strand.
GCCGCCAGCCGGGACCCCCGAGTACACAATTGCGTTGTAGAACTGCCGCCTCCCCGCGGGTGCGAATTCCGCCATGGTGGCGCCTGCAGTTGCGATAACCACTCCCAGGCCGAGACCGGTAATGAACCGCAAGGCACCGAAGGCAGGAACGGTGGTGGCAAACGCTGTAACGAACATGCCGACGGAGAACCAAGCGATGCCCAGGAGCATCAGCCGGCGTCGGCCGAAAAAGTCACCGATGGCGCCGCAGACTAGTGAGCCCACGAGTACTCCGATGAGCGCCCAGGATCCCAGGAGGCCGGCGGTGACTGCATCAAATGCGCCGATCTGGCTCGGGTCCGCAAGAAGCCCCGGAAGGACGGTGCCGTAAATGACGAGGTCGTATCCGTCAAACAGGAGGGCCGTGCAGATGACGAAGGCGACCCAATTTGCCGTGCGTGCCTCCTTTGTTGGATTTTCGGCGATAGCGGCATGCGGTTGTGTCATGGTGCCAAGTCCTCTCTGAGTGAAGGCAGAACGGCGCAGCGAAGGATCTTCGGGGTCGTCTTCCGGTTGTTTTCAGCCTGACAGAGCTGTGATGCAAGTCATATGAGGGAAATACCCGGATTTTCGCCGGGGGGATATTCATATGTTGCAGATATCAGACGGTCGCTTTAGGTAGGCCGGCCGTGGGCAGTCCTGCCCGTCTCAATCCATACGATCTGGATATGGAGCATCGGGGCAGGAACGCTGGTCGTAATACGGACGCATGGATAGGCTGTCAAAATGATCAAGCCCGCACGCCTTCACTCAGACCTGTCTCGGCTCGGCAGGGAGTCGGACATGTTCCTGGCCACCGTTGAGTCCCTTGTCGACGACGAGTTGACCGCTCCCTCGTTGTGCGAGGGGTGGACGCGCGCAGATGTCATCGCCCACGTCGCCTCCAGCGGCCGCGCTTTGGTCAAGCTCATCGACTGGGCCACCTCAGGCGAGGATCATCCCTTGTACGCCTCACGGGACGCTCGCTCGCAAGAGATCGCCGCGTTGGCCGCTCTACCGAGGCAAGAGCTCGTCGGGGAACTGCGGGAGTCGGTCCGGAACTTTGCCGAGCAGGCACAGCGGCTGGGCGGGGAGCTCGCGACCCCTGAGGTGCGGCTTAGCGGCAAGGTGCTCCCTGCCACCTCCATTGTTGCGCTCCGGATTGCCGAGGTGGTGGTGCATCACCATGATCTCGACACTGCCTGGACCGTCGAGGAGGCCGATCCGGATTCGCTGCTGAACGCCCTTGAAGCCGTGGTGCGTTCACTGCGGGCCAAGGGGTCACCTGGAATGACGTTGGTGACCGAGGAGCGTGACGAGTGGGTGATCGGCGACGGCGGTCTGAGGGTTGTGTCCGACCGCGAGGGCCTGCTCCAGTGGCTGGCCCGCGGCGACGCCGAACATATTGATGTGGACGGCCCGCTGCCGGCGCTGCCATCCTGGTGAGCGGGCGTGCGCTGGGGGCACAAGGGGCAACTGCAGCGGTCCAGGACACGAAGGCGGAGGGAGTCCCAGGTGATGGCCCGGGTATCCTGATCCGATTCAACGTCGCCTGCCGCTGGCTGAAAGGGGTGTGCAAATTGTGCACACCCTGGGCTTAGGACCGGAGCGTATTGGTTCCAGCCGGGGCCCGATTGCGGATGTTTGCGGGGGAGTGACGGAAATTCAAGGGCTGGAACCCGGGTCGAGTCCCACCTCGGGCACAGTGTTTTCACTGTTCAGGGGCTCGTAGGCCTCCGAGTGTGCACGAACTGTTCACTAATGGGCCCCTTCGGGGGCCCTTTTTTGTTGGCGTGCCGTGGCTCCTCTCGTGTTTGGGTAGCGGTGCCGCTGGTTATCTGTTCATGGCGGGGAGGGCCGCAAACTGCATGACCGGACGTTGCTGGGCGAGGGCCGCTTTGGCTTGTTTGCATTCTTTGATGTCACGACTGTTCGTGGCGACGTTTCGAGATAGGTGCATGACCGTGTGCGTCTTGTTGACGGGTTCTGCTGGGCTGGCAGGTTGCTGTGCCCCATTGTGTGGCTGAGCTTCGTACGATGCGATGGCGTGACTACGGCGGCCACACTCAGGCCAGGCTGGTGCCTATGGCTCCGGTGAAATAGGGGACGAGCCAGATGGCCCAGACGAGAAGTGAAAACTTGTGGAAGCGTTTCTTGTCGACATCGCGATTACGCAGCAACACGATGACGGCCCAGCCGAAATGGATCACCATGAGCAGCAATGCTGCCGCCCCGGTGACGGCCATCACGGCATTGAGGCTCGCACCGATTCCTCCGGGCCGAACTTCGCTTGATGCCGCGAGTTGAGTCATCAGGTATGTTCCGCTGGCGTCGCAGATCAGGCCGAGTGCAAAGAATCCCGCATGCCACCACTTCAGGACGCGTTGGAGATGCTCCGACCATACGCCGATCGAGTAGAAGACCAGGGCTGAGGTGATGAGGATGATCGCAGGCAAGAGCATGTCTCGAGACTACGGGTGCAACACTTTCTCAGGATCATCCAGAAGGGTGATGCGGGGATGCCAGTGAAGGAATTTCCGGCAGACCCGGTGCTCGGGTTTTTCCAACGTCAACCAGGGCTGGCATCGCAAATATGACGCTGTGGACTTGGGAAGTGATGTGCCGTAGGGAGGTGCCTGCTATCTGGCTGGTACTTCACATTCGTTCATAGCCTGCGTGGTTGAGGATGACATGACGGAACGGTGGGACGCCATGGTGCTTATGGAGCGTTCGGTGTCAGGTCCGCGTGGCCGGCCTAAGCACCCGCGACCGGCCCGACAGCCTCCTTGATCCGATGAGAACCGTTTCGTCAACCGGTCACGGAGCTTGGATGGTTTGATTAGTCCGTGCTTCGTCTAAAACGCCTTACGGTTTTCAGCCTGTTCGCGGTTTGCCTCATCACCGCATTCTCGTTCTGGGTAACCCGGCAGCCCGGCGCAGACTCCCGCGGGACCGTCTCTGCACCTCCGCGAGCGGGGGCGGAACTTGAAATCTTCTCCACCGGCATCAGCACCGCCGTGAACGTAACCCAGAGCCCGGATGCCCGGTGGCTCATCAGGGCTGCCGCGCAGGCCGGGATCCCTGCCCGTGCGCTCCGGGCCTACGTTGCTGCGGCAGCCACGGCCAACGATTCCGCTCCGGTGTGCGGGATCGGCTGGAACACCGTGGCAGCTGTCGGCTTCGTCGAATCCGCGCACGGAACGTACGGCGGCGGCAGCCTTGACATCGCCGGGCAGGCGAGCGGCCCAATTGTGGGCCCGCGTCTCGATGGCGCCGGATTCGCCGCCATCGCCTACACGGACGCGGGAGTCCTGGACGGCGACGCCCGCTGGGACCACGCCGTCGGACGCATGCAGTTCATTCCCACCACCTGGCAGCTTGTAGGGCGGGATGGGAACCTGGACGGAACAGCGGACCCGTTCAATATCGACGACGGAGCCCTCAGCGCGGCGACCTATCTGTGCGCCCGCGGCCGTGACCTCTCGACCGCCCAGGGGGGGACCGACGCCATCTACTCCTACAACCAGTCCGATCCCTACATCCGCCAGGTGCGGGTCCAAGCCACCGCATACGCCGCCAAGACGGGCACCGCCAAATGAGTCCACGGGACTTCCCCACGGCGCGGAGGAATCGCGTTCAGCGCGTCGTCTCGTACCTGGTCAGGACCACGCCGCCGGGAAACGTCCGCGTCTCCACCAGGCTCAGGTTCACCCAGCCGTTCAGCGAGGTGAAGAACGGAGTGCCGCCGCCCACCAGGACCGGATAGGTGGCTAGCGCGTATTCGTCGATCAGCCCGGCCCGCATGGCCGCTCCGGCGAGCGTTGCGCCGCCGACGCTCATCGGGCCGCCGTCCCCGGCCTTGAGCCGGGTGATCTCGGCGATCGCGTCACCGGTGACCAAGCGGGTGTTCCAGTCGACCTTGTCGATCGTCGAGGAGAACACCACCTTCGGCGTGTCCCGCCAGTTCCGCGCGAACTCGATCTCCGCCGGGGTGGCGTTGGGCTGCTGGTCGCCGGTCGGCCAGTAGGAACTCATTGTCTCCCACAGCTTGCGGCCGTACAGCGACAGGCTGCTAGCCCGCTCCTGGTCGAGCCACCACTGGAACAGTTCGTCGCTCGGCCCGCCCCATCCGATGTCGTCGCCAGCCGCGGCGATGTAGCCGTCCAGGGTCAGATTCATGCCGTAGATCAGTTTCCGCACGGCGCCAGCCTTCCGTCTCGTAGTGGTCGAGGGCGTCATTGAACTCTGTCGTCCCGCACATGATCAGCAGCATCGTGTCCCTCATGGAGCCACCGTAATTGCCAATGATCTGGATGCCATAGCCCTCGGGAGTGTCCGTTTAACGGTGGATCCGTGGCTGGCATTTAATTGATTCTTCCTTCGAAGGTGATGGCGAACGCGTTCAGGGCCGGCTTCCACCTCGTCGCCCATCGTGCCCTGCCTTTGCCAGTC
>NZ_JBVAYU010000017.1:0-70216 GCF_055412745.1 Pseudarthrobacter woesei
CCGACTGGCAAAGGCAGGGCACGATGGGCGACGAGGTGGAAGCCGGCCCTGAACGCGTTCGCCATCACCTTCGAAGGAAGAATCAATTAAATGCCAGCCACGGATCCACCGTTAAACGGACACTCCCAGAGGACCCGTCGGGCGGGATCTCTTGTGGCTCCTATTTCACGGTGAAGGTGCCTTTCATGTTGCCGTGGAAGTTGCAGTGGTAGGCGTAGGTGCCTGGTTCGGTTGGGGCGGTGAAGGTGCCGGTGCCGACTTTGATAATGGCGTCGAACGCGTTGCCGGTGTCCGCGGTGATGGTGTGCGCTTCGATGTCGTCGTTGGTGACGGTGACCGTCGCTCCGGGGCTCACGGTTTCCGCGCCCTGGTATTTGAAGCCCTTGATCAGTATCTCCGCCGAACCAGCTGCGGGCGAAGAGCCCGGGCTGGAGGTCGAGGGAACAGGCTCAGTGGTGGTGGCTGGAGCTGATGTTGGCTGTGCTGTTCCTGCTGGTGCTGACGTCGTGCCGGAACCGGGCATGCCTGCGTTCCCGCAGCCGGAGAGGGCGAACAAGGCTATTGCTGCGAGTCCGATTGTCCAGGTTGTTCTGATGTTTGCCTTCATGATGAACCTTTCGTGGGGCCCGTCCGCAGTGACGTGCGGAGGAGGTGAGTCAGGGGTGTTCGATCCAGCAGGCGAGGATGGTGGTGGAGAGCTGGTAGGCCAGAGCGTTCCTGGTGATGCTGTCGGGTCCCAAAATGGGGGGCAGGCCGGAGGCGTTCACGTGCAGGACGAAGTTGTCTTTTTGGAACACGGCTGATCCGTCGGCGGTTTCATAGGCCGGGAATCCGAGGTTCGCCAGGCCTTCGATGGGTTTCGCGTCTTTTGCCAGGGCCTGCATCGCGTCGAAATATTTCAGTGCCGATGCCTTGTCCGCAGCTTCTTGGACGGAGATTTCCAGTGGCCCTTCGGCCAGGTGGTAGGTGCAGGTGAAGGTACCGTCGGCCCAGTCGTTGACGGTGTGCGGGTCTGAGTCCAGGTCCAGGATGGATGTGAGCCTGTCCATTGGCTGGTCGCCGCATACCATCAGGGCAGCGGCGCTGGGACCGTCCGCCGTCGCATTTGGTGGGGCCGAACCCTGGCTGTGATGCCCGCCACCGTGGCTGCCGGTGTGACCGGTTTCAGACGCAGCTGCGGGTGAGGTCGGCGGAGCGTTCGATGGCACCACGCTGGCAGACGCGGCGCAGCCTGACAGCAGCAGAGCGGACATGGCCAAGGAGGCAATTAGTGGCTTGCGGTATTTCACAGCTTTTCCATCCTGGCCGCCGCATTTTCCGGGTCAGCGGCCGTTGTCAGGCTTTGAGTTTGGCGTAGATGACGTAGTTGTCGTCGAAAAGTTTGGTGGCGGGGTCGTAGCCGTCGCACGTGATGAGCCGGAGCTCAGCGCCGGGGGTGTTGCCGTAGACCTCGAGGGTAGGAAAGTTGTTTTTGCTGTACTTGGCGCCGCGGTCAACGGTGAACACGGCGATGCTGCCGTCCCTTCGGGAGACATTGATCTCAGTGCCTGGTGTGAGCTTCCGGAGGTCAGCGAACACCCCGGTGGCGCCACCGTCAGCGTTCACGTGGCCCAGCATCACCGAAGGGCCACGTTCCCCGGGCGTGGGGGAACCGTCGTACCAGCTGGCGGGCGCTCCGCTTCCGGTGGGGGGAACTTCCAGGGAACCGTTCTCGCGGAGTCCACGTTTAAGAAGGTCGGTTCGCACGCCGATAGCCGGGATTTCCAGGGCCGCCGGCTCGGATCGGGTCAGCACCGCGGGCTCTGCCACGGGAGGCGCGGCGGCCGGACCCGAGGGGGGAGGTGCCTGCACGTCGGAACCGGGCGCGGCGGGGGTGGCCGCCGCGGCGGAAGCGGAAGGTGGGGAGCCGACGTCCAGCGTTCCGTTGTTTCCCGCACCGCAGCCAGCCAGGGTCAGCAGGAGCAGAACCCCGGCCGCCGTGGAGGCCCGCAGGCCCCCGCGGCGGCCGGAATTCATGAGTGTCACAGTCGTGATCCGGTCAGCCGGTGCTTAGGCTGCTGAACCGGCGCTGCGGCGGCGGACTACGTAGGCTCCGCCGGCAAGTGCGACCAGGGCCAGGCCGCCACCGACGGCGAGGGCCCCGGTGTCGGTACCGGTTTCCTGGGTGACACCGGTGTCAGCGCCGCCTGCCGGCGTCTTCATCTGGCCCGCCTTCAAGGTCCCGCACAGGGCAGGGGACGTGGCGGCCAGCGGAAGCGTCGGGGCAAGGTCGCTCTTGGCGGCCTGGCCTGCCGCACTCAGGGTGGCGGGGTCAAGGCCGTGGACGACCACGACGGCGGTGCCTGCTTCCAGGGCTGCCTTGGTTTCGGCATTCAGCTCGAACGTGCGGTCAACGGTGTAGGCAGCACCCTGGCCGCCGACCTTAAGGTCAAGCCCAGCTGCGGGGCTGGTGTCACCGCTGGTCGCTAGGGTGGTGACGATGGCGCCGTAGGACGGAGCGCCTTCGGTGGTGGAAATGACCTGGTCGCCGTCCTTATCGGCCGAGGGATCCGGGCAGACGCCCTTAGCCCCGCCATGGATGTGCTGGACATGCGGGTACGGGGCGTCCATGAACGTCGCGGGCATGCCGGAGACCTTCAGGACAACGTGGGCCTGGTTGCCCTTGACATCAACAGTGATGCTTCCCGAGCCTGCGCTGCCGTTGAGCTGGCCCAGGGTGGACTGGTAGGACTGGTCCGCTGCCATCGCAGGGGAACCGGACAGGGCAATGGCGGCCAAGGCCAGGGTGGGGACCGCCGTAAGGCGAAGTGTCTTATTCATAGGAAAATCTCCTCATTCACGCGCGTGTGATGTTGGCACCCCAGGGAAGGGGACAGCAGTACTTCGGAGCACTACCGATAAGGGATGGGTGAAAATGTGGCCCGGACCACATATTCTTGGCAGGCCACCCGCGGACAGGCACCAGAGGTGCCTGACCTGGGACGGTAAACCCGTCCGGGTCAGGTAGTTGAAGCCCCGCGGCCGCCCCTGGCAGCTGGCCCTGATCCGGACCGGGTCTTGCGCAGCAGGGCGTACCCGGCGACCGCCAAGCCGCCCGCGGCCGCTTCGGCCACCGCCGTGATGGTCTTGGCCGCATACCAGACGGGTTCATACATCGAAGGCAGCGGCCCAACAGCAGGGACCTGGACATACCGGTACAGGATGACCGCGACCAGGGACGACAACGCCACCACGGCGACAGCCGCGAAAGCCGCCCGTGAACCTTTGAGCAGAACAAACACCGCGGCCAGGGCCGCTGCCCCGGCCTGGATCAAAAACAGGGTCCCTTGCCCGAGACCGCCCGGCGCGGCCTGCTGATAGCCCGGGGCGAGCTGGACATGGACCACGGCACTGACCACCAGACCGGCCGCGACGCCGACACGCAGCACCCATAAAGACCGTGCTCGCGGTTTCAGTATTGTCCAGTTCATGTCACGACCAGCCTCCCGGTCATCTGCGGATGGAAGCTGCAGATAATCCCGTACTCACCCGGGGTGTCCGGGGCCCGGAAGCTCACCGTTCCACCGCCCGGGACTTCAACGTCGAAACCGCCCTTGGCCGTCGCAGTCAGGGTGTGAGGGGCGCTGTCCGCGTTAGTCACCGTCACCATCGCCCCCGGCTTCACCGACGCCGGAACATCGTACGCGAAGCCCCTGATCGTGATGACAGCCTCACCGGCCGAGGCCGATCCATCGGCTGACGTTGCAGAGGAACTGGTGGCGGGCGGCGGGGTGGAAGGCCCTCCGTCCTGGGTGGCACATCCAGTAATGGCCACCAACGACAAGGTGGCTGCTACGGTCAAAACGCGCTTGATCGTTCTCATGAAAATCCCTTTCCCAGGGACGTGTCCTCCGCACGCCGGAATGGCGCGCCTATCGGGAAACTACCCACAGACCCTATTCGTCACCCCTGCACTTGCGGACTGCCCGACGTGGACTCGCAAAGTGATGGACCGGTATCCGGTGTCTTGAAAGCGCCGACGCCCGGGCACCGTCTTGCCCACGCCGTGCATCAGCAAACCGGCGGCGCTGACACGCATCGCGGTGGCCCTGATGCAGGCTATAACAGCGGATCCGAGATATCACCCGGTATGGGCGATTTGATGAAGGGCCGCGTGACGGAACGAAGCCTCCAGGCCCTCTACGTGGTCGTCAAACGCGCCAACGCTCGGGTGTGTGCTGCGCTGCTATGCACCTGAACCGCACGACTCTTAGGCCCCGGACGTGATGGAAACAGGAATGCAGCAGCAAGTCACGCAGGGCTCTCGCCTCCTCCCCGAGCCCATCATGCTCCTCCGGCGTCGCCCGGGTAGAAGATTGATCTGGTCTCCGGAATCGAGTAAGGAGTGGGTGAGGTGGCCCTTGTGGCCGCCTCACCCTGCCTCGCTGCAGTGATGTCCCGCTTTAGCGCCGGGCCCCTACTTCTGCAGGAAGGTCAGCAGTGCCTGGTTGAACTCATCGGGGTGGCTCACGTTGCAGCCGTGTGGTGCGCCGTGGAGGATGTGCAGGTCGCTGCCGGGCAGGGCTGCGTGGGTCCGGGCACCGGATCCTTCGAAGGGCACGGTGCCGTCGCCGTCGCCGTGCAGGATCAGGGCCGGGACGGTGACCTTGGGCAGGTCGTCGCGGAAGTCGGTTGTGCCGAAAGCTTCCATACAGGCCAGTGCCGCCTTTTTGTCAGCCTGCTTGCAGAGCCGGAGGGCTTCCTGACGTTGCTGCTCGGTGACTTTAAGCTCCCCGTTGACGGAGAAGAATTGCCGGGTGAAATCGTCGTAGAAGGAGTCTTCGTCGTTCGTCAGGCCAGAAGTCATCTCGGCTGCAGCGTCCTTGGTGAGCGGCCCGTCCGGGTTGTCCTGGCCCCGCATCATGTACGGGGACGGCGGCTGCGAAAACGACGCTGCGCACCCGGTCCGTCCCGTACCTGGTGAAGTAGCGGGCTACTTCACCGCCGCCCATGGAAAATCCGACGAGGGTCGTGTCGGTGAGCTCGAGTGCCTCGAGGAGGTCGCGGGTCCTGCGAAAGTGTTCATCGCCGGGCCGTTGAGCTTGGGGTTTTTTGTGCCCTTGGTGTGGCTGTTTTCTGGTTCGCAAGCACTGACTCGGCCCCTATAAACGTTCTCTGGTCCATCTGGTCTACCGCCTTGGAGCGTGGTCTTGCGGTCTCAATCTTGATTGTTGGCCTGGTAGTCCCTGTCCGTCACGCCACCCCAGTGGCCGCGCGCCGCCGGTATCGCAGAGGACCGCCCTGAGCCATTGAGTCTGATGCCTAAGTGCCGAGGTGCCCGCACAACACCTAGACCGTGCCGCAGCACACTAGCTCTGGGCGCTGATCCACGCATACACACCCAGCAGCACCCGACACTCCGCCCCATCCGCACCGCCATCGCCCTCATCAACTGGTGGGAAGGCAGAGGCAGCAAGGCCCACCAACTCCTACGACTCGCCCCCGAGGCCGGCCCGCCTGCCGACTGGCCAGGCTCAGTAAGCTCATGATCAGCTCCGGAGCAGTGGCCATGTCATGCCGTTCCCCGCAGTCCTGCATGAACAGTTATCAGAGCGGAGAATCCGGACCAGCCGCAAACCCAAGCCCATCTAAAGAACAATCAGCTAGTCATGTTGTAGGCGGCCCTGGCCACCATGAAGTGGTGAACGCGAGAAACCCAACGGAAGGACGAACAAGGATGAACACCCAGAACGCACCCCGCAGGGCGGTACCCGATCTGCAGTAGAGAGCCGCTCCCCCACACAACCGAATAGGTCTGTCCGGGACCCCACACACCCGGAACATCAGGTCAGAGGCAAGAGTGTGGACACTGTCCACATGAAAAAAGCACTAAAAAGCCCCTGACCTGCGGAAACACTGTGCCCGAGGTGGGACTCGAACCGGACTCCAGGCCGCGGAACACTGGGCTCCCGCCGAAACATACGGAATCCGGGCCAGTCCGGCACCGGTACGGCCCGATCCGGGACCCAATGTGTGGACACTGTCCACACCCCTGATTCTCCCCACCAAGGCCTCCCCCAAGCTGCCGCACCCGATCTGACAGGGTGCGGCACTTCTCTGTATCTACATAGATGACCCGTCCGTCGGATTCCACGAGCGGCAGCGGCCTGGTCAGGCCCTCGCTTGTTGGGGACTCTTGGTCATGCCGCGCAGGGCTCTTGGTCGCTAGGCTTCTCATATCGGTTCCACCTCCGTTCATCCCCTTCATGGTCCGCAACGTCGAGAGCCGCATGACCGGGCGGCGCCCCTCAGACCAGCTCCGCGCGTCCTCGCCAGAGCCATGCTCCAATCAGGGAATGATAGCGATGGCACCAACCTCGGCCGGCGGCACAGTGTGGCTGTGTCAAGTATTTGTCGCCCCAGCAGGACGGTCATTTTGGCCCACTCCGGGACCGCGATGACGCGGTAGAGCATTTTTTGACTTGAGCCGGGTGGCCCAGTGGGGTCCGATCCAGGCGGCGATAAGGCTGCCTGGTCAGGAGGTTTAGGACATGAATCAGTAGGGTGCGATCAGACGTTACCCGCCGAGGCTCTGGATGAACTCATCCGCCTGGGCGAGGTTCCGGGCCATCTTGGCCCGCTGGTGGACGGCCCTCTCCAGGAATCCGCCCAGCGTCCCTGATCGTTCAGGGGCGGCGACGTCCGGCGCCGCAAGGAGGGCAAGGATTTCAGCCATCTCGTCGAGCGAGAAACCCAGGGGTTTCATCTGCTTGATGACCATGAGGCGTTCGAAATCATCTTCGGAGAACACCCTGAAGCCGCCGTCGGTCCGCGCTGTTGCAGGGAGGAGCCCCACGTCGTCGTAGTGGCGGATGGTCCGCAGGGACAGCCCGGTCCTCTCAGCCAGTTCACCGATGTGCATGGTGTTGGTGCTGCTGGTCTTAGCCGTCATCAGCGCCTCCGTCCTGTTCTGGATTCAACTCTACCATCACGTTAGGGTAGGGTTTAGGTAGTGATGTGGGACCTCTAAGACTAGTTCCCCCGTTTTCCCGGCGCGGCGCTGCGCCCCCAATTCATTAGCAAAACGAAGCCGCAGTCGTGCGTCTTCTTGACCATGAACGGAGCCAGCAATGGCCGTCACAAAAGCCGAACACCCGCCGGCGTTCACACCCGAACAGCTGCAATCCGTCCGGGGCACCCTGATGTCCCCGCGCCGCCTCAAGACCGAAGTCCTCGCCGGGCTCGTCGTCGCCCTGGCCCTGATCCCGGAAGCAATCGCGTTCTCGATCATCGCCGGCGTCGATCCCCGGATCGGACTGTTCGCGTCCTTCACGATGGCCGTCACGATCGCCTTCGTCGGCGGCCGGCCAGCCATGATCTCAGCAGCCACCGGTGCGATCGCCCTGGTCATTGCCCCACTAGTGAAGTCCCACGGCGTGGACTACTTCATCGCCGCCGTCATCCTCGCCGGGATCTTCCAGATCATCCTGGGACTCTCCGGAGTCGCGAAGCTCATGCGCTTCATCCCCCGCTCTGTCATGGTCGGCTTCGTCAACGCCCTGGCGATCCTGATCTTCATGTCCCAGGTCCCCGAGCTCATCGGTGTCCCGTGGCTGGTCTACCCGCTCGTCTTTCTGGGCCTGGCCATCGTGTTCGGCCTGCCCAAGCTCACCAAAGCGGTGCCAGCCCCTCTGGTCGCGATCGTTGCCCTAACCCTCATCACCGTCCTGGCCTCCGCCGCCGTCCCCACCGTCGGGGACAAGGGAGACCTGCCCGAATCCCTGCCGTCACTGTTCATCCCCAACGTGCCGCTCAACCTTGAGACGCTGCAGATCATCTTCCCCTTCGCCCTGGCCATGGCCTTCGTCGGACTCCTCGAATCCCTCATGACCGCCAAACTCGTCGACGACGTCACCGACACCCGCTCCCACAAAACCCGCGAAGCCTGGGGCCAGGGCGTAGCCAACATCGTCACCGGCTTCTTCGGCGGCATGGGCGGCTGCGCGATGATCGGCCAGACCATGATAAACGTCAAAGCCTCCGGCGCCCGCACCCGGATCTCCACCTTCCTGGCCGGCGCATTCCTGCTCATCCTCGTCGTCGCCCTCGGAGGCGTGGTCTCGGTCATCCCGATGGCCGCCCTGGTCGCGGTGATGATCTTCGTCTCCTGGGCCACGTTCGACTGGCACAGCATCCACCCCCGCACGCTGAAAATGATGCCCAAGAGCGAAACCATGGTCATGGTCGCCACCGTCATCGTCGTGGTCGCCACCCACAACCTCGCCATCGGCGTCGGCGTCGGCGTCCTCGTCGCCATGGCCCTCTTCGCCCGCCGCGTCGCCCACTTCGTCACCGTCGAACGGACGGTCAAGACCGTTCAGGGTCACGAGACCGCCACCTATGTCGTGGACGGCGAGCTGTTCTTCGCCTCCTCCAACGACCTTTACACCCAGTTCGAATACGCCCTGGACCCCGAACACGTCATCATCGACATGCACGCCTCCCACCTGTGGGACGCCTCCACCATCGCAGCCCTGGATGCGATCACGGAGAAATACCGCCACCACGGCACAGACGTGAAAATCATCGGCCTCAACGACGCCAGCACCACGATGCGCGAACGCCTCGGCGGAAAACTCGGCGCAGGCCACTAACAAATAGGACAACGCCTACGACAGAAGGCCCCCGATCAGAAGTATCTGGCCGCGGGGCCTTCTGCACGCCAGCCTCAGCGGCCCATTCAAGAGTGTTGCAATCACGTCTCGTGGGAGACGAATCAGAGTGTTGCCCCGGACGGGTTACAAAGGATGCCAGCCAAACGAGGACAATAGCTACATGAGACTGGAACTGCTCCATATTGATGAGTGCCCCAACTCGGCTAAAGCATACGAGCGACTTGAAGCAGCCCTGACCGCTCTGGGACGAACCGACATTGCAGTTCACAAGCGGCTTCTAGAGTCCGCGGCAGATATCAAGGACACCGGATTTGCCGGCTCACCGACGATCACCGTCAACGGAGCCGACATCTTCCCAACTGCAGCCTCCACGAGCGATCTGGCGTGCCGAATCTACATGACCCCCAATGGCTACGCAGGCCTGCCTACGCTTGATCAGCTAACGGAAGCCCTCAGGAACAGTGGACCCTGACCCCTGCACCTGCTCCTGCTCCTGCTGCGGCAGAGTGATGCAGCGCCATAAACTGCACGCCCTCGGTTCGGAACCGGCCTACATATGCCGACGATGCGGCCTGTGGGTTGCCCTCCGGCTCCGGCCGGATAACCCCGGACCCGACTGACCATGCCGAGGCAGCCGGAGTTGTGCAGAGGACTTCGAACATTCCGTGCAGACGACTTCGAAAAATGACACCGAGGATCCCGCGGTTCGACACGCCCCTCTGAGATCTCAGAATGCCATCCAATAACAGGTAGTCTCACAACGGCAAATTGCCCGGCTTTAAGAGAATACGGGGAAGCCCATGGCTGTGATTGGGTATGCGAGGGTTTCCACCACGGAACAGAACCTTGATCTGCAGCTCACTGCACTCAAGTCCGCCGGCGCAGCCCGGACCTTTGCCGACAACGGCGTCAGCGGATCCACGGTGGAACGCCCCCAGCTCTCCAAAGCCCTGGACCGGCTGGAGACCGGCGACGTACTCACCGTGTGGAAGCTCGACCGCCTGGGCCGCAACACCCGTCACGTCCTCGACCCCATCGAGGACATCAGGAAACGGGGAGCAGGTTTCCGTTCCCTGACCGAAGGACTGGACACGACCGGGCCCATGGGCACCGCCATGCTGACGATCATGGCCGCATTCGCGCAACTGGAGCGCGACACGATGATTGAACGCACCAAGGCCGGGCTCGCCGCAGCCGCGGCCAACAACCGCCACGGCGGACGACCCCGCAAAATAGACGACGCTGCCGCAGCCCGGGCCAAGGAACTCAAAGGCAAAGGGATCAGCGCCTCCGACATCGGCAAGATGCTCGGAGTCTCCCGCGCCACGATCTACCGATACCTTCTCTAATCAAGGACGTCCTTGAATCTGCAGGGTCCCCTGAAGTTAGGCTGGATGGACTATCCGCGGGTGTTGGGACAGCCCCTGGAATTCATGCCATCTGGTGCGGTCCTTGCAGGGTTGGTCCTGAATGGTCTGTTCGGGTGGTGGTCCAGGCACCCTGCTGTGATCATCTATTGCGCAGCCTGAGGCCCGCCATCCACTCACACACGACAAGCGAAGAGGTCATCGAATGAACTGGTGGGACATGGCGATCGCCATCATTGGCGGGATCGTCTTGGTCTATGCGGTGCTGCTTGTCCTGCTGGCGCTCTACGCCCGCAAGCATCCGGAAACGTTGGGCATGAAGGAGGCCCTGCGGCTGCTGCCGGACCTGCTGGTACTGCTCCGCAGGCTGACCGCGGACCGCACACTGCCACGCGGAATCCGGATCCGGCTGGTCCTCCTGCTGGTCTACCTCGCCTCGCCCATTGACCTGGTCCCGGACTTCCTGCCGGTGATCGGCTACGCCGATGACGCCATCATCGTGGCGCTGGTTCTTCGGTCGGTCATCCGCAAAGCGGGCCACGGCCCCTTGGAACAGCACTGGCCCGGGACACCGGCAGGCCTCGCCCTGATCCGCCGCCTCGCCGGCACGTCCTCGGCCACGGCATGAGCGGCCTCCAGTTCACCGGCACGCTGACCTGTCCGGCCTGCGGCAGCAGTGAGACAAGTGACATGCCAGCGGACGCATGCCTGTAGTCCTACAGCTGTGCCGCATGCGCGGCAACCAGCATGCCTGCGGACTTCGACCGCGACGACGTCGGCGCTGACAGCACCCACTTGACCCGATAGTGATGGGAACAACGCTCACAGGTGGTTACCATTCAAACCGCCATTAGGTTCGGCAAGTCGCTCAGATGAGTACCGTCCGGGCCGTCCTAGTGGGCTCCATTCAGACTGACATATCCATCCAAGCCATGCTCTCGCTGGCCTGGCGCCGGCTGAACGTCCTCTGGGCCATGCCCGTGACCGCGCCAGTCACAATCCTGGAGCGGCGGGGCTGAAAGCTGAGTATCGCGTCCTTAGCCAGGACGGTAGGAAGCGAGGTGCGGCATGTGGAGTTCAGTCAGGCGCTCATTGAGGACCAACGCCAGCAGATCGCAGTCGTAGACGGGCAGCGGCATCATTGAGTTTAGATACGCGTCGACGACCCACAGATCCTGGTTGCCCCCGGACCCGAAGTACACTAACCAGACTTCGCTGACCTCGAGGTCAGCGAGTAAAAAAGCAATATGAGTCAGTTCCTGCTGGTATTTAGCCATTCAAAACTCATTCCCCCGGCATCTCGCACTTCGCAGAAGTCCGCGATGCCAACCCTCGGTTTGGCCGCTGGAGAAGCATCTCTTCAGGGTTCGTCTACGGGCCGGGCGGCGAACTCCCGGCCGATTCTGTTCCGGGCCCCGTGTTCGATCAGAGTCGGGATGTAGGTACGGATGCGGCTGGAAGCCAGTTGGTCATACTCTTCCGTCACGACTCTGGCGACCAGGGTACGGGGAGCGTCGGGATGCCGGGCGATTATCCGGGCTGTGACGTTCTCAATGGTGTCCTGCTTTTCCGCGTCGTCCATGAAATCAGTGTGACGCCGGGCGATGGAGGCGTCTACCAGCTTTCTTACGACGATGTGCAGGACACGCGTGTCGCCCCGGTAGCGAACCGACCCTTCCTCGAAAAGTATCCACCGTTGTCAACGTAACCTCCTCCATCCTTTTGTGTATCGACGATTGTCGATATACTGAGAAGAGAGCCGCAATCACGCTGGCGATGTCCCTGCCGGGACGACCGCCTGAATGAGTGGCACTCCGTGTTTCGGTATCGAATCGAAGCACCACGAAAGCCAAGGAGAACAACATGCCTGCTATCCGAATCTACGAATCCGCCCTCTGCTGTGACACGGGGGTCTGTGGCCCTGACGTGGACCAGTCCCTGGTGGATGTGACCGCGGACGTGCGACACCTCCATGGCCTCGGTGCCGACATTGCCCGCCACAACCTCGCCATCGAACCGACCGCCTTCGCGGAGGACGAAACGGTCCGTGGATTCATGCACCTGGTCGGATCAAAGGGCCTTCCCCTCACTATCGTCGACGGCGTTACGGTCGCCACCGGCACCTACCCCAGCAGGGGGCAGTTGCTGACTTTCGCCGGACTGGACAAAGCCGCCATTGAAGCGCAGTCCCGCCCGGAACTTGGCCTGAGTGAAAAGTCCGGCGGCTGCTGCGGCGGCTCAACGAGCTGCAGCTAGGTCCCGGCGTGAAGTTTCTCGAGAACACTCCCCGTTTCCTGTTCTTCACCGGCAAGGGCGGTGTGGGCAAGACCTCCGTGGCGTGCGCAACAGCAGTCACTCTGGCAAAAACCGGCAAAAAGGTCTTGCTGGTCAGCACCGACCCCGCATCCAACGTCGGGCAGGTCTTCGGCGTGACCATCGGGAACACCGTCACGCCCCTTCAGGATGTGCCGGGCTTATCGGCCCTGGAAATTGACCCCGAGCAGGCCGCCGAGGCTTACCGGGAACGGATCATCGCGCCCGTCCGGGGCCTCCTGCCCGAGACGGAGCTGATCGGCATCGCCGAGAGCCTCTCGGGCTCCTGCACCACGGAGATCGCCTCCTTCGATGAGTTCACCAACCTGCTCGCCGACGACAGCTCCTACGGGGAGTATGACCACATCGTCTTCGATACCGCCCCGACGGGCCACACCATCCGGCTGCTGCAGCTGCCCGGTTCGTGGACCGATTTCCTGGCCGCCGGCAAGGGAGACCCCTCTTGCCTGGGCCCCCTGTCCGGACTGGAGAAGCACAAACAGGTTTATGCCAAAGCAGTCCAGGCCCTCACGGACCCGGCGAGGACCCGGCTTGTCCTGGTCAGCCGCGCGCAGACCTCGTCACTGAGCGAAATTGAGCGGACGTATCTCGAACTCAACCAGATCGGGATCGGAGGGGGGTACGTCGTCGTCAACGGCGTCCTGCCGGAAGCCGCAGGGGACGAGGATCTGGCGCAGGCCTTGCGGGCCCGGGAGGCTGCGGCCATCGCGGCCATTCCCGAGGCGGTCGCCGGACTTCCCCGCGATGTTCTGGATCTGAAATCGGGCAATATGGTCGGCATTCCGGCCCTTGAGTCCCTGTTCGAGACCACTTCCGACGCCGATATCACTGATGACACCACGCTGGCCGCCGAGGTTGAGGACGCCCCGCTGGCTGCCCTGGTGAACGAAGTGGAGCTCGACGGCCACGGCCTCGTGATGTGCATGGGCAAGGGTGGGGTCGGGAAGACCACCGTCGCTGCCGCCATTGCGGTTGCCCTGGCCAAACGCGGGCATGCGGTCCACTTGACCACGACTGATCCCGCAGCGCACCTCACCGAAACACTCCATGGTTCCATCCCGGGCCTGACGGTTTCTCGCATCGATCCGGAAGCGGCGATTCAGGAGTACAGAACCCATGTGATGGAGACCAAGGGCCGGAACCTGGACGATGACGGGCGCGCGGCCCTCGCTGAGGACCTGTTGTCGCCCTGCATGGACGAGGTGGCCGTGTTCCGGCAGTTCTCCAAGGTGGTCCAGGAATCCCGCCGGCACTTCGTGGTGATCGACACGGCACCGACCGGCCACACCCTGCTACTCCTGGACGCCACCGGTTCGTACCACCGCGAGATCGCCCGCCAGGTCGGCGACACCATGGGATTCGTGACGCCGCTGATGCGGCTGCAGGATCCGGCGCAGACCAAGGTTGTTCTCGTCACGCTGGCCGAAACAACACCGGTACTGGAAGCCGAAGAGTTGAAGGGTGACCTGGAGAGGGCCGGAATCTATCCGTGGGCCTGGGTCATCAATAACTCGCTCGCCGCCGCGCACCCGCAGACGCCGTTCCTGCGCGCCCGCGCCGCGAGCGAAATCGAACAGATCACGAAGGTACACACCCTGACGGACCGGGTGGCCTTCATTCCGCTGCTGCCCGAAGAACCCACCGGTCAAGAGAAGTTGTCGGCCCTGACCGCACTCAGCTCCCAGCCCGCCTGACGTGGCTCCAGCCCCCGCCGACGCTTGCGCGGCGGGGGCTGTGACCCGTCCGGCTAGCCGTCCATGCGCTGAGCCAGCAGGACTTCGATATCCCGGGCGGTGGCATCCAGCCTGGCAATCGTGTCCCGTTGGATCGACCGCAGGTACTCGGCATCCGACTCGCCGTCCTGCACCCAGTTCTCGTCGCCCGGGGCGTCCATCGCCTGGCGCGTGTTGGCGGTTGCCGTCCTGACGTTCTCCAGCATCGCCCGCAACCGGGCCTCGGTGGCGGGGGTCTCGGCATTCATGGTGCCCTCCTTGCTTGCGGTGGTGTCGTCAGCTCCCAGGGACTACCTGGCAGCACAAGAACTAAAGGACGCGCGTGCGCCGTTCAATCAGGACGGTGTCCCGCCATTGCCCGGCGGCCGGGCCGTGGGCCATCCGGGCAATCTTTTCCCGCCGTCCCACCACCCTGAAGCCGTGGGCAAGATGCAGCCTCATGCTCGGCTCGTTCTCCGGAAAAATGCTCGCCTGGATGGTCCAGATGCCGCCGCTTTCCGTCGAGTCGGCCAACGTCTGGAGCAGGAGTGTTCCTATCCGCCGGCCGCGGGCCGACTCAGAAATGTAGATGGAATGTTCGACGACGCCGGCGTACACCGGGCGGCCGGAAACGGCGGAAACAGCCGCCCAGCCGAGAATCCCGCCGTCGGGCGCCTCCGCCACCAAGCGGTGGGAAGCGAGGCGAGTGCCGTCGAAACGGCGCCAATCCGGTGCCTCGACCTCGAATGTGGCCTGACCCGTCGCGATTCCCTCAACGTAGATCCGCTGAACCTCGGGCCAATCGGATTCCCGCAACGGCCGGACAATGACGTCAGGCACCGGACTCTGACTCACAGAGACGCCAGCAGGCCGGCCGCCTGCTCCAGGGCGCCGGGGACGAGGGAGTAGTAGGCCCACGTGCCGCGCTTCTCGCGATGCAGCAGACCGGCGTCAACCAGGATCTTCAAGTGATGGGAGACAGTGGGTTGGCCCAGGTCCAGCGGTTCGGTGAGATCGCAGACGCAGGATTCGCCGGACGCCTCGGCCTTGACCATGGAGAGCAGACGTAGCCGGTTCGGATCAGCGAGGGCCTTAAAGACCAGGGCCTTCTGCTTCGCCTCCTCAGCGCCCAGGGTAGGCGTTCCCGCCGGGGCGCAGCAGGTTTCATCCGTGGCCGGTTCGAGGATAGACAGCGAGTTCATATACCCATTATGCCCCGATATTGACAATCATCAATATAAAGCCGCACCGGCCCTGGTTGGCTGGAAGCGCAGATGGTCAACCCTCCAACTGCAGGCGAATGCTACGAGTTGGCCGGTTCGGAACTGTGCGCCAGGACGACGTCATCCGCGGTGCTGGCCGCGGAGGGGAACAATACGAGGAGGAGGCCCAGGCCTACCGCCGCACCGACCAGCTGCGCTACCACGAAGCCGGGAACGGACGCCGGGGCGATGCCCGCGAACGTGTCACTGAAGATGCGGCCCACCGTCACGGCCGGGTTCGCGAACGAGGTCGAGGACGTGAACCAGTACGCGGCGCCGATGTAAGCGCCCACCGCCGGCGCGGCGAGAACGCCGCGCTTGGTGGCGGACAGGGCGAAGATCAGCAGAACGAGACCTGCGGTGGCGACAACCTCGCCCAGCATGTGACCTGTGGTTGCGCGCTCCTTGGTGGAGATGGAGGATCCCACCTCAAACATGGCGTTCGCGACCACGCTGCCACTGACCGCACCCACTGTCTGCGCAACGATGTACGTGGCAAGTTCCGGCAGGGTCAGTCCGGTGCCGCTGCGTCGGCCCAGGATCCAGTCGGCGAGGGAAACCACGGGATTGAAATGCGCGCCGCTCACGGGCCCGAGCACCAGGATCAGCACCGTCAGTCCCAATACCGTGGCGGTGCTGTTCTGGAGCAGCTGCAGGCCAACGTCATTGGGGGACAGCTGCTGGGCAGCGATCCCGGAGCCGACGACGATCGTCACGAGCAGGCTGGTGCCGAGCAGTTCGGCCACGGCACGGCGCCACGGCGCCGGTTGTTGAGAAGTCATACCAACAGCTTGACTCAAGATATTTACTCAGTCAAAATTGATTCAATGAATACTGACCCAGTTGAAGTCTTTCGGGCGCGGGTCGCCAAGCACGCGGCCCTCGCGGATCCTGCGCGGCTGCGAATCGTGGACCTGTTGACCCTGGGGGACCTTTCCCCCACGGAGCTGCAGGCCGAACTCGGGATGCCGTCAAACCTGCTCTCCCACCATCTGCGCACGCTGGAAGGCGCGGGCCTGGTGACCCGCCACCGTTCGGAGGCGGATAAGCGCCGCAGCTACATCCGACTTGCTCCCGGCGCCCTGGAAGGTCTGGTGCCCGGGGCTGAACACGGAGCCCGCCGCGTCCTCTTCGTCTGCACCCGGAACAGCGCCCGGTCCCAGCTGGCCGTCGCACTCTGGAACCAGGTCAGTGAAATCCCCTCGACCTCCGCAGGCACGCACCCCGCGGACCGCATCGCCCCGGGCACCATTGACGTCGCCCGCCGCCACGGTGTCGCTCTCGCGGATCTTCCCCCGCGGCGGCTGGATGAGGTGGCGCACGATGAAGACTTCGTCGTGACCGTGTGCGACAACGCCCACGAGGAAATCCCCAACCTGGGAGGGATCCACTGGTCCGTTCCGGATCCGCTCCGACTGAACACCGAGGACGCCTTCGAAGGCGCCTTCACTGACATCGCCCGCCGCATCAGCGACCTCGTACCGCGTCTTCACGCGGCCTAAAACCAAAACCCGCCAATATTGACAAGTATCGATTTATTGCTCGATACTGAATGCATCGACAATGATCAATGTCTTGTCAGTAAGGTGCGGGGGCAACGACCTCATCACAACCGATCCACACCTAACTGATTTTCAGGAGAAACCCGTGAGTACCGAAACCGCCAAGAAGCCCTCTGTCCTCTTCGTTTGCGTCCACAACGCCGGCCGCTCCCAGATGGCCGCCGCGTTCCTCACCACCCTGTCAGAAGGCGCCATCGAGGTCCGCTCGGCCGGTTCCGCGCCGGCGGACAAGGTCAACCCGGCCGCCGTCGAGGCCATGGCCGAACTCGGCATCGACATGTCCGCCGAAATCCCCAAGGTCCTCACCACCGAGGCCGTGAAGGAATCCGACGTCGTCATCACCATGGGCTGCGGCGACACCTGCCCGATCTTCCCGGGCAAGCGCTATGAGGACTGGGAACTCGAGGATCCGGCCGGCCAGGGCGTCGAATCCGTCCGCCCGATCCGCGACGACATCAAGGCCCGCATCGAATACCTGATCGCATCCCTCACCCCCGCCGGAAAGTAGAAGCAGCCATGCCGAAGCAACTCGTCATTATCGGATCCGGCCCCGCCGGCTACACCGCGGCGATCTACGCCGCCCGCGCCGGGCTCAAGCCCCTCGTCGTCGCCGGGGCGGTCACCGCGGGAGGTGCCCTGATGAACACCACCGAGGTGGAAAATTTCCCCGGCTTTCCCGCCGGCGTCCAGGGCCCCGAGCTGATGGACGGCCTCCAGCAGCAGGCCGAACGCTTCGGTGCGGAGATTATCTTTGACGATGTCACCGAAGTCGACCTTGCCGGCCACATCAAGCGCGTGACCACCGCCGGCAGGGAGACGTTCGAGGCCAAGGCCGTAATCCTCGCCACCGGCTCCGCCTACAAGGAACTCGGCCTGCCGGAGGAGAAGAAGTTCAGCGGCCACGGCGTCTCCTGGTGCGCCACCTGCGACGGGTTCTTCTTCCGCGAACAGGACATCATCGTCGTCGGCGGTGGAGACTCGGCCATGGAGGAGGCCACCTTCCTAACCAGGTTCGGCAAGTCCGTCACCGTCGTGGTCCGCAAGGGCGAGCTCCGCGCCTCCCGGATCATGGCCCAGCGCGCCAAGGACAACCCCAAGATCCGCTTCGCCTGGAACTCCGCCATCACCGCCATCCACGGGGACGCCAAGGTCACCGGCGTCACCCTGACCGACACCCGCACCGGCGAAACCCGCGAACAGGCCGCCACCGGCATCTTCGTCGCGATCGGCCACCTCCCGCGCACCGAACTGCTCACCGGCCAGGTCGACCTCGACGCCGAGGGCTACATCAAAGTGGATTCACCCACGACCGTCACCAACCTCAGCGGGGTCTTCGCGTGCGGGGACGCCGTGGACCACCGCTACCGCCAGGCCATCACCGCAGCCGGCACCGGCTGCGCCGCCGCCCTCGACGCCGAACGCTACCTCGCCGCGTTAGAGGACGCGGACAGCATCGCCACGGCACTGGTGGAAGAACCCATCCACGCCTGACCCCGAACGGAGAGGGGGTGAGCTGAATGAAGACAGGATGCTGCAGTGACTCCGGTTGCTGCGACGACCATCAGGACTGCTGCTAACACCCTCCCGCCTGCCGGTCCCACCAAGGACCGGCAGGTGCCTCCCAACAGAACCGTCAAACCTACGGATGAAACAGAGGACACCATGGATTCAGCGAAGAACCTCCCCGTTGCCATCATCGGCGCCGGCCCCGTCGGCCTCGCAGCCGCAGCGCACCTGATCGAACGCGGCATCGAGCCGCTGATCCTCGAAGCCGGCACCACCGCGGGCGCAGCCATCGAGCAGTGGCGCCACATCCGGTTGTTCTCCCCGTGGCAGTACAACACCGACGCCGCCGCCGTCCGGCTGCTCGACGCCACCGGCTGGGAATCCCCGGAGCCGACGGCGCTGCCCACCGGCGGCGAACTCGTCGACCAGTACCTCACCCCACTCGCCGCGCTCCCAGCGATCGCGTCCCGCCTGCACACCGGCGCCCGCGTCGTGGCAGTGACCCGGCAGGGCATGGACAAAACCCACAGCCGTGACCGCGACACCACACCCTTTGTGGTCCGGGTCGAACACACCGACGGAGAAGTCCGCGACTACCAGGCCGCCGGTGTCATCGACGCCTCCGGCACCTGGTCCGACCGCAACCCGCTCGGAACCTTCGGCCTGCCCGCCCTCGGCGAAGCCGCCGCAGCTGACAGGATTTCCTCACCACTGCCGGACGTCCTGGGACGCGACCGAGGGACGTTCGAGGGCCGCACAGCGCTTGTGGTCGGCGCCGGCCACTCGGCCGCCAACACCCTGATCAACCTCGCCGAGCTCGCAACCCAGGTGCCCGGGACGAAGATCGTCTGGGCGATCCGCGGCGCCTCCGCCGCCAAGGTCTACGGGGGAGGTGACGCCGATGAACTGGCCGCCCGCGGCCAGCTCGGCAACAGGCTCCGCAGCCTCGTCGAGTCGGGCACCGTCGAACTGCATACCGGCTTCGGGATCGCGTCCCTCGCAGCAGCCGACGGCACCGTCACCCTGACCTCCACCGACGGCCGCACCCTCGAGGCCGACGTTGTGGTCCCGGCCACCGGCTTCCGCCTCGACCTGGACATCCTCCGGGAACTCCGGCTGGACCTGGACCCGGCCGTGGAAGCCCCGCGTGAGCTCGGGCCGCTGATCGACCCCGAATTCCACTCCTGCGGCACCGTCGAACCCCACGGCGCCAGGATGCTGGCCCACCCGGAGCAGGACTTCTACATCGTCGGCATGAAGTCCTACGGCCGGGCCCCCACCTTCCTGCTCGCCACCGGCTACGAACAAGTCCGCTCCGTCGCGGCCGCCCTGGCCGGAGACCGTGAAGCCGCCGACACCGTCCAGCTCGAGCTTCCCGAAACCGGCGTCTGCTCCTCGGACATCGGCACCAGCTGCGACGTCCCCGCGGCCGTACCCGCAGGGTTCGTCGCCGAAACCTCCGGCGGCTGCTGTGGAGCGCCCGAACCTGTCCTCCTCGGATTCCCCACCGGCCTGGCCCACGGCCGCTCCGGCGAAAACTGACCGCTGTGCCTGCTTTCGTCCATTGAACACACTGGAGAGCTGACATGACTGACCACCACGAACACGGCCTGGGCCTGCAGGACAACACCGAACTCCTGCACCGGATCAGCGCGCGCCTTACCGACCGGTTCGCCGGCGTGTTTGCCGCGGAGACGGTCGAACGCTACGTCTTCGAGTCCTACACCGCCCTGGCCCGGACCGCGAAGATCAAAACGTACCTGCCCTCCACCACCGAACACTTCGCCAACGACCGACTCAGCGCCCTGGCCAAATCCAAAGGCGCCGTCGCCTCCGAGGTACCGGAGGTGCTGTTTGTCTGCGTACAGAACGCCGGTCGGTCCCAGATGGCAGCGGCACTCCTGACTGTCGAGGCCAAGGGCAGGATCCGCGTCCGGTCCGCCGGCTCCCTGCCGGCTGCCGAACTGGACCCCGCCGTCGTCGCGGCGATGTCCGAAATGGGCCTGGACCTCACTAAGGACTATCCCAAGCCGCTCACCGACGACGTCGTGCGCGCCTCCGATGTGGTGATCACGATGGGCTGCGGCGACTCCTGCCCGATCTACCCTGGCAAACGCTACGAGGACTGGGAGCTTGCAGACCCGGCCGGCCTGCCCGTTGAGGCCGTGCGGATCATCCGCGATGAGATCCACGACCGGGTCAAGGCATTGGCAGCATCACTGCTCACCAACCCCGACGCACACAAGGAAGAATCACACGCATGACCCAGACCACGAAAAAGCCCAGCGTCCTGTTCGTCTGCAGCAAGAACGGCGGGAAGTCCCAGCTCGCCGCCGGACTGATGAACCAGCTCGCCAACGGGACCGTCACGGTGCACTCCGCCGGGACCAAACCCGGTAAATCGCTGAACCCCCAGTCCGTGGACTCCCTGGCAGAACTCGGCATCGACATCACCGGGGAACACCCCAAACCCGTCACCGACGAAGTACTGAACGCCGTCGACGTGGTGATTGTCCTGGGCAACGAGGCAAAAGTCGAAGCCCCCGAGGGCAAGCGGCTGGAGGTCTGGGATACGGACGAACCCTCCGAACGCGGCATCGAAGGCATGGAACGCATGCGCCTGGTCCGGGATGACATCAAGGCCCGGGTCCAGAAGCTGTATGCGGAGCTCACCGGGAACTGACCATGCCCGCGCCCGCTCCCACCCGGATCCTCGCCGCGGAGGGTGCCCCGCGCGGCGGCCTCGCCGCGCTGTGCATCACCCAGACCACCGGGTGGGGCGTGCTCTACTACGCCCTGATCGCGGCGGTCCGCCCCATCAGCGAGGACACCGGCTGGGACCCGACCCTGGTGACGGGCTCCTTTTCCGCCGGGCTGCTGGTCTCCGCAGCGGCCGGCATCCTCGTCGGCGGGATCCTCGACAGGACCGGGCCACGCACGCTAATGATTGGCGGATCCCCCGCCGGAGTGCTGGCTCTGGTCCTGGTGGCGACGGCGCCCAACCTGCCGGCCTGTTGAATCCTTTGCCCGCTGGCACCACCTGCGACGCATTCGGAGCCTCTCCGGGGACGGGAGCCCCACGCGCGGTCCCGTGCACAGCGCGAAGCAGGAAATCACCGAAACCATCAAGTTCCTGACCTGGCTCAAAACCACCCACGGCCGGCCGGTTGCTTCCTGCATCCAGACCGACGTCGATGCCTGGCTGTCCGACGGCCCGACCACCAGGCACGCCATCCGGACCTTCTTCATCTGGGCGGTCAACAACCGGACCTGCACAAACATCACCATCGGCCATCGCCAAGCCAAAACCATGCCGTTGCTTGGTCAGGACCAGCGGCTCGCCATGCTCAAAGCCTGCCTCACCGAGGACGTCGACACCCTGCCCTACCGGGTGGCCGCCACGTTCCTGCTGCTCTACGCCCAGCCCGTCGTGAACATCGCCGCGATGAAAAGCACCGATGTGATCATCACGCCCGACGGCCCGTGCCTTTCCCTCGGCGAAGGCGACCCCGCACCCGTGCCGGAGCCGTTCGCGTCGTTGCTCATGGAACACCTGGCTTCGCGTCCGAACATGCGCACCGGCAGCAGCTCCGGCAGCGAGTGGTTGTTCCCCGGCTATCGCCCCGGCCGGCATATCCACCCCAACACACTCATGCAGCGTCTCCGGGAAGTGGGCATCAACCTTCTAGGCGCACGCAACGCCTCCCTGCGCGGACTCGTCACGGAGGTTCCCGCGCCTCTGGTAGCTGAAATGCTCGGCTACAGCTACCAGGTCACCCAGAAGCATGCCGCCGCAGCGGCGGGACCGTGGTCAAAGTATCCGGCGAAAGCCCATCAAACTGCGGACTCAATAACCGACGGGAGCTCACTGGCATAATGCTTCACGGCTCCCTCATACAGGGGCAGGGTCTTTGCGAGAGCGCTCAGAGCGACCCGGAGAGCGTCACCCGGCCGGCCCGCATCAAACAGGGCAAGCGCGAGAAAGGCTTGGGGCGCATCCCCCACGATCTCACTGACATCCATCTGTCCCAGTATCGTGGCGGCTTCTCCCGCCTCGCCGACGTTCCGAAGAGAGCTTGCCAGCTGGATAAGGGCCCGGGGGCGCCTGGTGTCGTCGAGCCCGAGGTCCAATGCCTGTCGATACAGAGGAATGGCAGCTGACTCACGACCAAGAAAATCATGCACCGAAGCCCACTCATAGACCGCTGCAGCATCATCACTTGGCCGCTCACCGACCAGAGACTTCATCGCTGTCAGCATCGCTTCGTCATCGTCGCTGGCATCAGCCCAAAAGCGCTCAACCCGAATATCCCAATCTTTGACCATTCACCAGAGTCTGCCAGAGACCCTCGAACGAAGTAGACAAGTGTCCGCATCTGGGTGGAAGGTGCCGAATAGTTGCAGATCGAATATGGACGGTTACCAGTAGCCGGCGAACACGCTTGCATCGGCGGTAGCGATTGTCCTGTCTAATATAAGTTGAGGCAGTCGCCGAGGGGATCGAGACCGATGCCGAACTGGAAATGGTCGCCCGCCTCGGCTTGGGAGCGGCGCAGGGCTATCTTCTGCGCCGGCCCTCCGCAACGCAATACCGGAGGACTGGGCCCCGTGGCGGGAAATACGCGCCTCCGGGCGTCGCGGAGCCCGGAACTGCTGTACGAGCCAAGCTAAACCGAAGTTACGCAGGCTGAGACGCCGCGCGGCGTTGCGGAGGCAGTTGCATGCCAGATCGGCGCCGAGGTGGTGGTTGGCTGGTATAGGCAAGCCGGTCCAGGGAGATCGCGAACAGGGCGTCTGGGTCGCTGTCGATCCGTGCTTTCACGTAGGCCGGCCGCGTGTGGTTGACCTAAGCGCTCCTGGAAGGCGATGTCAGGTTCACGAGTGGCGATCTCCGTGGCCCACCGATGGTGGGCAGCTTCCCGCCACCGGGGGTTATTCAGGGATACGTTGTAGCCTGAAGTCGAGCACGAGCCGCCCTCTCACCCTTCCGGCCTCGAGTTGTTCATGAGCTAGCCGGGCATCAGCCGAGGCGAAAACGTCCGCCACGCGCAGTGTCAGGACACGCTCTTCGGCCTGACGAACCAGTTTCTGGAACATCGCCGTCTCTTTGATGGCCGACCCGACGTAGATCTTATGGACGGAGATCTCCCGCTCCGCGGACCCGCCCCACGCGCGGAGGACGGCCAGGTGGCCCCCGTCACGGATTGCACCCACCGCCGCACCGTTAAGGACGGCTCCGTCAATGACGCCGTCCACACCGTCCGGAGCCAGCGCGCGAACGTCTTCAACGAAGGGACCACGGCGCCGAATCAGATGGTCCGCTCCCAAGGAGAGCAGGGATTCCTCGTCGTCGGGGGCGGCGTCAGCAATGACCTTCAGCCCTTCTGCCTTGGCCAGCTGTATCGCGTACCCGCCAACGGCCCCGGAAGCTCCCGAAATGGCGACGGTCTGTCCCGGTTCCAGGTGCATCGCGTCAAGGGCGATCCTGGCCGTTGCGGCATTCATCAACAGCGTTGATGCAGACACAAAGTCGAACCCCTGCGGAGCTGCGACCGCGGATTCAGCGGAGACGACGACCTTCTCCGCATATGCGCCGGCTGGAAAGGGAAGCGTCAGCGCTACGACGGGGTCACCGACCTGCAGCCTCCCGCCGGCGCCCGGACCCAGAGCATCCACTACTCCTGCAACGTCCATTCCCGGGATGAAAGGCGGATGGAGTCCCTGTTCTTTGATGGTCGCCGCGTGCTGTCCATTGCGCAGCATCAGGTCGGTTGGACTTACTGCTGCCGCATATGTGCGGATGCGGATCTCTCCCGGGCCGGGCACGGGTTCGGCAATTTCAAGTTCCTTCAGTTGTTCCGGTCCGCCAAATTTCATGACTCCAATTGCTCTCATGATCGGCCCAACCGGCTACCTCCTGCGGAAATTCCGAAATTTCCGTTCTCAGCCGGGCACTGTTTGTAACAGGATAAGCAGCCTCTGGATGGCCGCGGCTCAGGCGCATATACTCTCAACATGGCCGGCACAACTCTCTTCTGTTTTCATCATGCCGGGGGTACCGAGTGGCAGTTCCGCTCCTGGCCTTCCCGGCTTCACCCATCGGTAACCATCGTCGGCGTTCCTCTCGAATGCCGCACCGGAGACTTTGAGACAATCGAGCAACTGGCCGCCAAGGCCTTCGAGTATCTTTGCGATGCCGACATGTCTATTTCTGCCTTCTACGGACACAGCATGGGAGGCCATGTCGCCTACGAAGTCTGCCGCCTGCTGCTTCAGCACCGGCTGGAGCTTCCGGGCGCTGTCATCCTCGGAGGCTCCCCCGCGCCGGGATCGGTTCCGGACAGTCACGAGGCACTGAGGATCCTGGATGAGTCCGAGCCGTCTCCGTCTGTCCTTCCCGAATATATCGCCGAGAGAACAGCCGCCGGGGTGCAGCGTGCCTGCGCCTACTCCCCTCCACGGGCAGACCTGCCCGTCCAGCTGGACCTCATCGGTGGAACCCATGACAGGCTTGTAAATTTTCGTCGCATGCGGCTCTGGGAGGAATACTGCGGTCCCGCTCCTCGCTACTATCAAGTGGATGGGGGACATCTTTTTCACCGCACCGCACTTGACGATTTCATGGTCGTACTGCGGCAGCTGATTCCCTGCAACGCACCGCGCGTAGGAACCGCTGCAGCTTCCTGACCTTCCAGACCTCAGGGCTAACCCGCGAGGCAGAAATTATGAAAGAGTAGACCACGATGACAGAGTTGATTTTGACACACGCGACGGAGGCGCCCTCCTTCGCGATTCCACGTGATGTTGACGAGTCCGAGGCCCGTCGCCAGAGCCTTGCGAGCTTTCTCCGGGCCAGACGGGAACAGCTCCGCCCGCAGGACGTCGGGTTGCCCAGCAGCAGCCGGCGCCGCACGCCCGGTCTGCGGCGCGAGGAAGTGGCGGTCCTGGCGAACGTCGGAGTTACGTGGTACACGTGGCTGGAACAGGGCCGCGACATCGGAGTGTCTTCTGTCGTCGTGGACGCGATAGGGCAGGCGCTCAGGCTTGAAGGCGGCGATCTGGAGCACCTGTATGAGCTCGCCGGAAAGCAGCAGCCGGTCCGGCGTTCGGCGGCCGCCGAAATCAGGGCCGCTATGGACCGGATCCTCGCCGGGTTCACACAATCCCCCGCCTATGCCGTTGACCGGTACTGGAACGTAGTGGCGACCAACCCGATCTCCGAATACGTCTTTGGCATCAGCGTCGGCTCCAACTGTCTGGAAGAGTTTTTCACCAAGCCCGAGGTTGCAGCCTACTATCCGCATCGCGAGCTTGCGGGCCGGATGATGGCCGCGCAATTCCGCCGCCAGGCGGCCATGTACGCAGGAGACTCGACCTTCGCCATGCTGGCCGACAAAATCGCCGCGGTCTCCCCCGAGTTCAAGGACTACTGGGACAGCCACGTGGTCGGCGTGGAACCCCACGTCGACATAGTCTTTGACCACAAGCAAATGGGCCGCCTCACCCTCGAGTCAGTCGTCCTCAACCCTGTGGGCGGAGACGACCTGCGGGTCTTCCTCTACCTTCCCAAACCCGGTTCCGGCACCGCCGAAGCCCTCGCCCGCGCCAACTGACCGCGGCCGGGCACCGAATCAAAGGAGATCCCCTGGAATCTCAAACCAGTCCCGCCCGGGCCGGTCACGACCGCTGGAACGCTCCGGCACGCCGCCGCAGCCTCACCATCGGCGACCTGACCATCACCTACCTGCCGGACGGTTTCGTCCAGCTGAACCCCTATGTCTGGTTCTCTCTTCCCAGCGGCCATGGCGTCTACGCCAACCGGCCTGAGCTGATCGGGAAGGACGGATACCTGACCGGATCCATCGGCTCCTTGCTCGTCACCGGCCCGGACCTGGCCGTCATGATCGACGCAGGTTACGGCCCCAGGGATCTTCCGGCCGCCCGCTCCCACCCGGCGTTGGGAGCTATGCACGGCGGCGCCCTCGCGGCCGACCCTTCCCTGCCCGAACGACTCGACGCCGCGGTCTTCACCCACCTGCATGATGATCACACCGGATGGCTTGGTGCCGACGGGGCACCGGGAGAGCTCCTGCGCGGCACAACCCTCCTGGCCTCAGAAAGGGAGCTGCACAGCAACGGGCTAGCCGCAGAACCCGGGTGGAAGGCGGCCCAGAACGGTGCCGAGATCCTGCCCGGGATCACCGCCATCGCCACTCCGGGACACACCTTGGGACACATGTCTTATCTCATTGAGTCCCGCGGAGAGAGTCTGCTGTGCTTTGGAGACGTTATGCACTGCCCCATCCAGGTCTCACAGCCAGCCCTGAACTCCTGCTTCGAAGCAGATCCGTCTGCTTCGAAGCAGTCGCGGATCAGCACCCTCGACCTGCTGGCCGACACCGGCACGATCGGTGCGGGCATGCACTTCGGCGATGTGGTCTTCGGCCGGGTCGTTACCGGGGCCAGCGGTGACAGAACGTGGCAGCCCGTCGGCTAAGGCTGGTGCCCCCTGTACCACCATAAGCGAACTCTGGATGGGGTGTTGGGGAGGCCGCAGGCTGGAAGCATGCCAACGACAACATCCAGACCCGCACCTTCACTGACAGGCCGCCAGCGGCTGATTCTCACCCTGCTGCTCGGCGCGCAATTCATGTTCGCCCTCGATTTCTCGATCGTCACCGTCGCCCTTCCCGCCATGGGCCGGGACCTCGGTATCGCAGACGGTGACCTGCAATGGATCATCACCCTCTTCGCCCTCTCAGCCGCAGGCCTGGTCCTGCTCATGGGGCGGATCGGCGACTACTACGGCCGCAAGAAAATGTTCCTCATGGGCATGGTCATCCTGACTGCGGCCTCAGCCGTCGGCGGACTGGCCACCGACCCGTCAGTCCTCTTCGCCGCCCGCGTCGGCCAGGGCCTCGCCACTGCCATTACGATGCCCGCAGCCCTGTCACTGCTAACCACGTCCTTCGAGGAAGGTTCACTCAGGAACAAAGCGCTGGGCCTGAACGGTGCCCTGCTCTCACTGGGCTTCGCCGTCGGTGCAGTTCTCGGCGGCGTCCTGACCGACCTCTTCGGCTGGCGATTCACCTTCTTCATCAACGTCCCGGTAGGGGTCGCCATCGTCGCCCTCGCACCCTTCATCATCAAGGACATTTCAGCCCGCGTGCAGCAGAAGCTTGACGTCCCCGGCGCGATCACCCTCACGCTCGGTTTGCTCGCCCTCGTCCTGGGAGTCACCTCGGTTGAGCGCGAAGGCTGGGGGTCCTCCACCACCCTGGGGCTGCTGGGACTAGCCGTCATCGCCTTCATCGCCTTCTGGAACATCGAAGCCCGTTCATCGCACCCGCTGGCGGCCGTCACCATTCTCAAGCGGCGCTCCGTATCCTTGGGAAACCTGGGCGGACTCGTCACCTTCGCCATGGAAAGCGGCAAGGTCTTCCTGCTGACCATCTACCTGCAGCGGGTCCTGGAATCATCCGCCCTCTCAACAGGACTCGCCTTCGGTGTCCTCGGCGCCGGAGCCTTCACCGGCGGCCTGGCCGCGGCCAACATCATCAACAGGATCGGTGCCAAGTCGACGCTGGTCCTGGGGCTGACGCTTCAGGGCGCCTCCACGCTGAGCTTCCTCCTTCTGGGCATGAACATGGGCATCGGCTTCACCCATATCCTGATCGCCACGGCGATCGGTGGATTCGGCCATGTGCTCGTCATCGTCGCTTACACCGTCGCCGTCACGTCCGGGCTGCCCGACTCAGAACAGGGCCTGGCGACAGGGCTCGCCGGTCAGACCCAGCAGGTAGCCTTCACCATCGGCACTCCCATCGTCAGCGCAATCGCCCTTGCTTTCACAACGGGCAACTACAGCAACCCGGCATCGGCGGAGGCAATCCTTGGCGGCGTGCACTTCGGGCTCCTGGTCAACGCACTCGTCATCCTCGGAGCCGCAGCCGTGATCCTGACCTTCCTTCCCTCTAAGAAAGCCGAACCTGCCGAGCCCGAGCTGGTCCCGGCAGAATCCGTCTGACCCGCACCGAAAGAAAGCCCAATCCCATGAGCCTGACCCTCCCCGACCCGCTCGTCCTGGCCAACGTGGATGACTACCTCGGACCCTCATCCACCCGCTTCTTCGGCAGCGGCTACCGCAAGACAACACCGGCGCTGCGGAAGCTCTCCATCCGGCATGCCCCCGACGGGACAACCCGGATGGAGGCTTGCGGATCTGTGCGGGTCGGGGACCTGTGGTCCGTGAAAGGCTCAACGTCCCAACAGCCGCATCTGGGCACGACCGACGCCATCGTACTGGCGCTGGAGGCCGCCGAATCGCTGCTCGCCAGCCGCTACACGCCCTCCATCCTGCCGGCCGTGTACGTCCGCGAGCTCACTCTTACGGCTGGCACCACACCCATTGAAGACACACTCGATGACTTCCCCGTCGTGGCCACCACAAACGGGCAGTCCAAAGACGGGATCATCCGGGTCAGTGTGGAGATGTCCTCCATGAAGGCCGTCATGTCACTGCACCACCCGCTGTGCGTCGCATCCAAAGCGAACCTCCGTACCGAGAACCCCGTCGCCCTCGTCGGCGACGCGGCCCTGCGCGTCTACGGTGACATCTACAAGTCACGCCAAGCCAACATCCGCGACATCACCATTGACCCCTCACGATTAGCCGGTCACGCCACAGTCTCCGTGGCGCAAGCCGCATCCGACGTGCAGAAATCGATCGGCCTGGAAGGGGCCTACCAGCCGGGACTCTCCCTGCTGGAGGGCTTCGTTACTACCCTGCAGCTTGGACAGGTCCTGCTCTACGAGCTGGACAGCCTGTCCCGCGCGGACAGCAACACCCTGTGGATGCGCCGGACCGTCGTGAAAGCCTCGGCGCCGCCGTCGAGCATCCTCCCAGAAGTTTCGCTCGACGTACGTCTTCGCCGGCCCAGAACCCTGCCACTCAACGACGGCAACTGGCGCTGCGCGGACATTGTCGGTCGGATCGGCAACCATCTCGAAATCACCTGCGACGTGGCGCACCGACTCCCCTAGTGAATACCGAGCACGACCTTCCTTCGCATCTAACTGAAAGACACACAATGAAACTCGCTATTTCCGGCACTTACTCCTCCGGTAAGACCTTCACCACAATGGCACTGGCCCACCTGACCGGCATGCCGCGCAGCGCCGCCAAGACGATGCGCGAACTGCTCCCCATCTCCGTCCCGGGCAAGACCCTTGAGGAATGCACCGCAGCCGAGATCCTCATGCTGATCACCCGCCGCAACACTGAGCGTGCCGTGAACGAATCCCACCTTGGGGACACCTTCATCTCCGACGGCTCATCCTTGCACGAATGGATCTACGGCACGGTCCGGGTCCTCGTGGGCATCAACCCCAACGATTCCGTCGATCTGGACACCGTCGAGATGACCGGTGAGCTCAGCTTCTTCGAAGAGGTCATCAGCGCGCTGGGGGTTCCAGCCAAACAGCACGCGCTGGCCAACTACGACGCGTTCGTCCACCTGCCCATCGAGTTCCCGCTCGTCGCCGATGGCCACCGTCCCGTGAACGAGAAGTTCCGTTCCCTGGCCGACCAGATGATCCAGGACGAAATCACCAAGCTGGGCATTCCGAATGTCACCATCGGCGGCTCCATCCCGGAACGGCTCGAGGGAATCACCGCGCACTACAACCTGCCCCGGGTCATGAGCATCGAGGAAGCCATCAGCAAGGCGCAGCAAGAATACGATGCCCTGGATGTCCGCAACGAACAGGAACGCGAACTTGCCACGGCCCACTAGGCAGCGGCCCCCTGCGGTTGTACTTCAGGGCCTGGGCGGCTACGTTCCGGCCGGAGAAGTGACCAATCTGGAACTGGAGGGCAGGCTCGACACCTCGGATGAATGGATCCGGACGCGGACCGGCATCCGCTCCCGGCGTTTCGTCGGGCCCGAACAAGCCACAAGTGACATGGCCACGGAAGCCGGACGGCGGGCGCTTGAATCCGCAGGGAACCCGGAAATCGACCTGGTCATCCTTGCCACTACCACCCCTGACCACCCTTGTCCGGCGACCGCGCCGGCGGTGGCCCACCGGCTCGGGCTCGGAACGGTGGCCGCGTTCGACCTGGCCGCTGTCTGCTCCGGCTTCATCTACGCGCTGGCCCAGGCCAATGCGGCGGTACTCTCAGGACAGCACAGGTGCGTCCTGATCATCGGTGCCGACACGTTCAGCACTATCATCAACCCGCAGGACCGTAACACCGCCATCATCTTCGGGGACGGCGCCGGCGCAGTGGTCGTCGGCGCCGGCGAGGCTGGCCAGCCGGGGCAGCTTTCCTCCTTCGACCTGCACTCGGACGGCAGCTGCCAGGACCTCATCAAGATTAATGCAGGGGGGTCCCGGATGCCGGCCCACGCGGGCACCCAGGATGCCGACCGGTACTTCGCCATGCAGGGCAAAGAGGTGTTCATTCAGGCCGTGAGCTCCATGGCCGACTCCTCCCGGGCTGCACTGAACGAAAGCAGGTGGGAGACGGCAGACGTGGACTGGCTCGTAGCCCACCAGGCAAACCAGCGCATCCTGAACCGCGTCGCCGGCGTCCTCGGAATCTCCCCCGAACGCGCGGTCATCCATCTGGACAGGGTCGGGAACACCTCAGCGGCGTCCATCCCGCTGGCCCTGGCCGATCACGCAGCCCGGTTCTCCGGCGGAGACAAGCTGCTGCTGACCGCCTTCGGCGGCGGCACCACCTGGGGCGCCGCGACCCTGACCTGGCCAGACATCACGGTCACTGATCCACAGCAAGAACTCATCGAAAGGACGACACCATGTCCCAGCCTTCAGCCCTCGTAAGCGCCGAGGAACTCATCGAGACGATCCGTGCCACAGCACCTGAGATCGTTGACGATGCAACCACCCAAACGACCTTTGACCAGATGGAGGTCGATTCGCTCTCCCTGGTCGAGATCGCCGTCATGATCAGCGAAAAGTACGGATTCACAGTTCATGACTGGGAGATTGCACAGGCCGGGTCGTTCCCTGAACTGGCCAGTCTGGTCAACGGCCGCCGCGTGCTCGAGGAAACGCCCTGACCGGCAAAACCGCAGCGGCTTACTTCGACGTAGACGGCACACTAACCCCGCTGACCACTATGTTCGAGCTGCTGCTTTTCGACGCACGCTCGTCCGGTCGGCTCGATGACGGCAAGTCCTTTCTCGCCCGGCTCCGGCAGCTAAGGGCCGCCGGTGCCCCGAGGGAGGCAACCAACCGTGAATACTTCCGCTGGTGGGCCGGCCGGGACGTTGCCGAAGTCTCAGAGGTCGGCCGCAGCTGGTTTGAACAGGCCCTCCAGGAGTACGGTCCCCAGATCATCTTCGATGGCATGCACCACATTTTGCGGGAACACCGGAGGCAGAACCGCGCCATAGTCCTGGTAAGTGGGTCCTTCGCACCTGCGCTGTCACAATTGGCTGCCCACATAAGGGCGGACGATGTCCTGTCCAGCGAACCTGTCCTGGAGCAGGGCCGGTATACGGGGAGCATCACAACTCCCATGATCGGACAAGGCAAGGCGGCCGCAGTTGCCGCCCATGCCTCCCGCCACCAACTCAAACTCCAAGACTCGCACAGCTACGGGGACGACATTTCAGATGTCCAGTTCATGGAGCTGACCGGACACAGAGTATTCGTGAACAGTTCCGATCCCGAACTGACTGCGCTCTCCGGCCTGCCCGGATGGTCCCTGATAAACGCCTCCTGACCACCCAAACGAAAGAAATCTGATGAAGATAGCCATTATCGGCGCCCATGGCGTCGGAAAAACCACCCTAACCACGGCGCTGGAAGCGCTTACTTCCCTGATCGCCCCGGTGCCGACACCCATGCACGACCCAGTCCCCGGGCAGAACAAGTCCCTGCAGGACTGCACAAACGAGGAGGTTCTCCGCCTCAGCCAGCGGCGCTACACGGAACGGATCGTTCAGGAACAGTCAGCGCCGGACACTATCTCCGACGGTTCGGTACTGCATGAATGGGTCTACGCCACCACGCGACTCAGTCTTGGCGTGTTCCCCACAGAGGATCACGAACCGGCGCCATCAAAATCAGCTGACGTCCAGCTCAACCTCATTGACGACTTCACGGAGGAAGCACTGGCCTATGCAGAGCAAACATACGATGAGATCCTCTTCCTCCCGATCGAATTTCCCCTGCCGTGCGAGAACGCGCCGATCAGCCACCGGTTCCAAATCGAAGCAGAAAAGCGACTGTTCGAACTGGTGACGATGAGCAACAAGCCGGTTCGGGTGCTTCGGGGATCCGTCCAGGAACGCATCGAATCGGCCCTGACAATTCTCGCTGAAAGCAAAAGCCGCATGGCAGCCCCCTAAACGCATCCACAGGGGATGATTGCCCGCTTCCCTCGGGACAGGCAGATTCCGTGAAAAGACGCGAGCATCCTCTCGAATGCAAGGCGGCTAGGGTGTCAACGGTCATGGCCGCGATGCCTGAACTGTCAGCCCCAACGATTACCGGCAGCCAGTATGAATAACCACCCTGCTAAGGAGGACCATGCGCCGTTTTAAACCCCCGTCAAAATTCCGGGTGATGGACCGTCTGGACAACACAGCGGGCGTGTCGTTTGGACGATCAGTCAGCCTGGGCCTGGGAATGGCTGTCTTCGTCCTTCTCATAACGCTCATGACCCACGCAGCCGGAAGTGAGCAGCCGTGGTACGACGTGGACTTGATGCCATTGGGCGCCGCAGAGGTCATCGGGGCGCTGGCCGCAGTCGCTACGGGAACAATCGCTCTGCAGGTCATGGCCCAGACTTCCTACTCCAGGGAATCACGCACTCTAGCCGAGTTCAACCACCGACAGAATATGGCCATTCTCGCACTGTCAAGCCCGGTGGTAAGCTGCCTGCTTGCCGTCTTTGTCTGGC
Organism: Pseudarthrobacter woesei; assembly: GCF_055412745.1. Lineage (NCBI taxonomy): Bacteria > Bacillati > Actinomycetota > Actinomycetes > Micrococcales > Micrococcaceae > Pseudarthrobacter > Pseudarthrobacter woesei. The sequence goes on from NZ_JBVAYU010000017.1 coordinate 33,336, forward strand.
TTGACAAGGATATCGGTTCCAGCACGATGCTGATCTGAACCGGCAGCTCCGACTGGCGCCCATGGCACTGGAGCACTGGTTCGAACCCTTCAACGACGAAAGACACGTTCCCCCTTACACCCGCTGATCCACTCCTCCACTCTGAATGCCTAACCGGCGGGCCACGTCAGGCTGAGGTGGTTCCGGCATTCTTGAGGGGCTGTGCTCTAGCCTTCACACTCGATGCAGTACGAGTGGCCGTTCTTTTCGCGTGCGAGCTGGGAACGGTGCCGGACCAGGAAGCAGGAGTAGCAAGTGAACTCGTCCCGGGCCTGGGGAATCACCTGGACGATCAGTTCCTCGGCGACGAACTCTCCACCGGGGGTCCTCGCGTCATCCAGCGCGTCGGCCTCGTCCAGGTCGCGGACGACGCTTCTGGCATCCGGTGCGTTCGCGGATTGCAGCGCCTCGAGGGAGCGCTCCTGTGATTCCTTGACGTCGGAACGCACTTCGTCGTAATCGGTTGCCACTGCGGTGATTCTCTTCTCAAACGTTCTTACCGGTCCGAAATGCAACATACACCATGGCTTCGGTATTACCCTGCCGCGGGACGGGGCGCAGCCTTGGTAAGACTTTTCGAGTCTTAGGCTTTCCCTCAGGTGGCATCGTCGTTCGCGTCGGGTTCGGCCCATTCCAGGGCGGCTACGAGGTGCCCCTCGTTGGGGAGAGCCTGTTGCTCGGCTTCGCGACGGGCCAGTCCAGTGCCGCTGTGAGCCGGTCAACGTCCGGCAGATCGTTGCGGACCTCGGCGGGCAGGGCGTCGTAGGTGTAGGAGGCGACGGCCATCGGTGAGGTCGTCCGGCCGAGACTGTAGCGGACGGTGTGCTCGTTCTTGCTGCCGCAGATCAGTATCCCCACAGTGTCTGCGTGAGCTTCGCGGCGGAGCCTGTCATCGACGAGGGCGATGTAGAAGTTGAGCTTCCCGGCGTATTCGGGCTAGAACTTGCCAGTCTTTAGCTCGATGACGAAGTAGCGGAGTTGCTCGACGTGGAAGAAGAGCAGGTCGATGTAGAAGTCGTCGCCGCCCACGTCGAAGTGGACCTGCCGGCCGACGAAAGCGAAACCGGGGCCCATTTCCCTGAGGGTCTCGGTGATGCGATCCATGAGGGCTTGCTCGAGGTCCCGCTCTGCGACCTCGCCTGACAGGCCCAGGAATTCGAAGTTATAGGGGTCCTTGGCCACTTGCTGGGCTAGCTCCGAGTCTTGCGCAACAAGCTGCTGCGCAAAGTTCGACGGCGCTGATCCTGTGCGCTCGAGGGTCTGGTTCATGATCATGTTCATCAGGACGTTCCGGGACCAGCCGTATTCCACAGCTGCTGAGGCGTACCAGTCGCGCTTTTCACGGTCGGCAAGTTTGTCCAGCAGCACGGTGACGTGGCCCCACGGCAATTGCGCAACAGGCTGTTTTCGGTACTCACTGACGCATGTCGACGCACTTGAGCTGCGCGTTCACGTGGTTCAGTGCGCTGACTCACGTGTTAGGGATCGTTAGGGCTGCCCCAGTGATGAGTTGCCGGGAGATGCCTGCTCCGCTGTCTGTGCCATGAAACGGCCTGTCTGCCGGAAGTCGCGAACGAGAAGCACAATTGCGATCACAATTCCAGCGACGGCGACTGCCATCAGCCAGTCGAACGGGCTGTCATTGCGTATGGCAAAGCGCGCGGCCTGAGGAATGAAGATGAGCGGAAACATCGGCGCCAGGAGCAGTTGCGTGGCAAGGCCTTTTCTCATCTGCACCGCAGCGGCTCGTGTGACGGGAAGATGTTCCGGCTCTATCGCCACCTTCCCTGCTAGCTGCCGGCGGACATGCTTGCGTTCCTCGCTCTCCAACGAAAGCAGCACGTTGACCCTTCCGGACTTGGCGGCCTGCACCACTTTCTTCGCGTTGTAGGTCAGTCCCCCAATCACGACACCGAGCATGGCGAGGAAGAACCCGAACACCAGATTGTTCTGCCAGTCCGCGACTCCGAAGGCCAGAATGCCAGAATGGTCCCGGCCGCCACCAGGATCACCAAGCCTGCAGGAAAATATCGCGTGTAATAGGTTTTCAGGGCCTCACCCAGGCCGTTGTCTGCGATGCCCTGAGCTCTTCTGACGGCCTGAGCCCAACGATCGTTGGAATTTGCCATGAGATCGTCAATTTCGCTCATCGTCTTCTTCCAAAGATGCATCTGACGCCGACAAAGAGAGACCTGGAACCCTCTGGTGAAGCTTCTGGTCCGGATGCTGACATCCTGAACTATTCGCTGGCGAAAGCCAACGGTCCAGATTGCCTTGAGTCAATGGAACGTCCGCGTGGCCAGGGTTTGCCTTAACTGATAACCATCCAGCTACTGGTGTTTATTGAACTGTCACGGAATCAGATGCCGTCTTCATGACCGAGAATCCTGAGCAGATCCCGGATGGACATGTTCAGTTGTTCGAACCAGTGCTGATAAAAGAGCGGGGTCATCTGGTCGGGCCGTGTGGAATCGAGTGCCTTGAGCATTTCCAGTATCTCCAGAACCGTGTCCTCGTCCTCGGCTGGCAAATCCCCTGCTGGAGGATGGCCGTCATCGTGCGTGTCACTCATGGCGCGCTCTTCGCTGTCGCGTTCAGGCGGCGTGTGAGATCGGTGTTAAGGCGCCGGACGGCGTCCAGTTCCTCTTCGCGTTCGTTGAGCAGCAATTGAAGGGCGGCTGTCTGCTCGGACAGCTCGCGAATTCGTTTTTCACTGGCTGGGTCGATGTCCTGGGCGAGGCGGTCCAGCTCCGGCAGATTGTCCTGGACGGCGTGGCCGAGGACTTCCCCGAGCCGGCGTTCCAGCGCTTGCAGGCGCTGTTGCAGACGGTGGTTAGCGGCGCGGGTGTTGGCCAGATCAGCCCGGGTCGTTGCCGCGGTGACGAGACCTTGCTCTTGAGCGTGGGCATCCCTGGAATCGAGGACGCGTGCCATGTGGGTGCGCAGATACCCGACAGGTCCCATACCGAACACCTGCGCGCAGAGAGCGCAGGGCTCCGACTCGTGGCGGTAGAGAAACGTTTCCGTCACTGCTGCTTTCCGGGCGATGCCGGCGGCGGAATCGGTGGTGCCGCGGGCAACGCAGGCGTCGATCGCGGTGCGGACGGCGCGATGTTTGGCTTCGCTTATAGTCCGGCGCTGGCGGAGCATGCCATCGGTCTGCTGTGCGCTCGAGGATGTCATCGTACTCTCCCGGTCGTCGGTATCTGGCCGGCGTCCCGCAGCCGTTGAAAGGACCCTGCGAACAAGGTTGGCTCGCCGGCGCGCACGATTCCCAGCAGTTCCAGCGGCACTGCTTGAGTGGTGCCGGCCCGGGCAGTCCGAACCTGTGCGACATGGGCGTTGATCTCGGCGCGTTCCTCGTCAGTCAGGGATTCAAGTTCGTTTTCGCAGCGGCGGATCAGGTGCCGGACCCGGTCGATCTCCTCGGTAGAGGGCATTGCGCTGTCCCGGGCCCACGGTTCCAAGACGCTGTCAGCGGCGGTAAGCCGTTCACGCGAGACCAGCAGCTGGGTCAGGTATTCCCCGAGCTCGGGGAGATAGGAAGGATCGGTGCGAAAGTGTGAGCAGCCCAGGCAGCGCATGCGGTAGGGGCAGCTATGGCCGCCGGCCTTGACGTTGCTGGGTTCAACGCAGGTCCCAAAAGGAACAGCCACGGCGCCGACGTGGCTGCGGAGTTCTTCCTCGTGCTCAAGGGCGCGAAGCCCCGCGACGACGAGGGAACCGGTGTTGGTCAGCTGCAGCCGGCTGAGCCGGTTCATGGCCTCATGCCGGCGAGCATGCGTCATCCGGTAGTAGCCCTGCGTGGTGCCCGGTTTAGTGTGGCCGAGCAAGTCCTGGAGCACCTCAAGCGGGGTGCCGGCATCGGCGTGATCTTGAGCCCACGTATGCCGCAGGGCGTAAGGGTAAACCTTTTGACGCGGGAACGGCCTGTTCCCGTTGACCGGTTCCTCAGCGCCTGCCGCCCTGCCGTCCTCATCCATTTGCGGTCCGCGAAGCTCCGGCAGGGTTTCCACCCAACGTCGGAGAGAGAGTCCCACCTGGTAGGTCGCCACCGGGCGCTGGCCAGAGTCGTTGTGGTGCGGATGTGGGAACAATGGAAGCCGTGCCCGATCGGTGTAGGGGTATGCGTGCAGCACCTGCTGACGCTGGTCCTCGATCACCGCAGCCGTTTCAGAGTTGATCGGGAGCCGGTAAGAAGTCAGACCAACCTTTGACATGTTGTGAATCAACACAGCGTGAGTGCGCTCCGCCCCGTTTTCATCGCGGAGCACGTTGTAGTCCAGACATCCATCCAGGGGCAGATGGTTCAACTCGCCGGGGCGCCTGCCGGTGCCGAGAGCGAGTTTGAACCAGTTCACGGCCCATCTGCCAGCTCCTGACTCCAGCAGGGCCAGGGAGGCTGGTGCCAGGAGCTGACGGACAACTTCCCGGGGCAACGCCTTTCCGGGTTCATCGGAGCCGCGGGTGAAGCCTCGAGGATGGTCCCGACGGGTCAAAGCGAAGCTGTCAGGCAGTCCCGCAGCGACACCGCCCGCGTTGGTCAGCCCCCACTGGCGGGTATCTTCCAGAACATGGTTGAGGAAACGTACGCAGCGTTGTTGGCCGCTTCGGCTGAGCAGCGCGCTCTCGCGGAGTTGTCCCAGCCCGATCAGGTGTGCTGTGAGGTCATCCCGGCCGAGTCGTGTGGCGTCGAGCCCGGCGTCCGGCCGTTCACGCAAGGTCGCGGAGAGTAAGGCGATTGCAAGCACCACATCGTCCATGTAGCTGGCGCTGACACGGCGAAGAGCACCGCGAAGAACCCACTCTTTCGCAATCGACAACAGCCACGGCTGACTGATGTCTGTCGCGCCGCGACCGGCACGGTCGGCCCGTCCCCGGAACCGGGCAGGGGAAGTGGCCCGGCCGTATCCAAACACTCGGAGATCCCAGGTGTCCAGTGGAAGTTGCGTCTCGATGGCCGCCGATAACGGGTGCCCTGCCAGTGGGTGACTTGCCGCTGTTTCAAATGACCGTGCGACCGCCGTCATGAATGCGCCCGGGATGTCAGCCGTTCAGTGAGGCGGTCAACCGCCGCGCGGCGTCGGTCGTCGCTGACATGGATGTACGGGTCGGCCGACGCTGGGCTGCTCCATCCCAGAAGGGCCTGCAGTTCATCGCGGGTGGTTCCCGACGCCAGATGCTCAGAAGCGGCGAAGTGCCGGAACATGTGGGGGTGGATGTGACGCAAACCCGCTGTCCGGGCGAGCCGCTCGATGATCTTGTTGAGATTGCGAGGCGACATCGCGCACCCGCGGGTCGCCCCGCTCAACGTGACGAGGAGCATGTCGTTGTCTGCGGCCTCCTGACAGCCGTCGCGCTCGAGCATGTAGCTGTCGTAAAGGGCGAGCAGAATCCCCGGTGCCGGGACGGCCAAGTCGAACTGAGCTTTGGACCAGGCGCCGTTCGGGTTACGGCGGCGGACGACATGGATGTGCTCGCCCGGGACACGGCACAGACCGCTGTTACCCGTGGGAGACGGCAATCCGAGGCTGCCCGCGTCGCGCACGAGATGCAGATCCTGCCGTCGCAGTCCAAGCGCCTGTCCGATCCGCATCCCGGTGAGTGCGAAGAGAAGGATCAGGAACCGGTCGCGGGCAGTCACGGCGGCATCAAGAAGAGCTGCAACTTCAGCTGCCGTCGCCTGGTCAGGCGCCGTCGCTCGTCGGGACTCACGCCGCTTGTGCCGTACCCGCGGGCCTCTCGCCGAATGGAACTCTCGCTCGTCGGGGAGTTCGTATAAGTCGCTGAGAAGTCGGGTCGGCAGAGCACCCTCGGCTATTGCGAATCGGTAAAACTCACGCACAGCTACAAGGATCCGATTGATTCGGCCCGCCGTTCGGGGCGAGCCGGCATTCCGCCCGGACGTCTGAGGATCTGTCGCGAGATAGGCCGCGAACAGGTGAAGCTTTTGGGCCGACTGCTCGAGGTCTCGCCCGCTTTGCTGCGACCAAGTCAGGAATAAGGCGATGGAGCTGGCGTACTGCGCGCTGGTCGTTTCGGCTTGTGCCCGTCCGAAGAAACGGACCTCAAGCCACCGGGACGCCAGCTCGTGCGGCCGGTACCCCTCGTCGACCACGCCGTAGTAGGCCCCAAGGCTCGGGGTCAGGATACGAAGACGCCTGTAGGCCACCGCCATAGCAACAGGATAGGAGCCTGCGTGAGCGGTACCGAGAACATCCCCCGCGTGTCCCTCTAATGGGCATTACGACAGTGAAAACCAGTGCTCAGCCGGTACCGAAACCAGCCTGTGGGACAGAAACGGGTAGAGAGGCACGTCCGCTCGCCTCAGGCATCTCAATCAGGCGGCCTTTTTGACAGGCATGTTTTCCCTTACGCAGTCTGATCCAGACCCGGCCAGAACTCCCGTCGGATCGTCCAAGGCCGTGAGACCCGATAATGTCAGAACCTGCCCTCTGCCCCACAGCTGGGTGCACTGTCCAGGGACGGTATCGACGACGTCCGCGCCAGCATCAGCTGCTTAGACGATATGAAGTGAGGGGTGCAGGTCCTTGCCCCCGTCCGGGACCAGCCATTATCGCCGGGCGGTCCCGCAGCTCCGGCTTTGGTGTAGTCCGTGGACGTCTGCGTTGGAGGGCGGCGCTGTGGGGCCTGATCCCCGGCGGTGATGTTTTCTATCCCGGACGGGGGGCCAGGTAGCGGCAAGAGGCCGGGGCCTTCTGTTTCACAGGGTCCGTGGGTTGCCATTGGCGGCTCCCTTGGCCTGGCCGGCTCGTCAGGGGTGCAATGGTAGTGCCACATGTGAAGTTTGGGAGGTCCCGGCTATGTTTGAGCATACTTTCATTGATCTCGATGTTCACGCGGTCAACGTCGTGGGCCATGCGCTGAACCTGGCCACCGGGGAAATCAGCAACCATACGATGCCGGCTGACCCGGCCATGGTGCTGGAGTGGGTCCGCCGATTCGAGCCGCCCGTCAAAGCCGTTTACGAATCCGGGCCGACCGGATTCGTCCTGGCCCGCTACCTGCGCACCGCGGGTAGCAACTGCGTCGTCGCGGCGTCCTCGAAACTGCTGCGCGCACCCGGTGACCGGGTGAAAACCGACCGGCGCGACGCCCGGGTGCTGGCTGAGATGCTCGCGGTCGGCTCGGTCACCGAGGTGCGGATCCCGGACCCGGAGGAAGAAGCGCTCCGGGACCTGTCCCGGCTGCGCTCGGGCACGGCCAAGGACCTCGCGCCCGCCCGCCAGCATGTGAACGCCATCCTGCTGCGCCACGGCGTCCGCTACCCCAAAGACACGAGATGGACGAAGGAACACAGCCTGTGGCTGCACCGCCAGCGCTTTGACGAACCGGCGCTGCAGTTCACCTATCAGGCCGATGTCGAGCAGGCCGAACTGCTCGCCGGGCACCTGGCACGGATCGATAAGCAGGTGACCGCCACGGCCGCTGCCTGCCGCTACACCCCGGTGATCGAGGCGTTGATGTGTCTGCGCGGGATTCAGGTCACGACCGGGTTCGGGCTGGCCGTGGAGATCGGGGACTGGACCCGCTTCACCGGTTCCTCCATCGGCTCCTATCTCGGGCTGGTACCCAGCGAAAACTCCTCCGGCCAGTCCCGCCACCAGGGCCCGATCACCAAGGCCGGGAACGCCTACGCCCGCAGACTCCTCATCGAAGCCGTCTGGCAGCACCGGCGCCCGTACGCCCGGCCCGGAGAACGGCTGCTGCGCCAGCTCGATCGCGTCGCCCCGGCAACCCGGATCCGCGCTCTGGAAGGAAACCACCGGCTCCACCACAAGTGGGAAGTCTTCGATCAACGCCACAAAATGTCCGTCAAGGCCAACACCGCGATCGCCCGCGAGCTCGCCGGCTGGTGCTGGTCACTGGCGGCGCCCCTGCAGCAGGGAGAACGCATGAACGCGGCCTGACCCGAAACGTGCCCCCGGGACGTGGTGAAAGTGGGATGGCAGCACGCGGAGCTAACTCGAGAGCCAGCTATGAGCAGAAGGACCACACCGTCAACGCTCGATCTTAGACACCGATACGCTCCAGCCGAACACATCGTCCTGCGGTAACCAACCCGCGAATATCAGCCTGACACTGCAGTCGAAACGACTCGCCAGCACTCACACCACGACCGGGCCGGCACACGACGAGCGGCCCCGGGAACCAAAAGCCAGGAGCCGCTCGTCCATGCCTATTGACAACCGAACCTCTATATCAGCTGTCGAGGGCCAGCTGGGCCGACACGATTCCATCGCCTTCACGTCGATCGCCGTGACGGCGTACTCCCCCTAGTACAAACCTGACTTCGATGCTTGAATGACTGCGAACAAGATCGTGCTCATGAGCACGTCCTGGACGCTGGCGGACAACAATACGGTGGTCCGCCGTTCTGGCGTTCAGGTGCATTTATCATCAGCTGGAGGTTGAACAGTGGGTGAGTCTGGCCTGTGAACCGCCCGTCGATCCCGACCGGCAGCTACGGTGGGCCCGTGCAGTTCTTTGAGCCGGAGGCTCTGATCAATGCCCGCCCTTCCACGGTATGGGAGGTCCTCACGGACAAGAGCAACCGGACAATGTGGGATTCAGGGTCACTGACCTCAGCGGCGACCTCCGGCACAGCGGAAAGATCCGGATCAAGACGGCCCGAGGCGGCGGCCGGATACAGGCTGCGCGTGGACCTTACGAGCGAGCACATGACATGGGCCGTGCGTGGGCGAGGCAACGCTCGGACTGCCCCCGGGTGCACTGCTGATCTCCGGCCTGCCATGGTCAGTTTCCTCCAAAATGGGTCGCTCAACAGCCGTGACCGCTGACCCGGCCTATGGATATGACTGCCTGGGCGCGCCGGTCCATGGGCTGACAGCGTTTCCGGTCCTGTAGGTGCCCACGGGGACGGCTTTTGGTGCTCGTCATGCCCGGCGCCGGAACGCGGGACGTAGAATTTCGGTATGTCCGCGAAACGCGTTGTTGAGATCGAACGGAAGTTTGATGTCGAGGAGGAGGACCTTCTTCCTTCGCCTCAGGACCTGCCCGGTGTTGCCCGGGTGGACAGGCCTGTGGAGCACCGGCTGGAGGCCGAGTACTTCGACACCGAGGACCTGCGCCTGGCATCCGCGCGGATCACCCTGCGCCGCAGGACCGGCGGAGAGGACGCCGGATGGCACCTGAAGCTTCCCGCAGGACCGGACGAACGGACGGAATTCCGCGAACCGCTCGGAGGGCAGACTGGCGGCGTCCCCGACGCCCTTCTCGGGCTGGTCCGTGTGCACACCAGAGACCGCGCGCTGGTACCGGTGGCCCGGCTGAAGACGAGGCGCGTCATGTACCGGCTCAGAGACAAGAACAACGCCGTTCTCGCGGAGTTCTGTGATGACCGGGTGCAGTCTGAGACACGTGGGCAGAAACTAGGCACCCTGCGATGGCGGGAGTGGGAGATTGAACTCGTCGCCGGTTCCCGGGCCCTGCTCGAGTCCGTGCAGGACCGGCTCGCCGGAGCCGGCGTCCGGCCCTCCGCCTACCAGTCCAAACTCGCGCGCGCCCTGAACCTGGATCCTGACTCCACAGAGCCCGTGCCAGCGCCCAAGCGCAAGGGACCCGCCGGCGATGTCATCCTCGCCTACCTCAGGCAACAGGTGAAAGAACTCAAAGACCAGGACCCCCGAGTGCGGCAGGACACCCACGATGCGGTCCACCAGATGAGGGTTGCCACCAGACGTATGCGCCCCGTGCTGGCGACGTACCGGACACTGTTGGACGACGCCGAGACTGTGGGTTTCCTGCGGAACGAACAGAAATGGCTCGCGGGCGTGCTCGGTGAGGCCCGCGATGCTGAGGTCATGCATGCACGCCTGAAGGACATGGTCGCAGAGGAACCCGGCGAGCTGGTCATGGGACCCGTCACCCGTAGGGGCCATCTTGAACTCGGAGGCGCCTACCAGGAAGCCCACGCCAGGGTGCTGGAAGCATTGGACGGCGTGCGCTATTTTTGGCTGCTCGACGCCCTCGAGGCCATGATCGCCGCCCCGCCCCTTGCGCCGCTGGCATCAAAACCAGCAGTCAAAGTCATACCCCGGCTGGTCCAACGCGACGTCAAGCGGATGCGCACCGCGGCGCGGGAAGCCAGTCGGCATGCTGCAGGCACCGGAGACCACCCGGCCCTGCACGAGGCCCGGAAAGACGGGAAACGGCTGCGGTATGCTGCCGAAGCCGCTGCCCCCGTCAACCCCAAGCAGACCGCCCGTTTGGCCGACGCCGCCCACGGCGTCCAGAAAGTCCTGGGGGACCACCAGGACAGCGTCGTTACCCGCGAGCTTCTTCGCAGACTCGGAGCCGAGGCATTCGTCCTGGGCGAGAACGGGTTCAGCTACGGGCGGCTGCACGCCCTGGAACAATCCTCCGCTATCGAGGCCGAGACCCGATTCCACCGCGAATGGAAGAAATTCCCCACCATCTCACTGCAACCCTGACACCTCCTATTCGGGAGAACAGGACCGCTGCCCAACTCTGTGCTTGGCAGAAAACCACCACAGGCGGGCCGCCAGCCAGGACACCGATAGTGAATATCATGTCCAGCTGAAGTGATCCGATGGCAGATTCTGTGGAACAGGACCCGCCGAAGCGCCCTTTCCGCATATAGCCCACCTGGGCGCATAAAACAGCGGAATTATAGGGGTCTTCGCCCATCCAGTGAGGGCGTCGATCCAATGCCGGCCCAAGTCTTGCGGCCATGACCGCCACTACGAGCGATCCCACCCGATCCGCGGCGAGCAGCCCAACGCCACCCTGACGCCCGTCCCGGCCGGGAGATGGTGTCCTTTGAGACCCTGGCCAGGCCATGTCTACAACGTGCACTTGCGCCGCGGTATTCAATGGCTCAGCTCGGCTGGGGGGGTGTTCTCTTGGTGTTAACAGGGAGGCCGGCGCATCGTTGCTACGAGGTCACTCGGCACCGCTTTACTTGTGCTGATACTTCCTACCAGCCTGGAGCCCGCCATGCCGACCGAGTCCCCTATGCCATGGACCACCTACGCCCACAGCCGCCGTGCTTTCCTAGGCCTGGGCGCCGGGGTCGCGGCCACCGTCGCAGTGCCAGGGGCGGCATCGGCAGCCTCTGCGGGTTCCGAGCCGCCGCTGCGGTTCGGAGTGATCGCCGACTGCCAGTACGCCGACAAGCCTGACGGTCCTGTCCGCCTCTATCGGCTCTCCATCGACAAGCTGAAGGAGGCCGTAGGCACGCTCAACGAGGCGGACCTGCGATTCGCCTTCCACCTGGGCGACTTTGTCGATGAATTCCCGGAGAGTTTCGAGGCTGTGATGCCGATCTGGGAGCAACTGCGCATGTCGAAGTACCATGTGCTCGGCAACCATGACTTCCAGTTGCCCCGCGAGGAGCTGCTGACCACGCTGAAGATGCCGGCGTCGTACCATCACTTCCGCCGCAATGGATGGCGGTTCATCGTCGTAGACACCAACGACATCAGCACCTACGGCAACCCGAAGGACTCCGCCAAATACACCCTTGCGGAGAAGATGCGCGCCGAGCTGACCGCTGCGGGCAAGCCAAACGGCCAGACCTGGAATGGCGGCGTCGGTGCGGAGCAGCTCGCTTGGATTGAGCAGACCCTCGAGCACGCCCGCAGGCACGGCGAGAAGGTCGTCCTTAGCGCGCATCATCCGGTCTTTCCGCTCAACGAGCACAACGCCTATAACGACACCGAGCTGGTCGACCTCGTCACCTCTTACGACAACGTCGTCGCGTGGTTCAACGGCCACAACCATGCCGGCAACTACGGATTCACCGGCGGCACTCACTTCGTCAACTTCAAGGGCATGCTCGACACCACAGTCACTTCGTACGCAACGGTGCAGGCGCACGACGATCACCTCGTGATCGAGGGTTTTGGCCGCGAGCCCAATCGGATCGTTCCCATCGGCGCTCCGGCCTACGAGGTCTGAGATGAGCCCCCGCCGCACAGTTCCATGAGTGGGGTGCCGGACGGGAAACTCTGTTGCGGCTTCTGCAAGCGAAAGGTACAGGCTTGGCCGTCACCATAGACGAGATCCACGCGCTTGATCGGGCTGAAAATTTCCCAGACGGCCCGCGACGTTCAGCGCGCTTGGCCCGTGACTCTGCTCGTCCTGCGACGCCGCCGGAAGCCTCAGTCCTGGAACTGCCGCCGAAGTCGAAGAGGCACCGGCCCTCTCTCCCATTGCCCGCAGAATGCACGACGGAGGCCGTCCCCTCTGGAACTACCTCGCCACGCCCTCGGTAACCCTCCGGAGGAACCGGCTGCCTCGTGAGGGCTTGGCGGTGCGGTGGCTTCTCGTCGGCACCACGCCAGGCTTAAACGAGCGCGAACGGTCATCACCGACACCCCCCGCGCGCTTCAGAGTTCAGCGTCCCCGCCCGGGGCGCCCATCCCGCTGGACCCGGCCAAGGGGCGCTTTCTCCGGAGCCGGTGAACCCTGGACTGCCGCAAGCTCACGGTCCCGAGCCGGCACATCACCGACCGTCACACGCTGACCGACGGCGGCCGAAAGTTCCTGCTCCAGGTGCACGTGATGCTCAACGCCGGATGGGCGCACGGTCCCGGTCAGCTGAACCGGCGGCGTAGTTTCAACAGGCATGTACAAGCGGCGATGTGATGGGAGACCGTAGCTATTCCGCCGTCTGGGAAAATGCTGGCGTTAACCTTGGAGTCACCTGAAAGACGAACCCCGAGAGTAGCTTGGCTTACGCCCGCCGGATCCCTCTCGAATTGAGTTCCCGTGACCGTCCTGCGCCGCCGCGCCTCGCATTTCGCCCTCCTCTGTTCGCTGGCCGTGCTGTCAGCCGTCCTGCTGACCCTCGGTGCGACGCCGGCCTCCGCCCACGTCCGCGAGAGCCCGGGATACTCGACGGTCCGGGGCGATGGCGCGCGGGTGGTCTACACCCTCAGCCTGGAATATGAGTTGCTGGCCCGGGCCGTGGACATGGGCCCGGAGGCGGCCGCGGCCGCGGACGACTCCGCCCGGCGGGAGTCGCTGCAGAACGCCCGCCCGGCCCTGCGGACGTATCTGGCTGAGCGGCTCACTGTCTTCCTGGACGGCGCCCGCTGCGCACCTGAGCTCGCCGGCACCTCCACGGAAGAGCACGACGGCGCGGCCTACGCCCGTCTGGACCTTGCCTTCAGCTGCCCCGGTGAGAACGGCGAGTACCGCATTCGCTACGACGTCTTCTCCCCTGGAGACGCCGTCGTCGACGGGCACACCAACATCGTCGACTACAGCCTAGGTGGCTCCCAGGGCCGCCAGATGCTGGATGCCGGCCACCGCGAATTCGTGGCGGGCAACTCTTCCCCCGCCGCCGCCGTCAGCCGCTTCGGGGCCATGGGAATGGAGCACCTGCTCACAGGCATGGACCATGTTCTCTTCGTCGTCGCCCTCCTGCTGGGCGCGGCCCGGCCGCGGCAGCTCGTGGCGGTGCTGTCCATGTTCACCCTCGCGCACAGCCTCACCCTGGGAGCGGCGCTGCTGGGCCTGGTCCACGTCCCCGCCGAGGTCGTGGAGCCCCTCATAGCCCTCTCCATCGCCTTCGTCGCGGTGGAAAACCTGATGGGCGCCCGCGGCCGTATGCCCGTGACCTTCCTGTTCGGCCTGGTCCATGGCCTCGGCTTCGCCGGGAGCCTGCAGATCGACGGCCAGGTGGACGGGTCGATGCTGCTCTCCCTGTTCAGCTTTAACCTCGGCATCGAAGCCGCCCAGCTGCTGCTGGTGCTCGTCGGCTTCCCCCTGATCCTGCTCGTGCGCCGGACCCGCCTTGCGGTTCCGGCGGTACGCGGGGCGACCATTACGGTCGCAGTCGTTGGTCTCTTCTGGTTCGTCGAAAGGTTCTTTTTCGGATGACAATCCAATTTCCTCCTCAGTCAAAACGGCTCCGGCTGGCGCTCTACTGCAGCGCCGCCGCCCTCACCGCCCTCGTCGTCGCCGCGCCCCTGACCGCGGCGGTCGCCGAGACCGTCAACCCGCCCAGCGCCACCGTCTCAGGCCAGGTCTTCGAGGACCGCAACGGCAACGAGGCGCGTGACGCGGGCGAGCCGGCCCTGGCCGACGTCAGCGTCTCTGATGGTAAAAGCGTCGCAGTAACGGACGCGGACGGCCGTTACAGCCTCACCCTCTCCACAGAGCGCCGCGGCACGGATCTGGTGTTCATTACCCAGCCCTCCGGCTACTCCGTGGGCATGGACGAGTTCAAGACTCCCAAGTTCTACCGCAACGTGGGCGCCCTCGCCGGCGGCGATGTCAAGTCCGTGGACTTCGCCCTGCTCAAGGACACCAAGTCCGCTGGCGGCAACTTCAACTTCGGAAACGTCGCGGATCCGCACGTCAACGCTCAACTGCCGGATCAGATTGCCGAGATCAACGCCACCCAGCAGGACATTGCCTTCATCCAGGTCAGCGGTGACCTGACCAACAACGCCACAGACACCCAGTTCGACGCTTACAAGGCCGGCACGGCCAAGTCCAAGGTGCCGGTCTGGCCGGCCGTGGGCAACCACGAGTACTCCGGCGGAACGTACTACTCCGCCCGGATCAACAACTACCGTAACCACGTCGGCCCCGAGTGGTACTCCTTCGACTACGGCGACCGCCACTTCCTCGTGCTCGAAAACAACGGCGCGGCACCGTTTGAGGAGCAGCTCGCCTGGGCCAAACAGGACCTCGAGCGCAACGTCAAGGACGGCAAACACCTGGTGGTGCTCACCCACCAGCCAATGAACGTTCCCTTCGGCTCCAAGGAGGTCTACGACCAGTACGGCTCGCTGCTGGAGCAGTACAAGGCCGAGTTGATCCTTGTGGGTCATGAGCACTCCAACGACGTCGAACCGAACAGCGCTTTCGCGGGCACGGCCAAGCACGTCCAGACCGCGTCCAGCTCCTATACGATCGACAACGCTCCGCGCGGCTTCCGCTACGTGCACATGACGGACGAGTCCTTCGACAACCCCTTCCGCATGTACTCGGCTGAGAAGGAGCTCACCATCACCAGCCCGGCCGACGGCGCTTCCGTTCCACTCGCCGGATTCCCCGGCATTCAGGTCAATGCCTACGACACCACCGACGCCCCTGTGAAGGGCCAGTTCAGGGTGGACGGCGGAAATTGGCGCCCGCTGCGGCACACCGGCGAGTTCACCTGGTTCTCTGAACTGCAGGGCGACCTGCGCCGACTGGGCCAGCACACCGTCGACGTTCAGGTCTTCGACGCCACAGGCGCCTCCTGGACCAAGACCTCCACCTTCACCCTTACCGGCGAGGAGCACTTGACGCCGGTGCCCGGCGCCGACTGGGCCCAGCACCACGGCGACGCCGCCCACACTGGCGCCGCTGCCGACGTCGTCGGCTCCGGCCAGCGCCTGGCCTGGTCCTACCGCACAGGCGGCAGCTTCCTGACCGGCTCCCCCACGATCGTTGACGGTGTCATCTACGCCGGCACCCGCGACGAGAACGGCGACGGCAACAGCGAGGTCCATGCCGTGGAACAGTCCACAGGCAAGAAGCTGTGGAGCTACAAGGTCCCGTCCTCCGTGCACGGCAGCATCGCCGTCACTGAGGGTACTGTGTACGTGCCGACGCTGCGCGGCACGCTCTTCGCCGTAGATGCGGCCACCGGCCAGCTGAAGTGGCAGCACGATCCTGAGCCCGCCGGGGAGGGCTTCAACCAGCGCACCTACGGCTATTACGGCGTCACCGTCGCCGACGGCAAGGTCCTGTACCCGTACCAGACCCGCCACGGCGAGGCCAAGAACGGCCTCCTGCTGGCCTTGGATGTCAAGACCGGCCAGCGCGTCTGGGCCTCGGAGCTGAGCGGGTCCACCATGAGCGACGGCACCCCTGCCGTGGCAGACGGCCGGGTCTATGTTGGCAACCAGACTGCGGACCGCGTCTTGGCGTACGACTTGAAGACCGGTGCCAAGCTCTGGCAGTCCGGGGCCGAGCTCGGCGGCTGGCAGGACGGTGTTCCGGCCGCCGCGAACGGCAAGGTCTTCATCGGCTCCAACAATGGCATTATCGCCCGCGACGGAGCGACAGGAGCGACGCTGTGGACCTACCGCAGCCCGAACCCGTCGCTGATCAACGGCGGCGCCACCCCGGCCGCTCCGACCATCCGCGGCAATGTGGTCTACATGGGCTTCCCCAGCGGCGAGGTCGCAGCGCTGGATGCCACCACGGGCTCGGTGCTCTGGACGAAGCTGCTCCCGGGCAAGCTGGACCGCGGCGGCGTGCACACCTCGCCAGCGGTGTCCGGAGACTCGCTGTTCGTCGGCTCCAACAACGGCAGTTTCTACTCGCTGGATGCCAACACGGGCGAGGTCACCTGGGAGTACGGCATCGGCGCCTGGGTTTCGGCCGGGCCGGCCGTGAGCGGGAACACTGTCGTGGCCGGCTCTTTCGACGAGAACCTGTATGCGTTCACCTCGACCAAATGACCTGAGGTTGCACGGTATGCGGTAGGTAACTGCCGCCCCGACAACGGCGGGGGACAGCTCCGACGGGCCTTCCCCCGCCGCATGCCCTAGTGCTCCGTCTGGCGCTCGGATCCACTCT
Organism: Pseudarthrobacter woesei; assembly: GCF_055412745.1. Classification (NCBI taxonomy): domain Bacteria; kingdom Bacillati; phylum Actinomycetota; class Actinomycetes; order Micrococcales; family Micrococcaceae; genus Pseudarthrobacter; species Pseudarthrobacter woesei. The sequence continues at coordinate 49,968 of NZ_JBVAYU010000017.1, forward strand.
CGCAGCCCCAGTGCGGTATCCGGTCAACCACTACGGCCTGATAGCCAGCACCGAAGACACCTTCGGCCGCCCTATCTTGGGTACACCAGTACGGCGGGGCCGATTCGCAGCGGGCTCAATGTGGCAACGCCGCGGTTAAGTCACTCTCCGATCAGCCGCGAATTGCCCGGCTGGTGGAACGGAGCCAGCCGGGCAATTGGTAACTGCAATCACCAGGTAAAGCGCCGAAGGCGGAAGTACCACCACGGATACCCTGGGCTCGCCAGGCGGGCAATGGAAGCACTTCTCTAGGCTTGACCGGGCCCGGCTTGGGCATTCGCGTCAGGTTCAGCCCATTCCAGCGCTGCGACGATGTGTCCTTCGTTCGAAAGCGCTTGTTGCTCCGGCGGGGGAAGTTTGTCGTAGGTGTAGGCCGCGACGGCCATAGGAGAGGTGGAGCGTCCCAGGCTGTACCGGAGGCTGCGTTCATTTTTGGTGCCGCAGATGTGGATTCCGATGGTTTCGTTATGGTGTTGGCGGCGGAGCACGTCGTCGACGAGTGCGACATAGAAGTTGAGCTTGCCGGCGTATTCGGGCTGGAACTTGCCGGTTTTGAGCTCAACGACGACGTAGCCCGTTAACCGCACTAACTCGGCCTTCAGCGCTGCTTCCCGGCAACTGCAGGTAACGGAATACCGTCCACTTCAGTGTGACGGCGGCACAACCCGACTGGTGTTTAGCGGCAAAAGTGGGGGGCCTCCTGCCGGACGGGGACCGGAAGAACGCAGGGCCTCCGCATCCCAGACATACCAAGCCTTTCCGCCTGATCTGACGCCACGCGGCGTCCAGTCTGCCAAACTCTGTTGGGTTCCAGTCGCGTCCGTCCACTTTGCTCTCTGCCCATTTCATATTTCCTCAACTTCTGTCGGCCCACAGCCAGGTAAAGGCTCATGCTTCGCGCTGGCGCTGGCGCCGGCGCCAGCGCTCGGCGAGTCATCAGATCCGCAGTGTCCTGGCTTCTGTGGTGGCGGTCTGAGTCACGCTAAGGGTGACTCTTCGGGCGGAAACTGGTGGCACCAGCCTTCCCAGGCTGACGATGTGATTGCACCTTGAGGAAAGTCCTCGACGTTCCGAAGGAGGCTACAGTCATGTCCTTGGTTGGAGCTGACCGGGTCAGGTTCGGTGTGGACGGCGGACATGCTCTCTCCTTGGATGTCGCTGGTGTGTTCGGCCTGTACTCCGGCTCTGTTCACGTTGTTGCCCGAGTTCCCTCCCGCAGCCGCTATGCAACTGAGTTGCTTGGCTGATGAACCCTCCGGAGCAGCAGTTGTTCGGCTGTGATCCAGATGTCGTAACCTGCGGTTTTTTCGATCATGATCCGGTGGTCAATTCCGTCCGCCGCTATCCAGGCTGTATCTCCGGAGGGTGTGGTGTCTTCCACGAGGCCGGTTCTGACAAACACACCTTCGCGCCGGACATCAACTACGGCACCGACCAGCATGCTCCACTCCCTGAAGGGATACCGGCGGTGGTCGGCAGCTTCCGGCGCGGGTTCTTTTGCCGGCGTGTAGTGCTGGAAGCCTTCTTGCATGGGTCCGGTCCTTTCTGTCGAAGGGTGGCGGCTATGGTCCTGGCCGCTGGTGCCCGCGGTCCTGTCTTTTTTGTCGGTCCAGGTCGAGGCGGACGGATGCCATGCCAGCTGTCCGTCCCGAGGGTCGGATCAGGCCTCAGCGGTGCTGGGCTCCTGTGTTCGTTGGGTTTCCTGCAGTTCGCCGTTCTGGGGTGCTGCTTCCTTACGACCCCAACCTCCTGGCAGTAGTGCCACCGAGATGACGGAGATGGCCGAGACGATCAGAAGATAGAAGACGATAGAATCGCTGGACTGGGTGGCAGCGAACAGGGCCGTGGCGATTGTGGGGGCGAACGCGGATCCGCAGATCTGGGAGATGGTGAAGCCGACCGATGCTCCGGTGTAGCGGACTTCGCGGGAGAATACCATGAAGAACAGGGACCCGGTCACGCCGGCGGCCGGGGCCATGGCGATGCCGAAGATCATCACGACGGCCAGGATGAAGTTGGCTGCCACGCCGGTGTTGATGAGCATGAACGCGGGCCCGATGAGGACGCCCATGGCCACGGCGCCGGTGAGGTACATGGTCTTACGGCCGTATTTGTCCGAGAGGGAGCCGAAGACCGGGTAGAGGACGACGGCGACGATGCCTGCGATGAAGACGCCGAGCAGGACGGTTGTACGGTCAAGTCCGGCCACGGCGGTGCCGTAATTCACGAGGTAGGCCATGGTGATGTATGCAAAACGCCTTGGCTGAGGTAGGTGCCGGCGACAAGGAAAATTTCCTTTGGGTGCCGACGGAAGGCTTCCTTGATGGGGAGCTTCACCAGTTCCTTCTTCTCGCGGGCCGCCGCGAAGGCGGGACTTTCGGCGATGGTAAGGCGGATGACCAGGCCGACAATGACCAGGACCGCGCTGACGAGGAACGGCAGTCGCCAGCCCCAGGCGAGGCCAACGGCGGGACCGAAGCGGATCTACCGGTGTCGGAACGGGCCCGGTTGAAGGAGCTCGAGCGAGAAGTTCAAGAGCTGCGGGCGGAGACCGCCTTCCTGAAAAAGGCCAGCGCTTACTTCGCCCGGGAGCAGCGGTAGTGAGCAAGTACGAATTCATCGATTCCCAAAAAGCTGAGCCCGCCAATATGAATTCGGTGGTAAAAATGTGCCGCTGCTTGGCCGTCTCGACGTCCGGTTTCTATCACTGGGCTACCCGTCCGCAATCGGCCACGGCAGCCCGCCGCCAGGCCCTGACGGCGCGGATCCAGCACTTTTTCGAGGACTCCGAGGGCACCTACGGGTACCGGCGCATCCACGCCGATCTCGCCGCGGAACAGACCGAGTGCTCACCCGAGCTGGTGCGGCAGATCATGCGCCATCACGGCCTGGTGGCCTGTCAGCCACGCCCGTTCCGCGTCACCACCGAGGCAGCAGCGGGCATACCCGACCTCGTCACCCGGGATTTCACCGCCGACCGCCCCGGGGTGAAGTTCGTCGGCGACATCACGTACATCCACACCTGGCAAGGACTCGTTTACCTCGCCACCGTCATCGACTGCTCCGCGCTCGGTTACCGTCGGCCCAACGAAGTCCACTATGGTTATCAACAGCCAGCCTTGGCAGCGTAGAAGAATCCACTAATTCCGCTGTCCGAAATCCCCGCAGCAGCTTCGGCCATTTTCACGTTCATCGTGCGGTGCCCACCGCGGCAGCCTCAAGCAGCCAGGTCCGGGCACCAGCACCGATGCCAAGGAACTCCGCTTCCGCGGCGCTGCGGGCTTTTGACCATGTAGTCGCCCGGGATCCGGGCCGGTGATCCGGGAAGTGCGCGTCGTTGATCGCCGGGCTCCGCCCGGTTGCACCCGAAGGTGACTGCCATGATGAGGACAGGGGAGGTCTGGATCACCTGAGCTTTGTCGTATCCGCCCGCACCGACCTCGACACTGCCGTAACGGTCCTTGACGAGCTCGGCATTGCGCATGGGGAAGTCAAGCACATCGGCGCCGGTTACATCCTGGAATTTAGGGCCCCCGACGACGTGGCGCTTGAACTCTTCGCCCCTGCCTGAGATGTGTTCGACCTGAGGCGTGTTGGATGCGCTGCCTAACCGCGTATCGCTGTGCCGTCGGGCCTTTCGCCAGATGACCTCTGGCCAGATATGTTGCACCGCCCCTACAGTGAAGTCATGCTGCACTCAACCCGGCAAGGCTCCGGCAAGCCACTCCTCCTGATCCATGGGCTCGGTTCCAGTATTGGTAACTGGAACCCGGTAATCCCGGCGCTGGCCGCTGAACGCGATGTCATCGCTGTCGACCTCCCCGGTTGCGGCGAATCCGCGCCGCTGACCGGCGAAATCACCATTGCCACGCTGACCGATGCCGTCGAAGCCTTTATCCGCGACGGGGAACTGGGTGACGTTGATCTGGTAGGCAGCTCCATGGGCGCCCGGATGGCGATGGAAATGGCACGGCGAGGGCACGCTGGCACCACGATCGCACTGGACCCGGGTGGATTCTGGAATGACCGCCAGGCAGCGATCTTTGGTGCAAGCATCAAGGCATCCGTCGCACTGGTGCGCCGCATCCAACCGGCGCTCCCCTTCCTCACGGGCAACCCCGTGGGCCGCACGGCCCTGTTGGCTCAGTTCTCCGCCCACCCCTGGAAGCTGCCGCAGGATCTGGTCCTGCATGAGCTTCGCGGGTTCAAGACATCGACCAGTCTGGACCCGGCCCTGAACGCGCTGATTCACGGACCCCGCCAGGAAGGCGCACCGGCCGGTTCACTCAAGGGCAAAGTGGTCATTGGATGGGGGCGGAAGGACAAGGTCACCGCTCCCAGTGAGGCGGCGCGGGCCACGGAGCTGTTCCCGGATGCAACGCTGCACTGGTTCGAAAACTGCGGTCACTTCCCGCACTGGGACCAACCAACGGAAGCGGCGCGCCTGATCCTCGATAGCACCGGCTGAGCTGCGGCTGAGCGCCGGGGCGGAGCCATTTACGTTGAGTTGACGTAGCCGGACAGGGGCAGGATGCCGCGCGGATCCTGTTAGACACCCTGCACGGAGAACCGTCCGCAGCCACTTCCCGCCAGACGCGTCTGATCGTCCGTGAAAGCACCGCCCCACCGCGCACCTGCGCGCTTCATCTATCGACCGGGGTTCCACGGATTCTGCCGGCCACCCCGGAAACCATTGAAAGGAAACTTCATCCAGTATCGGAAACTCGGCAACAGCGGCATGTACGTCAGCTCCATCGCACTAGGCAACTGGGCCACGCACGGAGAAACCGTAGACCAGGACGTCGCCACGGCGTGTGTGCGCAAGGCTCTGGACTTGGGCATCACCACCTTTGACACTGCGGATGCCTACGCAGGCACCAAAGCAGAAACGATGCTCGGGGAAGCCTTGACAGGCGTGCGCCGCGAAGGAATCGAGGTCATGACCAAGGCTTTCTTCCCCACCGGAGAAGGCAAGAACGACCGCGGCCTGTCCCGCAAACACGTCATAGAGTCCATCAACAGCTCCCTCCGGCGCCTGAAGACGGACTACGTGGACGTCTACCAGGCCCACCGCCATGACTACGAATCCCCGCTGGAAGAAACCATGGGGGCATTCGCGGACATCGTGCGGGCAGGCAAGGCGCACTACATCGGAGTGTCCGAATGGACTGTCGACGAGATCCGCGCTGGCGCCAAACTGGCCCGGGAGCTGGGCATCCAGCTCGTGTCCAGCCAGCCGCAGTACAACATGCTTTGGCGTGTCATCGAACCCGAAGTCGTCCCGGTCTGCGAAGAACTGGGGATCACCCAGGTCTGCTGGTCGCCATTGGCCCAAGGAGTTCTGAGCGGCAAGTATGGCGCCTCCACGGTTCCAGCCGGCAGCCGCTTTAGCTCAAATGATGGCAGCCTGAAAACCGAGCACAAGTTCATGCAGCCGGCAGTGCTTGAAGGCGTGAAGAAACTTAAGCCGATTGCCGAGGGCCTAGGCGTTCCGCTGGCCACACTTGCCGTCGCCTGGGTCCTGGCAAACCCCAACGTCTCCGCCGCCATCGTCGGCGCCAGTCGTCCCGAACAGCTCGATGACACAGTCAAAGCCGCTAACAATATCCTCACGAAGGAAACACTCGAACAGATCGACAGCGCCTTGGGCGACCTCATCGAGCGCGACCCGAACAAAGTCGAATCATTCCCCGAGCGGGTTTAGGGCACCACAGCTGCGGTTCTGTCAGTACCCACATCGACGTAGCTCATCATGCTGGCCGGCCGTGACCTGCTGTAGCAGCGCCAACCTCCTGGCTGAAGATTCCCAACCGCCAAATCACCGGGTTCCCAGCAGGTTTGCACGCTTACCCTTCGGCACAGGCGATCCCCAACCAGACGGCAGGCCGTTCCCGGATTTCCGGGAAGGCGGTGGTGACGCCCCATGCCGATTTTTCTGTGGATGTCCCGCCGGCAATAAAGCGACAAGCAGGCTTCTTGCCCGATCGGAGCTGTGGAATCGTCCCGTGCAGGGGAACGCTGCGGGGTTCCAACCGCCCCCCCCCCNCCAATGCGACCAGAATTGAGAGCTATCCGGGCGGGGCCGGCAACTCGCTGCGAGCCTGTCTGCATCGGCGGCCGGCCCGGCGCCGATGATGCACTGTTCCTGCACGCTGAATCCCGTCCCATAAAAACTCCCTCGCCTTGCATCCGCAACGATTACAGCGAGACGACTTTGACGCGACGCAGTATGAGCCAGCGGACGGCTGGGTATGCGGTGAGGAACCCCAGAACTAGACCGATTTGCATGAGGAAAAAGAAGCTGATGTCGGTAGGGGCCGGCATGAAGTTTCCGAAGTGCATAAAAAGCATCCATCCGCCCATGCCGATGTCGAAGGCGAGGACAGTCACGATGGCGGTCAGCAAGGCGGTGCCGGCACTCCTTCCCGTCGGGCCGTGCCGGTCTGCGGAAGCAAAAAAGTACTCAAAGGCGAACAGCAAGGCGATGGCCAGCAAAGCGATGACAATAATCAGTACCCATAGGTTCGTCCCTGCGATGGTTAGTCCGCTGGCCACCACGAGTGGAACCCCGATGAAGTGGCCCACGGTCGCAGCTGCCCCGCCCGGGACTCCGCCTGCGAGGGTTTTCCTGTGAAGGTCTATCGTGCCCCCCGGGGCGTTCCTACCCCAACGGTTATAGACCCAGAGGCCGAAGGGCCCGAGGTACAGGGCCGAAACTGGCCACACCAATCCCATGGCAGCGTTGGGCTGGTGGCGGCGCCTCCCATAAATGTCGTACAGCACCAGCGCTGCGCTGAATACTCCCACCGCAACAAAGAACCAGGACACGGGGGTCAACCAGCCGGGCAGTGCACTTTCCATAGACTTCATATCCATAGCATCGTCATTCATACCAATATTCGCTTTCTCGTAGTTGTTCACTCATCACGTAAAGTCGAGCCCCGGAAGGCTCGCTTGGCCTTCGGGGCCTCAGGGGCACCGCCCAAGGGGAAGTCTCAAGCGCCACTTAGAAGAGGTACCGAAGGATCACGAATCTGCCTTCCAGTCCCAGTTCCACATTTCACGGACATCGCCGCTCCTTGGGGCGTAATCGTGGTCTCGTGGGCCGCAGAGGATCGCCCGGGCCCACCCATTCAGGACTTCAAGCCGTTCCAGATATTCTTCTGTGGTCAGCTCGCCCCGCGCGTACCGTTCGTCCAGCACTTCCCGGGCCCGGTTGCGTCCGCCCGGAACCGAGGTTCCGGCTGCAGTTCGACTGTTCCGCAGCCAAACGATGAGAGCCCAGATACCGAGGACTGCCAGGGCAAGCAGCGCCAGCGTCAACAGGATCCCGAAGAACATCATTCCGCCGCCGCCCATCATTCCCATGATCCCGCCGTCAACTCCGCAATCGAACATGCCAGCCTCTCCTTCGCGGTGTGATCAGATTCCATGCTGCGCTGGCCGTTCTTTCCGGTCGTTATCATTCGCTTTGTATCCCTTCGGTGGGTACCTCGAAGGCACTAGGCGGCTGGAGTTGACCACTACGCTGATGCTTGATAGCGCCATTGCGGCACGGCGACCATCGGGGACAGCAGCGCTCCGGTCCACGGGTAGAGCAGCCCGGCCGCGAGGGGATGGCTGCGGTGTTGTAGCCAACGGCGAGCACCAGGTCTTGCCGGATGTTGCGCATGGTGGCCCAAGACAGAGCGACGGTCCTGCCCAGGCCGGACAGTTCGCCCACCAGCCTTCATGACCCGTCATCGCTTTTCGTTCTCCCTCCGTGCTGGCTTAGAGAAGAAAGCTGCACCGGCCGCTACTTGAGCTTGCCGGGGCCGTTCAGCCCTCCGGTGCAGGGTGCCCCGGGTTCCGGGGCTGACTTAGCACTGCGGTATTTTGAGATGAAGTCCTTGATCCGCGGGTCCTCAGCGCCCGTGGCCTTCAGCTGCGTACCCCAGGCGGAGGCGACGACAGGGGCCGGAAGGCCCTCGTAGGGCGAGAGGATCGCGTAGGTCGGCGGGATGTCTTTGCGCAGCACCTCCAGCTGTTCACCGGTGACCGCCTGGGGGTCGTAGGCCACCCACACGGCTCCGTGTTCAAGGGAGTGCACCGCGTTTTCGTTGGGCACGGGCGCCGTGTACACGGCGCAATCGAGCGGGATCTGTGAATGATCGCCACCTGCCGGCGGTGCCTGCTCGTACTTGACGGGCCCGTTCACATGGTTGGCACTCCGCCCCGAAAGCGTCTGGACGCCCTCAAGGGCGGCGGGCGGGGTTTTCGGCATGCTGCTGATGACGGCGAAGACGACCAGTCCCGCCACCAGGGCGATGCCCACGGTCCAGGCCGTGATGATCAGGATGAGCCGGTTGCGCCGTTGCCTGCGGTGTTGGTCTTTGTGTCCGGCAAGCTTCTGCCGGATGTCTGCTGCACGCTGCTGCTTGAGGCCCGGACTGCCGGGAACCGGCTGCGATTCGCGGCCGACGCCCACTGCAGGCCTGCCGGAGTTCTTGGGTCGGGACATCCATGGGTCCTTTGCGGTCAGTGGCGCCCAAGACCGGGCGCTTCGCCCACCGGAGGTCCGGCGTTCCTGCATAAACCTAACTTACTTAGGTGCTTAGGTGCAATACTCCGGCGCATCTCCTATCCTTGATAGGAACAAGGCCCAAGGAGGCAGCATGCCAAAGTTTGGCGATCTGGAGAGCGCCATCATGGAGCAGATCTGGCGCGCGGACGGACCATTGCTGGTCCGGGAGGTCCTCGAGGGCCTGGACCGGGGGCTAGCCTACAACACGGTGCACACAGTGACAGAGATCCTGCACCGCAAAGGCTGGCTGACGAAGGATCGCGACGGCCGGGCCTTCCGCTATGGAGCGGCCGCGGGGCGGGACAGGTATGTTGCCGGACTCGTCACAGAAGCACTCTCCCTGACCGATGACCGGGCTGCCGCGCTGGTCGGCTTCGTGGAGGGGATACGGCCCGAGGAAGCCGAGGAGCTGCACCGGCTCCTCAGCGCGGCCAGGAAGCAGGACGCGAAGTCATGATCGCCGCACTGTCCCTCCTCGCCTACGCTCTCACGCTCGCTGTAGCCGGACCGCGGCTGCTGCGGGCAGCGTCCTGGGCGGACAGGGCTCCCCGGCTGGCCATCGCCGCATGGCAGGCCCTGACAGTCACCGTACTTGCCGCCGTCACCCTGGCTGGAGCGGCCCTGACATTCCCCACAGTTAGCGTGAGCAGGGGCCTCGCCGGGCTGCTGCAGGCCTGCATCATGGCCCTTCAGGAGCAGTACGCATCTCCCGGCGGAGCTGCGGCCGGCGCCACAGGCGCCATCCTCGCCCTGGGCATCCTCGGGCGCAGTCTGTGGTGCCTCGGCACGGGCTTGGCCGGTATGACCCGGGAGCGCGCCCGTCACGGAAGGATTCTTGACATCGTCGGACGCGACGATGCACACCCTGGTGTTATTGTTCTGGACTCGGACGAATCGACGGTCTACTGCCTCCCCGGAAGGCGGCGGCGCACCGTTGTGACAACGGCGGCACTGCGGGCCCTGGACGACGCGCAACTGGACGCCGTCCTGGCCCACGAACATGCCCATCTATCGGAGCGGCACGATCTGATCCTGGGCTTTTCTCGTGCTCTGGCAGCGGCTTTCCCCGGCATCGCGCTGTTCCGGCTCGCCTCTACAGAGACGGCCCGGCTGATCGAACTGCGAGCCGATGATGCAGCGGCCGTCCGGTCAGGACGACTCACCGTTGCCGGGGCCCTGCTGGCCGTCGCCTCCCCGGGAAGGGCCCCGCTCCCGGCCGTTGCACTTGCAGCCGGAGGCGCCGGCGCCGCTGCCCGCGTGCGCCGGCTCATTCCCCCGCACAACCCCCTGGGCCGCGCCCGGACGGCGGCCGGCTCCCTTGCCGTCGCCGCACTTTTTGCCCTCCCGGTTCTGCTGCTGGGAGGACCCGCTGCCGCCGCGGCGGGAAACAACCTCTGCCCCGATACGACCGTCTCCGCCAGCTCTCCCGCCCCCTGAAGCCGGCCGCCGACACGTTACATTTATTGGGTCCCCGATCGCCGGGGACATGGTCGCTGGACCCGGTATGACTTTCTCGCCCTGTCACTGATGATCCGGGGGGTGTTGTCGCCGGGTCCGGAGACACTTGTTGACCGCTGATAGGGACAAGGCCGGACCAACGGGTCCAGGTCTCTTCGTAACGTGGGTGCCGGCATCGGGTGTCGTGACTGCGGCCATATAGTGGTGCAAAGGAGCGCCGATATGGATGAGGGATTCGACGTTTACTGCGGACTCGATGTCGGCAAGAGCGACCACCACGCCACCGCGCTGAACCGCGCCGGCGAACGCCTCTTTGATAAGCCGCTGCCGCAGGACGAAGCCCGGCTGCGGGAGCTTTTCATGACGCTGCAGCAGTACGGGAACGTGCTGATGATCGTGGACCAGCCGAACACCATTGGCGCGCTGCCCGTGGCAGTGGCCAGGGATTGCGGCTGCGAAGTCGCCTATCTGCCCGGGCTGGCCATGCGCAAAGCTGCGGACCTGTATCCCGGGAAATCGAAAACGGACGCCCGGGACGCGTTCATCATCGCCGAGACGGCCCGGGCGATGCCGCACACCCTGCGGGCGGTCGACCGTGACAGCGAGGTCCTCTCGGCGCTGAAGGTGCTTTCCGGGTTTGATACGGATCTGACCCACGAATGCACGCGCGCGATCAACCGGCTCCGGTCCCTGCTGCTGCAGATCTTCCCGGCCCTGGAACGCGCCTTTCCCGGGACAGTCCTGACCCGTTCCCTGGTCCTGGAACTGCTGATCAAATATGCGGGCCCGACCGGTCTTCGTGCCGCGGGACGGTCGAACGTGCTGCGCTGGGCCCGCAACCACAGCCGCAAAGACCCGGCCGCGCTCATCGACGCCGTGTTCGCCGCCCTGGGCGAGCAGACGGTGACCGTCGCCGGGACCGAGGCCGTGGAGCTGGTCATCCCGCGCGTCGCCGCCCAGATCAAGGAACTCAAACACCAGCGGAGCATCGTCGCCGACGAAGTCGAAAAACTCCTGGACGACTTCCCTCTTTCCATGGTCTTGATGTCCATGCCGGGAGTCGGCATCAAGACCGCCGCCACCATACTCCTGACCATCGGCGACACGAGCAGCTTCCAAAGCTCCGGCCACCTCGCCGCCTACGCCGGCATCGCACCGGTCACACGGCGCTCCGGCACCTCCATCCGCGGCGAATTCCCCGCCCGCTCCGGCAACAAAGAACTCAAGAACGCACTCTTCCGGTCCGCATGGATAGCGTCCTGCCACGATCCCGTGTCCAAGGCCTACTACGAGCGGAAACGGGCCGAAGGGAAGAAACACAACGCCGCCGTCATCTGCCTCGCCCAGCGCCGCTGCGACGTCATCTTCGCCATGCTCAAAAACGGAACCCTCTACCAGGAAAAAACTCCCCAAGCAGCTTGACCAAAAGCATAGGGACACCCCCCCCGTTAGCTTTCTTATAGCCCCTGAACGAGTAAGAATCGGGGTTGCTGGCCTGTCGGCCCCGGCATGATTTAGTCCCCCAGTCGACCATGTTCCGGAACGGGGTGTCCCTATGATCTTTGTCAAGCGGCGGGAGTGGTTTTCTTTCCCGCGACTGGGCCGGATGTTTTTGGGCAAGGGGTACCCGGCCGGTGTCGGCGGACGCCGGCGGATGTGCCGGTTTTCTCAGGCCGCTTTGGTCTCGGGCGCTTCGTAAAGCGCTCCGTCGCGCAGCATCGCGGATAGGACGCCGCAGCGGCGTCTGGCGAGGGCGATAAGGGGCCTGGTTGTGCCGTTTGCCTTCGGCCCGTTTGCGGTCGGAGTTCTCCCGGGAGACGGAGTCTTTGAGGGACGCGAACGCCGAGAGGAAGAACGCCCGTTTGAGGATCTTGTTGCCCTTCTTCGAGGAGTGGTCGCCGCGGCTCGAGGTTCCGGAGCGCCACGTCACCGGCGCAAAGGCCGGAGTCGGATACCAGGTGCCCGGCGGTCTTGAATTCCTTGCCGACAACCTCGGTAATGATCCAGGCTGCCGTCCTGACGCCGACCGCCGGTAGGGACATCAGGATCTCGTGAAGAGGGTGGGCCTCCACGAGTTTCTCCACTTGTGCCAGGATCTCTGTTCGGGAGGCGCGCAGCTGGACTAGCTGCACTGCTGGCCGTCACAGCGGATTTCACCCCGTCCCGCGTCGAATACCTGGAGTTCCTATGACCTTTCCATTCACGTTCCGTATCCGCTCGGCAGCATTCTGGCCACCGAAGCCAGCCTGGTTTTGACCCTGTCGGCCTGCCTGCCTCCAGTCCGTCGGAGCAGTCCCGAACTCCCTGCGGTGCCAGTGGACTTCCCAGCGCCCACATCCTGGCCTCATCGTTGGCGACGAAACAGGCCAAGTATTCCTGGCCGCCCACGACGGCCTGTTCGATGTCTCCAAGAGACCGGCCACAAAAAATCGGGGCCACCAATGACCTGATGGGCTCAACCGCCGGCAAGGACCAAGGCGTCTACTATGCCTCCGGCCACCCCGGAAAAGACTCCACTTCCCCAACCCACTCGGTCTGATCAGATCCACCGACGGCGGCACTAGCTGGGAAGAGCTCTCCCGGCCATGCGATCGGACTTCCACGCCCTAAGCCTCACCAAGTCCGGGATCGTGGCCTTCGACGGGACCCTCCGCACGAGCCCGGACGTAAAAACCTGGACGACAGTCGTCACGGACTTTACCCCGGCCGTTTTGGCCGGAAACCCCGACCCGGAAGAGTTCGCCCTCGCCCCTGTGGTTCTCATGATGGTTTGGCGGGCGGCGTGGTCGTGGACCACCACGCCGCCCGTCCGGTCACCGGTCACCGGTCACCGGTGCGAGGAAAGAGTCAATCGTTCGTTGAGGGCCTCAAATTCGACGCGGCGAGGCGCTCCTCCGGGGCGTGAGCGACGGCGCCTCAAGAGTATCGACGGCGCGCGGGGGCAACACTCGGTCCCACTTCCTAGGAACCGGGACAGGCTGGTGGGGCACTCCCCCGCAGATCCGGGTCCGCGGTGACGGGTAATCTGGGCGGCCCGTTAGTTTTCCCACCACTCGCGCGACAATCTCCCGTCACGAGGGCGACTTTCGGCACGGTGCGCGCATGGATAGTGGACCTGCGGGCACCGTACCGACTGCGATTCAGGATTTGGCACTACAACGTGGGCATTCTGTATCTGGTCCACGGGCATAAGGAACGCTGCGTGGCGTCGGAATCCTTGCGGATCCTCTGGGCTGTGATTGTTAGCGAAACGTGGCGGTTAGATCACAGCCCAGATGGCGGTTTCGTCCCGTAAGATCTACTCTCAACTGCTGCTCCTGTGGAGTAGTTCCACGAGGTCTGCCGGACCTCGTGGACTATTTGGCCAGGAACTGGATCAGTGCTTCGTTCCATTCGTCGGAGTGGCTTACGTTGCATCCGTGGGGTGCTCCGGCGATGACGCGCAGTTCACTCCCGGGCAGGGTTGCGTGTGTGCGCTGACCGGATCCTTCGAAGGGTACGATGGCGTCGCCGTCTCCGTGGAGCACGAGCGCCGGAACCGTCACTTTGCCGAGGTCGTCACGGAAATCGGTGCCGCCAAAGGCGGCCATGCACGCGAGGGCCGCTTTCTTGTCCGCCTGCTTGCACAACGCGAAGGCATCCTGGCGCTGTTGTTCGCTGACCTTGAGTTCTCCGTTGACGGAGAAGAACTCGCGCGTGAATCCGTCGTAGAACTCGTCTTCGTCCTTGGTAAGGTCCGCTGTCATCTTCGTGGCCGCATCCTTGGTCAGGGGCCCCTCGGGGTTGTCGCCGGTCTGCATCAGGTAGGGCGGGACCGCGGACGCGAAAACGACGCTGCGCAGCCGTTCCGCTCCGTAGAGGCTGAAGTAGCGGGCCACTTCGCCGCCGCCCATGGAGAAGCCGACCAGGGTGACGTCATCGAGTTCCAGCTGCTCCAGCAGGGCGTGCAGGTCTTCGGTCAGCGTGTCATACGTATAGCCAGTCATTGGTTTGTCGCTGCGGCCGAAGCCGCGCCGGTCGTACGTGATGACCCGGTATCCGGCGTCTTGAAGCGCTGGCACCTGGGCCTGGAACGCTTCCCCGGACAGCGGCCACCCGTGGATCAGGACCACCGGATGACCCGGCCCTCCGGTGTCATCCACATGCAGGTTGGTGTCCTTGAACAATCCGTGATGTGCAGTGATTTCAGTCATGACTCACCCTTCGATGCTCGTACCGTGCCGGATGGGGCCAGCCTACACAGACCGGAAGCATGATGTCTTTCACATCAGAAAACTTCCTCCGGACAACATGGACCCGGTCCGGGCCGGTTATTCCGCGAGTCCCCGTCGGGCAGTCCGTAAGGGCAGGGGTGACGAATAGGGTGTGTGGGGTAGTTTCCTGATGGGCGCGCCGTCCGGCGGGTGGAGGACAATATCCCTTTCGAAGGGGATTTTTCATGAAAACCACTACTCGTATTTGGGCCTCAGCCGCGGCAGTTGCGCTGGCGGGCATTACCGGGTGCGCTGCTGAGGGCGGGGGCGCACCCGCCGCGCCGCCTGCAACCAGTTCCGCCGCCTCCCCAGCTGATGGGTCGGCGCAGGCGTCCGAAGGGGCTATCACGATCAAGGGCTTCGCGTATGAGGTCCCGGCGTCGGTGAAGCCGGGAGCGATGGTGACAGTGACGAACGCGGACAGCGCCCCGCACACCCTGACCGCCAAGGACAAGGACGGGTTCGACGTTGAAGTCCCGGCCGGTGCAACCGTGAGCCTTCGGGCACCGGATTCCCCGGGTGAGTACGGGATCATCTGCAGCTTTCACCCGCAGATGACCGGGACGCTGGTCGTGAAATGAACCGTGAGATAAGTCGGCCGGAAACGAATCCGCGGACGAGTTCTCGTTGGGTGCTGCGTGTCGGCGTTGCGGCCGGTCTGGTGGTCAGTGCCGTGGTCCATGTCCAGCTCGCCCCGGGCTATCAGCAGGCAGCGCCGGGCGGTCTCGGGCAAGGGACCTTGTTTTTGATCCAGGCCGGAGCCGCGGCCCTGGCCGCGGTGTTCGTACTGCTCAAAGGTTCCCGGACCGCTTTCGCGGCTGCCGCTGTGGTGGCGTTGTCGTCTCTGGGCGCGGTCATTCTTTACCGGTATGTCCAGGTCCCCGCTGTTGGGCCGTTACCTTCGATGTATGAACCGGTCTGGTACACGGCCAAGACCATCACGGCGGTCGCCGAAGCGGCCGCAGGGGCCCTGGCGGTGGCCGGGTACGCCCTACTGCACAAGACCCTACCTGGATCAAGGCCTGCTGCCAGGGGGGCCCGCAGCGGGGCTTGAAGTGCCTGACCGGGCTGGTTACCGGCCCGGGGTCAGGCACCTCTGATGCCCACCCGCCGGTAACTGGACTAAAAAAATGTGGTCCGGGCCACATTTTCACCCATCCTTTGCCGGTAGTGTTCCGAAGTACCGGTGTCCCTTTCCTGGGGGCGCCAACATCACACGCGCGTGTATGAGGAGATTATTCCATGAATAAGACACTTCGCTTTATGGCAGTCCCCACCCTGGCCCTGGCCGCCCTGGCCCTTTCCGGTTCCCCTGCGATGGCAGCGGACCAGTCCTACCAGTCCACCCTGGGCCAGCTCAACGGCAGCAAAGGCTCGGGCACCATCACTGTTGATGTCAAGGGCAACCAGGCCCACGTTGTCCTGAAGGTTTCGGGGATGCCCGCGACCTTTATGGACGCTCCTTACCCGCACGTTCAGCACATCCACGGCGGGGCTAAGGGCGTCTGCCCGGATCCCTCGGCGGATAAGGACGGCGACCAGGTCATTTCCACCACCGAAGGCGCTCCGTCCTACGGCGCCATCGTGACAACCCTGTCCACCAGCGGTGACACCAGCCCCGCAGCCGGCCTTGACCTTAAGGTCGGCGGCCAGGGTGCTGCCTACACCGTTGACCGCACGTTCGAACTGAACGCCGAGACCAAGGCAGCCCTGGACGCCGGCACCGCTGTTGTGGTCGTTCACGGCCTTGACCCCGCCACCCTCAGCGCCGCAGGGCAGGCCGCCAAGTCCGACCTGGCCCCCACCCTTCCGCTGGCCGCCACCTCCCCTGCCCTGTGCGGGACCTTGAAGGCCGGCCAGATGAAGGTGCCGGCAGGCGGCGCTGACACCGGCGTCAGCCAGGAAACCGGTACCGACACCGGTGCCCTCGCCGTCGGTGGCGGCCTGGCCCTGGTCGCACTTGCCGGTGGAGCCTACGTTGTCCGCCGCCGCAGCGCCGGTTCAGCGGCCTAAGCACCGGCTGACCGGATCACTACTGTGAGAACCAAGAATCCCGGCCGCCGCGGGGGCCTCCGGTCCGCCACGGCGGCCGGGGTTCTGCTCCTGCTGGCCCTGGCCGGCTGCGGTGCAGGAAACAGTGGAACGCTGGACGTCGGCTCCCCACCTTCCGCTTCAGCGGTACCCTCCGCGGCAACCACCCCCGCCGCACCCGGTTCCGCAGTACCGGCACCTCCCGCATCGAGTCCGGCTGCCGCGCCTGCCGTGGCAGAGCCCGCGGTGCTGACCCGATCCGAGCCGGTGACCCTGGAAATCCCGGCCATCGGCGTGCGAACCGACCTCCTCAAGCTTGGACTCCGGGAGAACGGCTCCCTGGAAGTACCCCCTACCGGAAGCGGGGCACCCGCCAGCTGGTACAACGGCTCCCCCTCCCCCGGGGAACGTGGCCCCTCCGTGATGCTGGGCCACGTCAACGCACTCGGCGGCGCCACCGGAGTTTTCGCTGACCTCCGAAAGCTCACCCCCGGTGCTGAGATCAATGTTTCCCGGATCGACGGCACCAAGGCGGTGTTCACCGTTGACCGCGGCGCCCAGTACAGCAAGAGCCAGCTCCCCACCCTCGAGGTCTACGGCAATACCCCCGGCGCTGAGCTCCGGCTCATCACGTGCGACGGTTACGATCCCGCCACCAGGCTCTTCGATGACAACTACGTCATCTACGCAAAACTCAAAGTCTGAACACGGAACTCCCGCTCCATCCGGAAGCGGCAAATGGCGCGAATGGACTGGATATGAAACACCGAAAGCATGCCCTGGCTACCCTGGCCGCCACGTCACTGCTGCTCTCCGGCTGCGCAGCAGCCGCCGGATCCGCCGGGCCGGCCACCCCCGCAGTCGTTGCCTCGTCATCCTCAGCCGCCGCCGAATCAGGGCACGCCGACGGGCACAACCACGGCTCCTCCCCGTCCCCGGGCGCACCCCAGGCCCAAGGCCCCAGCGACGCTGCCCTGATGGTGTGCGGAGACCAGCCGATGGACAGGCTCACATCCATCCTGGATCTGGACTCAGAACCGCACACAGTCAATGACTGGGCCGACAGCACCTTTACCTGCACGTACCACCTCAAAGAGGGTGCCTTGGAGATCTCCGTCAGGGAAGCGAAAGATCAGGCGTCGGCACTGAAATACTTCGACGCAATGCAGGCCCTGGCAAAGGACGCCACACCCATCGAGGGTCTGGCGAACCTGGGCTTCCCGGCCTACGAAACCGCTGACGGGTCAGCAGTGTTCCAGAAGGACAGCTTCGTCCTTCAGGTGGATGCTACCGACCTGCCTGCGACCTTGGGACCGGACAACATCACCAGGAATGCCCTGGCCTACCAGCTTTCCACCACCATCCTGGCCTGCTGGATCAAACACCCCTGACACACCCCCGCCGCAGATCACTACAGCAGGGCAGACGAAAGGTTTCATCATGAAGGCGAACACCAGAACACTCAGGGCTTTCGGACTGGCGGCAACAGTAGTCGTGCTGGCTCTGTCCGGCTGCGGCGCCCCTGGCACGTCAGGGTCTGCCACGTCAGGGTCTGGCACGATAGCAGCACCGACAACGACGGAACGATCAGCCTCAACCCTCCCTGCCACCACTGAACCTGTTCCCTCGACCTCCAGCCCAAGCTCTTCACCCGCAGCGGCTTCGGCGAAGATACTGATCAAGGGCTTCAAATACCAGGGCGCGGAAACCGTGAGCCCCGGAGCGACAATCAGTGTCACCAACGAAGACATCGAAGCGCACACCATCACCGCTGACACCGGTGACGCGTTCGACGCCGCCATCAAAGTCGGCACCGGCACCTTCACCGCCCCGACCAAACCCGGGACCTACCCCTACCACTGCACCTTCCACGGCAACATGAAAGGCACCCTCACCGTGAAATAACACTTCGCGTGATTTACCTGTCGGCAAAGTCAAGTAGTCGGAGTGGAAGGCACAAACTCATACGGGGCCGGATTAACCCGCCACCTGCACGCCCACGGTATCACCGTGGTCGAAGTGATCAGGCCTGCCCGAACAGCGCGGCGGTTCAAAGGCAAGTCAGACCCCATCGACGCCCACACCGCAGCGCATGCCGCTTTGGCGCCCAACGACACAGTGACGCCCCGTACTAGTGACAGCACGGTTGAAACGATCAGGGTGATCCATGCCGGGCGCCGCTCAGCGCTCAAGGCCCGCACCGAAGTAGTCACCCAGATCAAGTCCCTGCTGGTGACCGCTCCGGAGCATTTCCGGGGCGAATACCGCGGACTGACAACACAAAAAATTGATCAGAAACCCCGCTGCTTCCCCACGCCAGGTCGGGAGCGCACGAGGTGGAAGTGTTCACTCGCTCGACGCTGAAACGCCTAGCCAGCCGGTATATGGACCTTGGCGAGGAGATCAGCACCTATGACCAGGAGCCCGAATCTCTCGTAACGGAAACAAATCCTGCCCTGATCGCCACGCGGGGCATCTCGACAGTCACAGCCAGCCAGCTGCTTTTCACCGCCGGAGACAACGCCGACCGGTTAGGCAGCGAAGCTGCCTTCGCCGCCCTCTGCGGAACATCTCCGCTGCCGGCCTCATCCGGGAAGCCACCAGACATCGCCTGAATCGCGGCGGCGATCGACAGCCCAACGCGGCACTGCACCGCTGTGCACTCGTGCTTATGGCCACTGACCCGGGAACAAAAGAATACGTGGCCTTCCGGTCCCTGGTGCGGACGGCTAGAGATGCTCCAGCTCGGGGCCGGGAGTGGCCTGGTCCGCGGTGGCTTCGGTTTCGACGGCGCGTTTGAGGGCCCGCTTCTCGCGGCGGCGGTCGTTGAGCAGGCACAGGCCGATGGCCGCGAAGAAGAGGACCAGCATGGGGCCGGCAAGGTAGAACATGCTCATGGCGTCCGCGCCGGGCGCAGCCATGGCCGCGAACAGACAGACCAGGAACACCGTGATCCGCCAGCTCTTGACGAGCTGCTTGCCCTTGACCAGTCCGGCCAGATTCAGCCCGAACAAGATGACCGGCAGCAGGAACGCGATGCCGAAGGCCAGCAGCAGCCGCAGGACGAAGGCAAGATAGATCTGGGCACTGATGAAGTTCGAGCCGCCGAAGGGAGTGAAGTCCGTCAGCACACGCACCGCGTTGGGGAGCACAAGCCAGGCCAGGAGCACCCCGCCCACAAACAGCGGCACCGCGGCAGCAACGAAGGACAGCGAGAGCCGGCGTTCCTTCTTGTGCAGGCCCGGGACGATGAAGGCCCAGAGCTGGTACAGCCAGACGGGGCTGGCGACGATGAGTCCCAGGAACACAGAAACCTGGATCATCAGGTCGAAGGAGCTCGCCACGCCGTCGAAATTCAGCGTCGCCTGCCGTCCTTCGTGTTCGTTCAGGTCACGGATCGGCTTGATCAGCGCCGCGAGAAAGGGCTGATAAACGAGAAAGCCGACGACGGTTCCCAGCACGACGGCGATAGCAGCCCGGAAGAGCCGGTTCCGCAATTCCTTGAGGTGTTCCAGGAGCGCCATCCGCCCCCGGGATTAGGTCGACGGCTCATGGCCACTGCCGCGGCGTCTCAGAAGCGGTTCGGCGACAGAACGCCGGGTCCGTCTGCGGTGCGGCTTTCGGTGTCGGTAGACTTCGGGCCGGCGGCCACGGGTCCCTCGAACGGCCCGGAGCTGCCCTCGGCATCCGTGGTGCCGCTCTTCTTTATTTCACGGACTTCGGACGTAAAGATTTCTATCGCCTTGCCAAGGCTCCGGGCCATGCCCGGCAGCTTCAGAGTGCGGCCGTATGGTTTTGTGAGACAGCTTGTTAGGAGCCCTTCTTCGCATGACCGACCGTAAGAGGTATAGCCAGAAGTACAAGGACGACGCCGTGGAGCTCGTGATTTCCTCGGGTCGTCCGAT